>NZ_JBVIPT010000008.1:0-422451 GCF_055577685.1 Streptomyces sp. NPDC033178
GGTACTGCAGGGGGGACCCTGTGGGAGAGTAGGACACCGCCGAACAAATATTGGAGAAAGCCCCCGCACTTCGGTGCGGGGGCTTTCTTGCGTTTAGGGTATTTGTCATGCGCTACGAACTGGTGATCTTCGACAATGACGGCGTCCTCGTGGACAGTGAGCCGATCTCCAACACGCTGCTGGCCGCCTATCTCACCGAGCTGGGGCATCCCACCTCGTACGAGGAGTCCCTGCGCGACTACATGGGCGCCGCCATGCATCGCGTACACGACATGGTCGAGGAGCGGACCGGGGAGCGGCTGCCTGCCGACTTCGACGATGTCTTTCATACGCGGGTGTTCGCTGCCTTCGAGCGGGAGTTGGAGCCGGTGACGGGGGCCGTGGAGGTCCTGGAGAAGCTGGCCGCGGACGGGGTTCCGTACTGTGTGGCGTCGTCGGGGAGTCATGAGCGGATCCGGGTCGGGCATCGCAAGACCGGTCTTGACCGGTGGTTTGACGACGGGCGGATCTTCAGTTCGCAGGACGTGGGGCGGGGCAAGCCGGCGCCGGATCTGTTCCTGCACGCGGCTGAGCGCATGGGTGTGCCGCCGGAGAAGTGCCTTGTCGTCGAGGACAGTCCGCTCGGGGTGCGGGCGGCCGTCGCGGCCGGGATGGATGTGTACGGGTTCACGGCGATGACGCCGGCCGAGCGGTTGGCGGGGGCGGACCGGCTCTTCGGGGACATGGGGGAGCTGATCGGCCTGCTTCAGGGCTGACTTTCCGCCCCGCCGGCCGCCAAGTTGATCTTCCAGGGCCGGAGTTGAACAAAATTCATCTTTGAACCGTCTACCCACGAGTAAGCCGGAGCCCTACGCTGAGCCGCCATGACAGATGTGCTGCGGCGTGGCCGGGCTTCATTGGCATTCAGCTTCTTCGCCCAGGGCATCGCCTTCGCGCTGCTCGTGACACGAATCCCGGCGATCCAGGACCGGTACGGGATATCCGACGCGTTGCTGCCCGCCTTCCTGGCCGCTGTGCCGATCCTCGCCGGGGTCGGCAGTGTCTGCACCGAGCAGCTGGTGAAGAGGGTGCCGCCCAGTCACGTACTGCGCTGGTCGCAGCCGGTCGTGCTGCTGGCGCTGCTCGGGGTGGGGGCCGGCGACGGGCTGTGGGCGATCGCGCTGTCTCTCGCCGCCTTCGGGCTGGCCGTCGGATCGCTCGACGCCTCCATGAACATGCTCGGGGTGAGCCTTCAGCACAGGTACGGGCGCAGCATCATGCTCGGGTTCCACGCGGCGTTCAGCCTCGGCGGGATCGTCGGGGCGTCGCTCGCGTGGGTGGGGGCGCACTGGGACCTGGCGCTGTTCGTGTCCTATCTGCCGGTGGTCGTGGTGTTGTTGCCCGCGGCGTTCGTGGGGAGCCGGTGGTACGTCGACGGGAGCGGGCCCGAGGCCGAGGCGAAGGCACAGGGCGAGGACGGGAGCGGTGGCGGCGTCGTCGGGTTCAAGTTGCTGCTGCCTCTGTGTCTGGTGATGGCCGTCGCGTACATCGGGGATTCGACCGTCTCCAACTGGAGCGCCAAGTATCTGCAGGACGTGCTCGGCAGTTCGGAGCAGCTGGCGACCGTTCCGTACAACGTCTATATGGTCACCACGCTCATCGGGCGGGCCGTCGGGGACTTCGGGGTGCGGCGGTTCGGGGCCGTGACGGTGGTGCGGGCCGGTGCGGTGGTCGCGGCGGTGGGGTTCGCGGTGGTGGCGGGGGCGCCGGGGGCCTGGGTCGGGATGCTCGGCTTCACGCTGCTGGGCTTCGGGTTGTGCGTGATCGTGCCGCAGACCTTCGCGGCCGCCGGACGGCTCTTCCCCGGGGCTGCGGATGCGGCCGTCGCTCGACTGAATATCTTCAACTATGTGGGGTTCTTGATCGGTTCGCCCTTGGTGGGAGCCCTGGGCGATGCGTGGAGTTATCGGGGGGCCATGCTCGTGCCGATGGTGTTGGTGCTGGTGACGTTGGTGTACGCCAAGTCGTTCGCTTCTGAACCTTCCCGATACGGTGACGGGCATGAGCGGCCGCGCACAGCTGATGTGGGACGAGGCAGTAACGGGCTATGACTTCGGCCCGGATCATCCGATGGATCCGGTCCGATTGGCGCTGACCCGGCGACTGGTCGACGCCTTCGGGCTCGACCGGGAGGTGGAGGTCGTCTCGGCCAAGCCGGCCGGGGACTCGACCCTGCGGCTCGTGCACCGGGAGGACTACATCGAGGCGGTCAAGGCCGCTTCCGCGGATCCGCGGGGTGCGGACGGGGCGTACGGGCTGGGGACCATGGACGATCCCGCCTTCGCCGGGATGCATGAGGTGTCCGCGCTGATCGCCGGGCAGTCGGTGGGAGCCGCCGAGGCCGTGTGGCGGGGTGAGGCGCTGCACGCGGTGAACTTCGCGGGTGGGTTGCACCATGCGATGCCTGGCGGTGCGTCGGGGTTCTGCATTTACAACGACGCTTCCTTGGCCATTGCCCGGTTGCTGGAGCTCGGGGCCGAGCGGGTCGTGTACGTGGATGTGGACGTGCATCACGGGGACGGGGTGCAGGCCGCGTTCTGGGAGGATCCGCGGGTGCTGACCGTGTCGTTGCACGAGCATCCTCGGACCCTGTTTCCGCAGACCGGGTGGCCGGAGGAGACCGGGGCCGCGTCCGCGGAGGGGTCCGCCGTGAATGTGGCGTTGCCGGCCGGGACCGGGGACGCGGGGTGGCTGCGGGCCTTTCACTCCGTCGTGCCGGAGCTGGTCGCGGACTTTCGGCCGCAGGTGCTGGTCACTCAGCACGGGGCCGATACGCACTTCGAGGATCCGCTCGCTCATCTTGCCGTGTCGTTGGATGCGCAGCGTGCTGTGCAGGTGGCCTGTCATGAGCTGGCGCACGAGTACGCCGAGGGGCGGTGGGTCGCTCTTGGTGGGGGCGGGTATGCCGTGGTGGATGTGGTGCCTCGGTCGTGGACGCATCTGGTGGCTGTTGCCGCGGGGCGGGAGATTGCGCCGGAGACGGTGGTTCCCGAGGGGTGGCGGCAGGAGGTTTTTGCTCGTACGCGGCAGCTCGCGCCTGCGCGGATGACTGATGGGCGGTGGCCTGTGTCGTGGAGGGGGTGGGAGTCGGGGTATGACCCCGCCGACCGTCTTGACCAGGCTGTGCTGGCTGCGCGGCGGGCCGTGTTTCCGTTGCGGGGGTTGTTGGCGTAGGGCTCCGCCGGGGGGCCTGGCTTTTTTCGCCCCCGCCGCCCCTACCCGTCCCATTCCTCTGGGGCTCCGCCCCAGACCCCGTGGGGTGTGTTGTCGGGTGCGGACCCGCTGTGGCTGGTCGCGCAGTTCCCCGCGCCCCTAAAAACCTAGGGGCGCGGGGAACTGCGCAGTCTTTTGGGGGTTCGGGGGCGGAGCCCCTGAGTAAGGGATGGGGATGGGTAGGGGCGGCGGGGGCGAAAGAAAGCCTCAGCCGTCCCCTCGCCCTAGACCCCGTTACGCCAACTGTGGGGTGTTTCAGGGGTTTTGGGGGTGGGGGGTGGGTGGATGCGTCAGCATCGGGGCGTGTTGAGTAGTGGAGCGTTGCGGGCGCATTTGCTGGCGGCGAGGCTGGCGGGGACGGTGGCCACCTCGCGGGAGGCGAGTCTCAGGAGCTATCGGTTGTTCGCCGCGCGGGATCCGCGGGTGACGATCGGGCTTGACCCCGAATGGACATGGGAACAACCGGATCTGATCGCTTTGATGGCGGACAAGTGCGGGGTGTCGGCCGATCCGCGGCACACATCTGGCTTCGATGTGATCGATCCTGAGCGAACCCTGGCGGCTCTTGATGCCTTCGCCGCCCGGCTTGCGGAAGCCGCACGGAACCGCTCCCCGGTGCTGCTCGGTACCGGACACCCGCACCGGCTGATCGGTTTCTACGCCGCGCTCGCGGACGCTCTGTCGGCGGCGGGGTGTACCGTCCTCACCCCCGCGCATGGTCACTCTGTCGACATAACGACCCGGTTCGGTCTACGCACGTACAACCTTGACTACGTACGAGGAGTCGCGCTGGTGCGCGAACCCGGGGCGTGGGACCCCGGTCGTGAGACCGGCGCGCACACGCACTCTCCCCTCCCGGTTCGTACCGCTCTGGCCGTCGCTGCGGAGGCCGGCCGACAGCTCCCGGAGCTCGTGGTGGGAGACCACGGCTGGGTCTGCGGAGCAGGTCAGCTGGGGTTCGAGGCCATCGGCCTGGGTGACACCGACGATCCCGCGCTGTTCGTCGGAGAGGCAGAGGGGCGGGTGTCCGTCGTCGTTCCACTTGATGACGCTGTGCGGTCTGATTACTACCGACCGCTTACTCGCTATGTACTCAATCGAGCGTGTCTGTCACAGTAGGCCGCCGATGGCCCCTCCTCTTCCCCACTCGCATCACACGCCCCTACTCTGGGGAGTGAGCACGCAACGACGAAGTGTCACCGGAAGGGGAAGCCGGTGACCGTCGAGTGCGGAAGGTTCAGGTGTGTCATGGCTGCTGGCGAGAGGCCTCTGAACGAGGTTCAGTTCCTTACCGTGGCGGAAGTCGCCTCGGTGATGCGAGTGTCGAAGATGACCGTGTACCGCTTGGTGCACAGCGGTCATCTGCCCGCGATCCGGGTCGGGAGGTCATTCCGAGTCCCGGAGCAAGCGGTTCACGAGTACCTTCGCGAGTCCTACGTGGGGGTGGAGACAGCCTGACGGCGGTCCGGGGAGGTCCCGGGACGGCTCGATCGCGTCCCCGGGGTCTCACCCGGAACTCCTCGATTACGACCTCGGCGCTCAGGCGGGTAGGCTGGCCCCTCATAAGTCGTGTGGGCCCATGCAGCCCAGCAACGAGTAAAGAGAAGTGAGCGAGGGTAGTCGTGGGCTCTGTTATCAAGAAGCGGCGCAAGCGGATGGCCAAGAAGAAGCACCGCAAGCTGCTCAAGCGCACTCGCGTTCAGCGTCGCAACAAGAAGTAAGTCGCGACGGACAGCGGTCACCCGCCACAAGCAGGGCAGACGGTGGGCGACGACGCTGTGACAGTGCGCTCTGTGGCCCCCCACCGGCTGGTGGGGGGCCACAGTCGTATTCGCTGTTCCCCTGCCGCGTTCCTCTGCCGTGCTGTCCGGCAGGACGAACGCCGTGCGTACGTCTGGGCCTACGACTGTGCGGCGAATGGCTGGGTCTGATCGTACGTACGGGGGTGCCGTCACTTCGTGCATCGGGCGGTCATCACAGCGCAACACCGACCCGCTAACGTGGCCGTCACGGGGAACACGGCAGAGTACGAACGGCACAGTACGAGCAGCATGTCGTCGACGGCTGGAAGGAAGGCGCTGATCTTGGGGAAGGTCGTGCTCGTGACCGGAGTGGCCCGTCAGCTGGGGGGCCGGTTCGTACGACGGATTCAGCGTGACCCCGAGGTGGACCGGGTGGTCGCCGTGGACGCGGTCCCGCCGGAGCATCACCTGGGCGGCGCCGACTTCGTACGGGCCGACATAAGGCAGCCCGCCATCGCCAGGGTGCTCGCGGAGCACTCCGTGGACACGGTGGTGCACCTGGACGTGACGGCCACCCCGCTGGGCGGCGGCAGCCGGACCACGGTCAAGGAGACCAACGTCATCGGCACCATGCAGCTGCTGGGCGCCTGCCAGAAGTCGCCGACGGTCAAGCGGCTCGTCGTGAAGTCCAGTACCAACGTGTACGGGTCGGCTCCGCGTGATCCGGCCGTCTTCACCGAGACGACCCCGCCCAAGTCGCTGCCCAGTGGCGGCTTCGCGAAGGACACGGTCGAGGTCGAGGGGTACGTGCGGGGGTTCGCGCGGCGGCGGCCCGACGTCGCCGTGTGTGTGCTGCGGTTCGCGAACATCCTCGGGCCGAGCGCGGACTCGCCGCTCGCCGCGTACTTCTCGCTGCCCGTGCTGCCGACCGTGCTCGGCTACGACCCGCGGCTGCAGTTCGTGCACGAGGACGACGTGATCGAGGTGCTGCGGATCGCCTCGCACGAGCCGCGGCGCGGCACGCTCAACAGCGGCACGTTCAACATCGCCGGCGACGGTGTCCTGCTGCTCTCGCAGTGCGCGCGGCGGCTGGGCCGGCCCACGGTTCCCGTGCTGATGCCCGCGGTGAGCTGGGTGGGCTCGGCGCTGCGTACGCTGGGCATGACGGACTTCTCGCCCGAGCAGCTGCGGCTGCTCACCCATGGCCGGGTCGTGGCGACCCGGCAGATGCGCGAGACGCTCGGCTACGGTCCCAGGTACACGACCGCGGAGACCTTCGCGGACTTCGCACGCAGCCGAGGGCCCGGACTCCTGCCCCCCGAGGCCCTTGCGGGGGCCGTCGACCGCATCGCGGCACTGCCTGTACTCGGCGGTGGCCACCTCCCGACGCAGAGCGCCAACTGAGGAGCGCATCAACGATGGCGGACGCCAAGGTCATTCCGTTCGACGACGACCGGTCCCGCGGGAGCGCCGTACAGCGGCCGCCGCGGCGCCGGGGCGCGGGGAGCAGGCGCAAGGGCGAGCCCGTGGTGGTTCGTGAGGTCCAGCCCCTGCCCGCACGAACGATTCCGCAGGATGATGTTCCTGTGACGCGTGAGGAACCGGCTGCTGTGGAGAAGCCGCAGGAGGATGGCTGGGACCGGCGTATCGCCGGCGGTCTGGCTTTCCTGCGGCGGCGACTGACGGGTGAGTACGAGGTCGACGACTTCGGTTACGACCAGGAGCTCACCGACCAGGTCCTGATGTCCATGCTGCGGCCCCTCTACGAGAAGTACTTCCGTGTCGAGGTGAAGGGCATCGAGAACATCCCGTCGGAGGGCGGGGCGCTGATCGTCGCCAACCACTCCGGGACACTGCCGCTGGACGGCCTGATGATGCAGGTCGCCGTCCACGACAACCACCCCGACGGCCGCCATCTGCGGCTCCTCGCGGCCGACCTGGTCTTCATGCTGCCGGTGGTCAACGAACTGGCCCGCAAGGCCGGTCACACGCTCGCCTGCGCGGAGGACGCCGAACGGCTCCTGGAGCGCGGCGAACTGGTGGGGGTGATGCCGGAGGGCTTCAAGGGCATCGGCAAGCCGTTCAGCGAGCGCTACAAGCTCCAGCGCTTCGGGCGCGGCGGCTTCGTGTCGACCGCTCTGCGCCAGGGCACCCCGATCATCCCGTGCTCCATCGTGGGCGCGGAGGAGATCTACCCGATGATCGGCAACTCCAAGACGCTGGCCCGTCTCCTCGGCTTCCCGTACTTCCCGATCACGCCCACCTTCCCGTGGCTGGGCCCGCTCGGCGGCGTCCCGCTCCCCACGAAGTGGACGATCCAGTTCGGCGAACCGATCCTGACCGACGGCTACCCGCCGGAGGCGGCAGAGGATCCGATGCTGATGTTCAACCTGACGGACCAGGTGAGAGAGCAGATCCAGCACACGCTCTACAAGCTTCTGGTGCAGCGCAGGTCGGTGTTCTTCTAAGGGTCCTGGATACGTCCAGGACTTCTGGATACGTCGGTGGGGGCGCCCCTTGTCACAAGGGGCGCCCCCACCGACGTATCCGAAGAAGCTAGTCGGCGTCCTCGCTGTCGATTCCCAGGCCCGGGAGCAGGCCCGGGAGGAGGGGTGGCAGGGTCACGTCCGGCTCTGCCGGTGGGGTGTTCTTGCCGGACGGGGAGGCGCTCGTCTCGTCCTCGGGCGGGTCCAGGAGGCCGCCGGTGTTGCCGCCGAGCAGGCCGTCGTCCTGGGTCTTGGAGGTGGACGGCTTGGGGTTGCCGCTGCTGGAACCGGTGCCGTCGGACGAGCCGCCGCCGGTGGCGCTGGGGGCGGTCGGCCGGTCCGTACGGGACGAGCCTGTGGTGTCCGAGCTCGCGCCGCGGTGGCGGCCGGTGCCCTCCGGGGAGGGCGGCTGCGGGAGCAGCGAGCGCAGCGGTTCGACCTCTTCGTCTATGGCGTCGAAGACCGAGCTGACCTGGCGGCTGACGTCGCCGAGCTGCACGGGCAGCCGGTCGCGCAGGGCGCCCCAGGCGTCGCGGTGCGACTGGGAGAAGGCGGAGAGGGCCTGGATGGGGCCCAGGGAGTCCGGGTCCCGCTCATAGGCCTCGTGCAGCAGGCGGTGGCCCTCGGAGGCGTCGTGCTGCATGCCGGACAGCGCACGCCGGATCTCGCCCAGGGACTCGTGGTCCAGGGGCCCCGAGCGGCCGCGCTCCATCAGGCGGCGCGCCTCGCTCAGCCGGGTGGAGGCCTGGTCGAGGTAGAGCCGGCCGCGGTCGCCCTCGCCGTCGGCCATGCCCAGCTTGAGGTCCTCCATGCCGCGCTTGAGCCCGTAGAGCGAGTCACCGGGCAGGGCGTCGGAACTGGCAGCGGCGACACCGCTGAAGGCTCCGGCGGCCACACCGACGGTGAGCCCGCCCGCGGCGAGCCCCTTCGACAGCCGGGAACGCGGTCGCAATTTCCCCAGCCCGGTCGCCCGGTGCGCGCCCCGGCCCCGGTGGGAGCGCTGCTCGGGCACCGAAGGGTCCGCCGCCCCGCCTCCCGCGGCCGTGCCCTCCTGGAGCATGGCCTCCATCGCGGCCACCAGCTGGGCCCGCTGGACGACCTTGACCTCGGGGTCCAGCTCCGGTTTGGGCAGTTCGCCGAGGCCGGTCGCCAGGGACAGCATCCGGCCGTGCTCGGGCCGGTCCACGACGGCCGGAGCGGGTCCTTCGGACTGCTCGGCCGCCGTGCCCCGGTCGGGCTGCTCATCCAGGGCCTGGGCGAAGGCGTTCGCCCGCCGGTGCGCCGATACGTTCGCGATCACTGGCGGCACCTCCTCTCGTCATCACGGTCGACTCCCCAGGGGGTCCTGAGGGTTGCACACCCTGACCACGATCACTCGATCGAGTGATCGAAGTCGGCCAGGGAGTGACCACAGGGAGCCTGTATCCCGCACAACGAGCGGCTCGGCACTTGGGTTACGGACGACGGATGATCGGACCGCGAAGTCAACGGACTTTCACGGACGGTGAGTTGGGCATCGCTGAGCGTATGGAGTCATACGGAGTCGTACGGAGAGGGGGCGGGGCAGGGCCCGCCGTGTACGGGGTCTCAGCGGGCGTCTTCCGGGAGGAGCCGGGCCAGTGTGCGCACCGCCCGGTACTGGAGGGTCTTGATCGCGCCCTCGTTCTTGCCCATCACGCGGGCGGTCTCGGCGACCGAGAGGCCCTGGAGGAAGCGCAGGGTCACGCACTCCTGCTGCTGCGGGTTGAGGCGGCGGACGGCATCCAGCAGCGCCGCGTTCGAGAGGGACTCCAGGACGGAGTCCTCGGGGGAGCGCTCGACCTCGTTGGCGTCGAGCATCTCGCCGGTGGTCACTTCGAGCCGGAAGCGGCTCGACTTGAAGTGGTCCGCGACGAGGTTGCGGGCGATGGTGACGAGCCAGGCGCCGAAGTCACGGCCCTGCCAGGTGAACGTGCCGATGCGGCGCAGGGCGCGCAGGAACGTCTCGCTTGTGAGGTCTTCCGCGGTCGCCTTCCCGCCGACGCGGTAATAGATATAGCGGTACACAGTGTCGCTGTACTGGTCGTAGAGCCGGCCGAAGGCCTCGGCCTCACCGGCCTGTGCGCGCTCCACGAGGTCCATCATCCGGGCGCTGTCACTGTCTGCGGCCGGGCGGCGTGCGGTGGTGGCCGACGCGCTCGAACGACCTCGTCTGCCCACCGCCGCGCTGCCGTCGGCCAGTGCGTAGCACGGGCCGACGGGCGCGGCGGAGACAGCGAGGGCGGGGACGGCGTACGCGGTGGGGACGAAGCCGCGCAGGCGGTCGATGACCGTTGCGCGCAGCGTAGCCAGGCCCGAGGCGTCAACCCCGACGTGTGGGTACACGGGACTCCCAGAGGCAGAGCTTCCATCACGTGCAGTACCGGACCGTTCACCCGTCGTAGCGAAGAGCGGGGCCCGTCATGCGTCTGAGGAGAATAACGCTTCGTACAGGCAGTGCTACACCCAGTTGCTCAAATCATCGATTACGTCGCTTCTGTTACCGAATGACGCCTCATCAAGTGCCGGAGAGTGACCGGTTGTTGATCGAATGATTCCGTGTTCCGTCTGAGTCCGGGGCGTGTTGTGGCCGGGTGCCGTTAACGGGACTGGCGGGGGCTCTGCGCGGGTAGGACAGCACGATTGCCCGCATGTCTGTGCCGGGGGGCCGCTGGTCAGCGGGTGTTCGAGGGGTGCCGGCGACGCTGTGTCAGCGGTGGCGTCGGTGTCAGCGACGGCGGCGGTGCAGGGCGATCGCGGCCGCCGTGCCGCCGGCGACCGCGCCGACGCCTGCCGCCGCGGGAATGCCGACCTTCGCCGCCTTGCGGCCCGTGCGGTAGTCGCGCAGCCGCCAGTCGAGCCTGCGGGCGTGCTTGCGGAGCTTGGCGTCCGGGTTGATCGCGTACGGGTGCCCGACCAGCGAGAGCATCGGGATGTCGTTGTGGGAGTCGCTGTACGCGGCACAGCGGCCGAGGTCCAGGCCCTCCGCCGCGGCCAGGGCGCGTACCGCCTCCGCCTTCGCGGGGCCGTGCAGCGGTTCGCCGACGAGCTTGCCGGTGTAGACGCCGTCGACCGACTCGGCGACCGTGCCGAGCGCGCCGGTCAGGCCCAGGCGGCGGGCGATCACCGTGGCGATCTCCACCGGGGCGGCCGTGACCAGCCACACCTTCTGGCCCGCGTCCAGGTGGGCCTGGGCGAGTGCGCGGGTGCCGGGCCAGATGCGCTCGGCCATGTACTCGTCGTAGATCTCCTCGCCGATCGACATCAGCTCGGAGACGCGGTGGCCCTTCACGATGGACAGCGCCGAGTCGCGGGCGTCCTGCATGTGCTCGGGGTCCTCGACGCCGGCCAGCCGGAACCAGGCCTGCTGCCAGGCGAACCGGTAGAGGTCGCGGGACTCGAAGAACTTCCGCTTGTAGAGGCCACGGCCGAAGTGGAAGATCGCGGCGCCCTGCATCACGGTGTTGTCGAGGTCGAAGAACGCGGCGGCCTTGTCGTCACCGATGACCGGGAACTCCGGTTCGGTGCCTGCGGGCGCGGCTTCGTGCGCGAGCTCCTCCAGCTCCTGGGAGGACTTGCGCGCTGCCTCAGCCGAGGCCTCGCCTGCCAGCACGCTCCGCGCGGTGGCGGAGCGCCTACGGGGGGTGAGCCATCCGAGAGCGGCCATGGCGTGAGCATAGCCAGTTTGTTCGGTGGTTCCGGAGTCGGGAGGTTTGGAGGCTGTGAACTCTCCGCGACCGTGTCGTTAAAGAACTCATCCCTTCGGGACCGTTCTTGGGCGCATCCCGCCCCGCGCCCTTACGGGCGCAGCCGACCGGGGCGGGACAATGGAGGGTATGAGTCCCATTTTTCGGCGTGGTGAGCGTCGGGCGGAGAACAAGGTGTCGCGGGAGCGGCTGGTCACGTTGATCGGGAAGCCCGACTGCCATTTGTGCGAAGACGCACAGGAAGTCGTGGAGAAGGTCTGTGCTGATCTCGGTGTCCGCTGGGAGAAGAAGGACATCACCCAGGACGGGGAACTGCACCGCGAGTACTGGGAGCAGATCCCGGTGGTGCTGGTGGACGGGGCCCAGCACACGTTCTGGCGGGTGGACGAGGAGCGGCTGCGCAGGGCGCTCAAGGCGTAGCCAAGGGGGCGGAGTAATGGAACCGTGGCCTGACCGAGACGTCCAAGGGGTCCGGAAAGTCACTTAGGATCGAGGGCGGTTCGGACTCGGGGGCGGGGATCGTAGAGGAGAGTGTGCGGTTTTGCCCCCAACATGTGAGGAACGAAGGTGCGCGTGCGCCGGTTCCGTACGGGTGCGCCAGGGGTGCGTGACCCCGGTCACGTTGGCCGGGCAAATCGGACACCATCTTTGTGCACGCGTTCACAAAGACATAGCCTGCATTCGACGGGGCGGTCTAGGTACGTGCGACCGCCTGAAGCCCCGCGCTACCCGCAGGAGCACCGTGGCAACTGGCCGAACTCACCGACCGGCGACCCGCAGCCGAGGGATTCCCGAGGCCACCGTCGCCAGGCTTCCGCTGTACCTCCGAGCCCTCACCGCTCTGTCGGAGCGCTCGGTACCCACGGTCTCCTCCGAGGAGCTCGCGGCCGCGGCGGGGGTCAACTCCGCCAAGCTGCGCAAGGACTTCTCGTACCTCGGGTCGTACGGGACGCGCGGTGTGGGCTACGACGTCGAGTACCTCGTCTACCAGATCTCGCGTGAGCTCGGCCTCACCCAGGACTGGCCGGTCGTGATCGTCGGTATCGGTAACCTCGGCGCGGCGCTGGCCAACTACGGTGGGTTCGCCTCGCGCGGGTTCCGCGTCGCGGCGTTGATCGACGCCGATCACGAGATGGCGGGCAAGCCCGTCGCCGGGATCCCCGTGCAGCACACCGACGAGCTGGAAAAGATCATCGACGACAACGGTGTGTCGATCGGTGTCATCGCCACCCCCGCGGGTGCCGCCCAGCAGGTCTGTGACCGGCTCGTCGCCGCGGGTGTGACCTCCATCCTGAACTTCGCGCCGACCGTGCTGACCGTCCCGGACGGTGTCGACGTACGCAAGGTCGATCTCTCCATCGAGCTGCAGATCCTCGCCTTCCACGAGCAGCGCAAGGCCGGCGAGGAGGCCGAGGCGCAGGCCGGGGCCGCGATGGAGGCGGAGGCCGAGGCGGCCGCCGCGGCCAAGGAGGCCGGGAAAGGACCCGACGGGGATGTCCCCGCCGTGATGCCGGCATGAGTCTTCTTGTCGTCGGACTGAGCCACCGCAGCGCTCCGGTCAGCGTCCTGGAGCGGGCCGCGCTGTCCGCGGACGCCCAGATCAAGCTGCTCCAGGACACGGTCGCCGCCGAGCCGGCCGCCGAGGCCGCGGTGCTCGCCACCTGCAACCGGATCGAGCTCTACGCCGACGTGGACAAGTTCCACGCGGGCGTCGCCGAGCTCTCCACGCTGCTCGCGCAGCACAGCGGGGTCGGGCTGGATGAGCTCACTCCCTATCTGTACGTGCACTACGAGGACCGGGCCGTCCACCACTTCTTCTCGGTGGCCTGCGGGCTCGACTCGATGGTCGTCGGCGAGGGGCAGATCCTCGGCCAGATCAAGGACGCCCTCGCCACCGCGCAGGAACTGCACACGGCCGGGCGGCTGCTGAACGACCTCTTCCAGCAGGCGCTGCGGGTCGGCAAGCGCGCCCACTCCGAGACCGGTATCGACCGGGCCGGGCAGTCCCTGGTGACCTTCGGCCTGGAGCAGCTGTCGTCCGGCGCCCCGGTCGACGCCTGGCTCAAGGGCAAGCGGGCCCTCGTGATCGGCGCGGGCTCCATGTCCTCGCTCGCCGCGGCGACGCTCGCGCGGGCCGGGGTGACCGAGCTGGTCGTCGCCAACCGGACGTTCGACCGGGCGGAGCGCCTCGCGGCCCTGCTCGCCGAGCAGTACGGACAGCGCCCGGCTGAGCAGGACGACGTGGACGTGCTGGCCCGCGCGGTACCGATGGAGTCGGTGCCGGGCGAGCTGACACGTGCCGATGTCGTCGTGTCCTGCACCGGCGCGACCGGGCTCGTTCTGACGGCGGACCTCGTGGCCGAGGCCGTCGAGGGACGCACGGGCGCGCCCGCCGTGGAGCGCGCCGCCGACTCCGCCGCCGTACGGTCCGGCCTTCCGCCCACCAGCGTCGGCAGTGAGGACGGCTGTCCGCTGGACCTGTCCGCCGGGCAGGGTTCCGCCGTGCAGGGTTCCACCGGCTTCTCCGTCATGGGGGAGGCCGCGGTGGCCGGCATGGACGCGGCCACCCTGGAACAGCACGCCGCCTGGGTGGACAACGGCACCGTCGACCGTCGCGAGGGCCGCCGTACGCCCGAGATCGACACCGAGGCCGTCGCAGCCCTCGCCGCCGCCGCGGCCACCCTCGGGCGGGTGCCCGAGCGGCGTCGGCCCGAGCCCGTCGCCGAGGTGCCCCGGCCGCTGCCCGTGCTCTCCCTGCTCGACCTCGCCATGCCCCGCGACATCGACGCGGCCGTGCACCGGCTGCTCGGGGTGCGGCTGGTCGACATCGAGTCCCTCGCCGAGGCGTCCGCCGACGCCCCGATGGCCGCCGACGTGGACCAGGTGCGGCGGATCGTCTCCGACGAGGTCGCCGCCTTCGACGCCGCTCAGCGGGCCGCGCACATCACGCCCACCGTCGTGGCGCTGCGCGCCATGGCCGCCGATGTCGTGGCGAGCGAGATCGCCCGGCTCGACGGCCGGCTGCCCGGCCTCGACGACAAGCAGCGCGGCGAGATCACCCAGACCGTGCGACGCGTCGTGGACAAGCTCCTGCACGCGCCGACCGTACGGGTCAAGCAACTGGCCGCCGAGCCCGGCGGTGCCGGGTACGCGGACGCGCTGCGGACCCTGTTCGACCTGGAACCCGAGACGGTCGCCGCCGTCTCCCGGGCCGACGACAGCCGGGACGGGAACAGCCGGGACGAGGACAGCGCCGCCTTCGACGGCCTGGACCTCGACCGCGAGAACTTCGACAGCAAGAACTTCGAGAGCGCCGAGAACCGAGGGCGAGCATGAATGGGCAAGCACTGAGACTGGGGACCAGGCGGAGCAGACTCGCCATGGCCCAGTCCCGGCAGGTGGCGGATGCCGTGAGCCAGGTGACCGGGCGATCCGTCGAGCTTGTGGAGATCACGACCTACGGGGACACGTCCCGCGAGCAGCTCGCGCAGATCGGTGGCACGGGGGTCTTCGTGACCGCCCTGCGTGACGCGCTCCTGAGTGGTGAGGTCGACTTCGCCGTCCACTCCCTCAAGGACCTGCCGACCGCGCAGCCCGACGAGCTGGTGCTGGCCGCCGTGCCGGTGCGCGAGGACCCGCGCGACGTGCTGATCGCCCGCGACGGGCGCACCTTCGCGCAACTGCCCGACGGGGCACGGGTCGGAACCGGCTCGCCGCGTCGCATGGCCCAGTTGAACGCGTACGCGCGGAACCACGGGATGACGATAGAGACCGTTGCGATCCGCGGGAACGTCGATACGCGGATCGGGTACGTGCGCAAGGGCGAGCTCGATGGTGTGGTGCTCGCCGCCGCCGGACTGAAGCGGATGGGACGGATCGGGGAAGTGACCGACTTCCTGCCCGTCGACACAGTTTTGCCCGCCCCCGGCCAGGGGGCCCTCGCGATCGAGTGTGCCGCGGACAACGCGGACCTCGTCGCTGCGCTCGCCGAGCTCGACGACCCGTTCACCCGGGCCGCCGTGACCGCCGAGCGGTCCCTGCTCGCCGCCCTGGAGGCCGGCTGCAGTGCACCTGTGGGTGCGCTCGCCGACCTTCTGGCCGACGGGCAGATTGTCAAGGAAATGCGCCTGCGCGGCGTCGTCGGCACGACCGACGGCTCGACGCTGGTGCAGTTGTCCACCACCGGTCCCGTGCCCGAGACACATGACCAAGCAATGGCGCTCGGCCGTGAACTCGCCGCCGAGATGCTTGCCAAGGGCGCGGCCGGTCTGATGGGGGAGCGAGCACATTGAGCCCCACCACCCTTCCCGCCGGCCTCGAACACGGGCACGTCACCTTCCTCGGTGCCGGACCCGGGGATCCGGGACTGCTGACTCTGCGCGCCGTCGAGGCGCTGGCGAACGCGGATGTCCTGGTCGCCGAACCCGAAGTGATCGACGTCGTCCGCACGCACGCCAGACGAAACGTCACCGTGCTCGACACCGATACGGGCCCGAGCCCGGACACGCCTCAGCTAACGGTAGTTGACGGTGCGTCAACCACCTCCGGCGTCCCCGCGTCGAAGGACGCGGCCAATATTGTCATGGAGGCCGCGAGGGGTGGCAGGCGGGTCGTCCGTGCCGTCTCCGGTGACCCCGGACTTGATGCGTATGCCGCCGAGGAGATGCTCGCCTGCGCCGCCGCGGGTGTGCCCTTCGAGGTCGTGCCCGGTGTCGCCGCCGCCGTCGGTGTGCCTGCTTACGCGGGTGTGCCGTTGCGGGACGCCCAGGGTGCGGACGTGCGGTTCGTGGACGCCCGTACGGCGTCCACGCGTTGCTGGACCGAGGTCGGGGCGTCCGACGGGACCGTCGTCGTCTCGGCGACGCTCGATTCCGTGGGTGCCGCGGCCGGGGAGCTTGTCGCCTCGGGCCGCAAGCCCGATACGCCGATGACCGTGACCGTCGCCGGTACCACCACGCGTCAGCGGACCTGGGCCGCGACGCTCGGGACCATCGCGCAGACGCTGAAGCAGGCCAAGGTGCTGCCCTCGCCCGATGGCGGGCGGCCGGTGATAGCCGTGGTCGGTGAGCGTTCCGCCGCCGCCCAGCGCGACCAGTTGTCGTGGTTCGAGTCCAAGCCGCTGTTCGGCTGGAAGGTGCTCGTGCCGCGTACGAAGGAGCAGGCGGCTTCGCTCTCCGACCAGCTGCGGTCGTACGGGGCCGTGCCGCACGAGGTGCCGACGATCGCCGTCGAGCCGCCGCGGACGCCCCAGCAGATGGAGCGGGCCGTGAAGGGGCTCGTGACCGGGCGGTACGAGTGGATCGCCTTCACGTCGGTGAACGCCGTCAAGGCCGTGCGGGAGAAGTTCGAGGAGTACGGGCTCGATGCGCGTGCCTTCGCGGGGATCAAGGTCGCCGCGGTGGGGGAGCAGACCGCCAAGGCGCTGGTCGCCTTCGGTGTGAAGCCGGATCTGGTGCCCAGTGGGGAGCAGTCGGCTGCCGGGTTGCTGGAGGACTGGCCGCCCTACGACCCGGTTTTCGATCCGATCGACCGGGTGTTCCTGCCGCGTGCCGATATCGCCACGGAGACCTTGGTCGCCGGGCTGATCGAGCTCGGGTGGGAGGTCGACGACGTCACCGCCTATCGGACCGTGCGGGCCTCGCCTCCGCCTGCGGAGACCCGGGAGGCGATCAAGGGGGGTGGCTTCGACGCCGTTCTCTTCACGTCCTCCTCGACGGTGCGGAACCTGGTGGGTATCGCCGGGAAGCCGCACAACGTGACCGTGATCGCCTGTATCGGCCCTGCCACGGCCAAGACCGCCGAGGAGCACGGGCTGCGGGTCGATGTCATGGCTCCTGAGCCGTCCGTGCATCGGCTGGCCGAGGCGTTGGCGGACTTCGGGTTGCGTCGGCGGGCCGCGGCTCTTGAGGCCGGGGATCCCGTTACCCGGCCCAGTGAGCGTCGGCCGGGGTCCCGGCGGAGGCGTACGACGTAATTGACGTAGGTGTGTGGCAGCGCGTCGCGGTCCCTTGGTGGGGGCGCGGCGCGCTGTCGTGTGCCGGTGCGGGTCGGCTCTCGTTCAGGCTGCCGGTGGTACCGCGTGGCCGTAGCGGAGCAGGTTTGCCGGGTCGTGGGTGGCCTTGGTCCGTTGGAGGTGGGTGTAGACCTCCGGGGTCCAGGCTCGGGCCCGGTCCGCTTCGTTTCCGGGGGTGCCGTGGATGTTGACCATGGTGTGGCCCGTGCCGTAGGGGGCCATGGCCTGTTGCAGGGCTGTTGTGGCCTGTTCCACCGCCTCCGCGGTTTTCGGGTCGGGCAGGATGGCCACCGATTCCAGGAAGTACGTGGCGTCCCGGGCGCAGACCGCGTCCTGTACGGGGGCGGGGCGGGACAGTGCGCCTCCCATGTGACGGAGTTCGACGAGGAGGAGGGGGCAGTCCGTGGCTGCCGGGCCCACCTGGTCGAGGAACGTCCGGACGGCCTCCGGGGTCAGGTCGTGGAGCAGGGCGCACGATTCCCGTGCGGGGAGCGGGTCCTCGGGTTCCGCGTAGATCTGGTCCACGGCCGTGTAGTCCATCTCCGCCACCGTGTCGATCACCGGTGGTGCGGCTGCGCGTATGGGGGCCAGGAGGTCGTTTCCCTCGGCTGGGTCGCTTGTCCAGGCGACCGCGATCCGGGACCAGAAACCGCCGCGCAGGGGCTCCGGGATCTGGGGGAGCGGGGGGAGGCGGAGCAGGCTGAATGCCGTGCACATCTCCGGGGGCAGTGTCGGTGCCCATTCCGCGTAGGCGTTGAGGAGGGCCTCCGCGTCCGTGCCCGCGCAGTAGATCGCGCCGCCGAGGATGCGGGAGAGCGGGATCAGCTCGGTGACGAGGGAGGTCACGACGCCGACGTTGCCCTTGCCGCCGCGCAGGGCCCGGAACAGGTCGGGCTCGTGGGTCGCGTCGGTCTCGTGCAGGACTCCGTCGGGGGTCACCACCTGGAAGGAGCGGACCAGGTCGGATGCGTAGCCGTAGGTCCGGCCCAGGACCGGCAGGCCGCCGCCCAGCGTGTAGCCGATCACGCCCACGTCGGTCGAGGAGCCGTTGAGTGCGGCCAGGCCGTGGGGTGCGGCCGCCTCCAGGACGTCCCGCCATTTCGCTCCGGCGGACACCGTCGCGGTGCGTCCGGCCGGGTCGATCCGCACGTCGGTCATGCGACCGGTGTTGATCAGCAGGCCGTCGTCGATGGGGAAGTTCGCGCCGTGGCCCGTCGCCTGGACCGAGACGGGGGTGCCCGTCGCGGTCGCCCAGCGGAGTGCCGCGACGATGTCGTCCGTCCCCGTTGCCCCGACCACGACGTCCGGCGTGTGGCGCTGCGACAGGTTGAAGCCCGTGACCTCTGCCGCGTAGGCGGCGTCGTCGGGTCTCAGGACCGGGCCCCGGATCTCCGAGAGGGCGAAGAGGTCGGGGGTGGGGGTGTGGTGCGCGGTCGTCATCGCGTCCTCCTTCTGGCGCGTGCGTCGGTGCGCGGCGGAGGGACGGCGGCGGTTCTGTGCCCAGAGAGGCCGTCGGGGTCCTTGTTCCACCAGCTTGGACCCGGGGCGTCCCGGGCGCATGTGGGGACCGGTACGGACGTGGGGGAGGGCCGTGCGGCGCCGACGGCTCGTCGGCAAAGGGGGTCCTGGGGCGGGCGTAGCGTAGGCGTATGACGACGTACGGATCCTTCCCCGGCAGTCGGCCGCGGCGGCTGCGGACCACCCCCGTGATGCGGCGCATGGTCGCCGAGACCCGGCTGCATCCCGCTGACTTCATCCTCCCGGCGTTCGTGCGTGAGGGAGTGTCCGAACCCGTGCCGATCGCGGCGATGCCGGGCGTCGTGCAGCACACCCGGGACAGTCTGAAGAAGGCTGCCGCGGAGGCCGTGGCGGCGGGGATCTCCGGGATCATGCTGTTCGGTGTTCCGGAGGAGTCCAAGAAGGACGCGGTGGGTACTCCGGGGACCGATCCGGACGGGATTCTGCAGGTCGCCCTCCGGGATGTGCGGGCCGAGGTCGGCGACGAGCTGTTGGTGATGTCCGACCTCTGTCTCGACGAGACCACCGATCACGGGCATTGCGGTGTCCTGGACGCCGAGGGCCGCGTCGACAACGACGCGACCCTGGAGCGGTACGCCGAGATGGCCCAGGTACAGGCCGACGCCGGGGCCCATGTGGTGGGCCCCAGCGGGATGATGGACGGCCAGGTCGGGGTCGTACGCGACGCCCTCGACCAGATCGGGCGGGAGGACGTGTCGATCCTGGCCTACACCGTCAAGTACTCCTCCGCCTTCTTCGGGCCCTTCCGGGAAGCCGTCGCCTCCTCGCTGAAGGGCGACCGGAAGACCTATCAGCAGGATCCCGCGAATGTGCGTGAGTCCCTGCGGGAGCTGGCCCTCGACCTGGAGGAGGGGGCCGACATGGTGATGGTCAAGCCGGCCGGCCCGTACCTCGACATCCTCGCGCGGGTCGCGGACGCCGTGGACGTGCCTGTGGCGGCCTACCAGATCTCCGGTGAGTACTCGATGGTCGAGGCCGCCGCCGAGAAGGGGTGGATCGACCGGGACAAGGCGATCCTGGAGACGCTCACCGGGATCAAGCGGGCCGGCGCCCAGAACATCCTCACGTACTGGGCGACCGAGGTGGCGCAGAAGCTGCGCTGAGCCCCGCTGCTCACCAGGTGAGGGCGTCCGCCATCGTCTGCTGCCAGTACGTGACGGAGATCGAGTCGTCCACGTACACGCCCTTGGCGGGCAGCGACGGCTTGGCCGCGGCTCCCGCGTCCTTGTTCAGGTAGACCTCGAGCGACTTCGCCGTGTAGCCGTTGGAGCCGCTGCCGTCCGCCGCCGAGAGGAGCACGCCCGCGTAGCCCGACTCGCCAGGGGCCAGCGTGAGCACCGCCTGCGGCTTGGAGTCCTCGAAGACCGGCGGGACCGACTGCGCCTCGCCGAAGCGGACGGCCGGGTAGCCGATCACGTTGCAGTTCTTCGAGCCGGTGTTGGTGACGGTGAGGAGAAGGTGGTTCAGGGGGCGGGAGACCACCGTGGCCGCCATGCGGGTGTTGGCGGTGGTGCAGGGCGTGCGGGTGGGGCCGGGGTCCTGCGAGTCCGACGACTTCGACGAGTCCGATGAGCCCGTCGAGCCCGTCGAGTTCTGCGCGCCCTTCCCGTCCTTGGGCTTGGAGTTCGAGTTCGGCGAGGACGCCGCCTGTCCCGCGTCCGTGGTCGTCTCCTTGTTCTTCTGCGACTCGGACGTGGGCGTGGACGACGGCTGGGACGTGGTGCCCGCCGACGCGCCCTCGTCGCGTACGCCCTCTCCGTTGTTGCAGGCCGTCAGTGTCAGCGTGGCGACGGCGAGCGCTGCGGCGGCGAGGACACGGGTGCGGGTGGTGCGAGCGGACATGAGTGATCCCCCTGATGCGGTACGGGCCTTGGTGCAGGCCGCTCGACCGGGTGACGGGAGCGGCGTGCTTGGATGGCCCAAGCTTGTGCGGCGATCTGTCCCGGCCGCCACACCTGCCGGGGCTTCCGGGACGCCGGAACGCTCGTAGTGGCTCTGAACTGGGGGAACGACCTTCCCCTGGAACGTGGATCCGGGACGTGGGAGAGGGAGGAACGGTGGCGGGGGACGAGTTCTCGGAGCTCTTGGGACAGTTGAAGGAGCGGTCCGGGCTCAGTTACGGGGTGCTCGGGAAGCGGCTTCACACGAGTACGTCCACGCTTCACCGGTATGTCAACGGGGATGCCGTGCCGACGGACTACGCGCCCGTGGAGCGGTTCGCCCGCGCCTGCAAGGCCTCCCCCGAGGAACTGGTGGAGCTGCATCGGCGGTGGGTTCTCGCGGATGCGCGGCGGGGGCAGAAGGCGGGGGAGGGGGCGGTCGGTGAGTCGTCCGCTTCGGGCGGTGACTCCCGTTCGGCTTCGGCCTCTGTTTTGGCTTCGGATCCGACCACTGCCTCGGAGTCGACCACTGCCTCGGCTTCGGCGTCCGTTTCGGAGTCGGCTGTGGACGCGGCTGCCGGGGGCGATGTCGTCGGCTCAGGGGGTCCCGAGGCCGAGCGTGGAGGGGCGCCGGACGCGCCCGCCGCGCGGCGGCGGCGTACCGTCGTGCTCGCCGGTGCCGCCGTGGCCGCCGCGATCGTGTCGGCAGCCCTCGTGGTGAACCTCGTGCCGGGCAAGGACGACGACGGCGAGGGCGGGAAGCAGTCCGTGGGGGCCGCCGCCGAGACCCTCGACAGCAGTCCCGAGGCCAGTGAGTCCGGCGACGCGAAGGGCCGGTCGGCCTCGCCGTCCGCCTCGCGCAGCGGTACTCCTACGGCGTCCTCCTCCGCCTCCCGGAGCGCCGGGGCCGGTGCCGGGGCCGCGCAGGACTCCGGGGCGAAGGAGGACGCCTCCGCACCAACCGTCGCCGTCAATCCGTACAAGTGGGAGTCCCCGTGCAGTCAGCACTACCTCGTCGACCGGAAGCCCGAGCAGGTGCCTCCGCCGCCGAGTGAGTCGGACGCGCGCGGGTGGGTCAGTGCGCTCGGCGGGGTCGCCGGCGGGCAGCAGATGCTCGCGCTGACCGTGCAGGGCACCGGGCAGGCCACCGTCGTCCTGGAGGCGCTGCACGTGCGGGTGGTGGAGAAGAGCGCGCCGCTCGCCTGGAACGACTACGAGATGGGTGTCGGGTGCGGTGGCGGGGTGGAGACCACGTCGTTCGGTGTGAACCTCGACGCGGGGCGGCCCGCGACCTCGCCCAAGGCCGGGCAGCGCGACTTCCCGTACAAGGTGAGCGAGTCCGACCCCGAGGTGTTCTACATCTTCGCGGACGCCCGGGCGCACAACGTGAGCTGGTATCTGGAGCTCGACTGGTCCAGCGGGACCAAGCAGGGCACCGTACGCGTCGACAACAAGGGGCAGCCCTTCCGGACCAGCGGGAACGTGGGACGGCCCGCGTACAACTACCCGCTCGGTGACTCGGAATGGGGGCGGAACGAGTACGAGCCCGACATTCCGGGCTGAGTGCCTCTCCTTTCCCGGCCGGGCGGTCGGCAAAACCCGGCGGACGCGATTCGCACAGCCGATCTGCCGGTCGGGGCACTATCAAGTCGCCCCGAGAGTTAGGTTGTTGCTCCTTTAATGACGCGACTCTCCAGGGAGAGGCCCTATGCCCGGTGATGCTCTCAGCCAGGACCCCGCAGAGCTGAGAAGGAGGATCGACACCACCAAGGCACACCCGGCACGTGTCTACGACGTCTTCCTCGGGGGCAAGGACAACTACGAGGTCGACCGGGCCGCTGCCGCCGCCGCGCTCGCGGCCAACCCGCGCGGCTACCTGGACGTCCGGCACAACCGCGACTTCCTGCGCCGGGCCGTGAACACGCTGACGGGCGAAGAGGGCATCCGGCAGTACCTGGACATCGGCACGGGTCTGCCGACCCAGGAGAACGTCCACCAGATCGCCCAGCGGCTCGCCCCCGACTCCCGGGTCGTGTACGTCGACAACGACCCGGTCGTCCTCGCCCATGCGCGCGCCCTGCTCACCAGCGGGCCCGAGGGCCGGACCGACTACATCGACGCCGACCTGGAGAACCCGGCGCAGATCCTCGAAGCGGCCGCGAAGACCCTCGACTTCGACCAGCCGGTCGCCCTCGCGCTCGTGGCGATCCTGCACTTCGTCGAGGACGACAAGGCCTACCCGATCGTGCGCGAGCTGATCGACGCCCTGCCCTCGGGCAGCCGGCTCGTGCTCAGCCATCTCACCGAGGACCTCAACGCCGAGAACATCCGCGCGGTCCAGCGGACGTACACCGAGCGCGGTTTCACCTTCGTGCTGCGCTCGAAGGCGGAGGTCGAGCGGTTCCTCACCGAGAACGGCCTGGAGGTCGACGAGCCGGGTGTGGTCCCCGCCCACCACTGGCGGCCCGACAACGCGGCACCCGTCCCCGAGCAGCCCGAGCCCGGCTACTTCGACGGCCTCGACGACATCGAGAAGGTCAGGTACCGCGACATCAACGACGTGACGGACGCGGACATCAACGTGTACGCGGTCACGGGCCGCAAGCCCTGAGTCGCAAGCCCTGAGTCGCGAGCCCTGAATTGCGAGCCCTGAATCGCGAGTTCCGAGCCGCAAGCCCTGAGCCCTCAAGTCGGCCCGGAGTTCAGGGCCGCCCGGCTCAGTCCCACCGGAACGTCCAGGAGCGTGCGCCGAGCACCTCGTGCTCGGCGTACGTCCGCAGGGAGCCGTGGCCGCTCTGCTCGATGTTGTCCGGGCAGAACGCGTAGTGCTCGGCGGCGACCGCCTCGGCCTCGGCCGGGGTCCGGGGCGGGGCCGCGACGGAGACGACCAGCTGGTCGTAGGTCATCGCCACGATCCGTATGCCGAAGCGGTCCTCCCAGGAGCGGAGGACCGCGCACAGCGGCGCCACGTCGTCCAGGTGGTTGACCGGGCCGCACCAGCCGACGGCCGCCGGGATGTCCGCGCTGCGGCGGGCCGGCACGAGGGCGAGGTGCGCCCGCTCCAGCCAACTCCCGCCGCTGGTCAGGGAGTCGGCGACCTCGGCCGCCCGCTCGTCCGGGTCGGCGCCGGGCGGGCCCGCCGCTGCGAGGCCCGGCCAGTCGGCGTCCTCCGACTCGGCCGCGCACTCCTCCCAGAGGTCCGCCAGCACCTCCTCCGCGTCGTGGTCGCCCGGATACGACGCGAGGCCGGGATCCAGCTCCCACTTGTCCGGGTGGGGTTCGCTGTCCGCGTCGGCGCCGAGCAGCACCGGATGCAGGCCCGCCGTGCGGCGCGCGGACGCCAGCCGCAGCCAGTCGCCCGGCGCCGCCGGAGCGTCGGCCCGCCACAGCAGCGGTTCGTCCCAGGGGCCGTCGACCGTCGTGTCGAGCAGCGTCCCGGGCGGGAGGTCGAGACCGAGCGAGCGGCCGGTCGGGTCGGCCGCCAGCGTCGGCAGCTGGTTCGGAAGAGTCGCCATGCCCGTGACTCTAGGACCCGGCACTGACAACGCCCGCGGGGGCCGCCGCCGACCAGGGCCGACAGCGCGCGGCCCTTCGCGGCAGCCCCGTTCCGGGGGCCGTCAGTCGGTGCCGAACCATGTCTCGGCGAGCGCGTCCAGCGTCGGCTCCGGCGGCTCGGGCAGCATGCTCATATAGCCGGGGAGGTTGCTGTAGACGTGCAGCAGCGTGTACGCCATGAGCGTGTGCGGGTCGATCGGCGGGCACCCGTAGGCCTCGTAGAACCGCTTGAGCAGCCGGCGGTCCCCGCACGAGATGAACAGCCCGACGCCCACGAAGTCGTACGCCGGGTCGCCGATCATCGCCGGCTCGAAGTCGAACAGGCCGGTCAGGCGCCAGCCGTCCGGGTCCACGGTCAGATGCTGGCGCATGAACTCCGTGTGCAGCAGTACACGCCGTGCCGGAGGGGTCAGCGGCACCGAGCTCAGGAACCACGGGATCTGCTCCAGCCAGGTGTCCGAGAGGCCGGCCTCGCGCTGCTGCTCCACCGCGTTCGCCCGCTGCGCGTCGACGAACAGGCCCCAGTCGGAGGGGCCGATCGAGCTCGCGAGCGGCGCCGGGTTCAGTGCGTGCAGCGCCGCGAGGGTCTCGCCGGCCTCCGTGACGATACGGTCCTGCTCCGCGGCCGGAATCCGCGGCCACGCGTCGGCGAGGCTCTCGCCGGGCAGCCGGGACATCAGGACGAACGACCAGCCGTTCTTGTACGCCCCCGCCGAGTACACCTGCGGCGTCGGAACCGGCAGCCTGCCGTACACATGGCTCAGTACCCGCTCCTCGCGCCTGGCGTCGATCTTCTCGAAGGCGGGGAACAGCTTGACGACGTGCGCGGCACCGACGGAGTACACCGGCAGGGAACCCTCGATGAAGCGGATCAGCGGCTTCACGGCCACCCCGAGGCGCTCGCACAGGTCCATGACGGCGGGCCGCAACAGGGCCTCGTCGCGGACCATGTCGTCCAGCTCTTCGCCGGTCTCAACGAGTGGCAGCACGGGTCAACACCATCCAGACGGCCGGGGTGACGGAGAAGGGAAGTGCAGTGCTCATTGGGCTCCCAGTGCGGTCCAACAGGGCTCTGGATTCCCCGGAGTTGGGGTTTGCGCCCCGCAGCATCGCATACTCCGGGGTGCGCCCGAGCACCTCAACCTTTGGCCATCACTCGTACGGATTGCCAGGTCAGCGCGGACGGAGGCCAGTGGCATATGCGGGCCTCTGTCGCCGCACGGGTCACCTCTATCGCGGGGGTCCGCCTGTCGTGTACGCCTTCAACTTCCTTCACCCGAACGGGGGAAGCGGCCGGGCCGGTTGTCGTATGTGCCGAGACCCGGGCGCGGCCCCGTGGTGAGGGGCCGCGCCCGGGTCTTGGGTGGCTGCCGGTGGAGCTCGGACGACGATCAGAGGCGGTCGGGCGTCCTGATGCCGAGCAGGGCCATGCCCTGGTGGAGCGTGCGGGCCGTCAGGTCGACGAGGAACAGCCTGTTCTCGACGACCTCCTTCGGGTTCGCGTCGCTCAGCACCTGGCACTGGTCGTAGAACGTCGTCAGGTGCGACGCCAGCTGGTACAGGTACGAGGCCAGTTTGTGCGGCTCGTACCCCGACGCCACGTCCAGGAGCAGTTCGCCGAACTGGTCCAGGTGCAGACCCAGCGCGCGCTCCGCCGGGGCAAGTGCGAGCTCCGGGTGGGCCAGCGGACGCGCGTCCCCGGCCTTGCGGAGGATCGACCGGATACGGGCGTACGCGTACTGGAGGTACACGCTCGTGTCGCCGTTCAGCGACACCATCTGGTCCAGGTCGAACTTGTAGTCCCGGACGGCCGACGTGGACAGGTCCGCGTACTTCACGGCGCCGATCCCGACGTACCGGCCGTTCTCGACGATCTCGTCCTCGGCCAGGCCGACCTTCTCGGCCTTCTCGCGGACCACCGCCGTGGCACGGTCGATCGCCTCGTCGAGCAGGTCGACCAGCCGGATCGTCTCGCCCTCACGGGTCTTGAACGGCTTGCCGTCCTTGCCGAGGACCGTGCCGAAGGCCAGCTGCTCCGCCTTCGCGTCGCCGTTCAGCCAGCCCGCCCTGCGTGCCGTCTCGAAGACCATCTTGAAGTGCAGGGACTGGCGGGCGTCGACCACGTAGATCAGGTTGTCCGCCTTCAGGTTGAAGACGCGGTCCCTGATCGCCGAGAGGTCCGTGGCCGCGTAGCCGTAGCCGCCGTCCGACTTCTTCACGATCAGCGGGACCGGGTTGCCGTCCGGGCCCTTGACGTCGTCGAAGAACACGCACAGGGCGCCCTCGGACCACACCGCCACGCCGGCCTCTTCGAGGAGGCGGCACGTCTCGTCCAGCATGTCGTTGTAGCCCGACTCGCCGACGATGTCCGCGTCCCGGACCTCCATGTCCAGCTTCTCGAAGACCGAGAAGAAGTAGATCTTCGACTCGTCCACGAACTTCTGCCACGTGGCCAGGGTGTGCGGGTCGCCCGCCTGGAGGTCGACCACCCTGCGCCGGGCGCGCGTCTTGAACTCCTCGTCGGAGTCGAAGTGCGTGCGGGCGGCCTTGTAGAGGCGGTTGAGGTTCGACATCGCCTCCTCCCCCGACACCGCGCCGTCCTCGGCGGCCTCGTGGTCCAGCTCGTGCGGGTGCTCGTCCAGATACTGGATGAGCATGCCGAACTGGGTGCCCCAGTCGCCGATGTGGTGCCGCCTGACGACGGTCTCGCCGACGAACTCCAGGATCTGGACGACCGCGTCGCCGATCACCGCGGAGCGGAGGTGGCCTACGTGCATCTCCTTCGCCACGTTCGGCTGGGCGTAGTCGATGACCGTCGTGCCCGGGTTCTCCGTGAACGGGACGCCGAGGCGGTCCGCCGGGTCCGTGGCGCGGGCCGCGAGGTTCTCCGTGATTGCCCGGTCCGTGATCGTGATGTTCAGGAAGCCGGGGCCCGAGACCTCGATGTCCTTGATCACGTCACCCTTGACGAGGCGGTCGACGACCTGCGTCGCCAGGTCCCTGGGGTTGGCCTTCGCCTTCTTCGCCAGGGCGAGGATTCCGTTGGCCTGGAAGTCCGCCCTGTCGCTGCGTCGCAGCAGCGGGTCCGCGGGCGCGGTCTCCGGCAGGGCTGCCGTGAGCGCGTCCGCCAGGCGCTGGTGGACGTGGGCGGTGAGGGACGTGACCGAGGCCATGGGGTGGGTGCCGTTCTCCTCGTGGGTACGGGTGGATCCGTCCAGTATCCCATGGGGGTAAAGCGAGTTTTCGCCCCCGCCGCCCCTACCCATTCCCGTCCCTTACTCGGGGGCGCTGCCCCCGAACCCCCGCTCCTCAAACGCCGGAGGGGCTAACTACTAGCCTGTCCGGCGTTTGAGGACGAGGCCGTTCAGGCCGATGCGGGGGTCTGGGGGCGGAGCCCCCAGAGGACGGGAACGGGTAGGGGCGGCGGGGGCGGTGAAAAGCCGTTTTCGTGGATGCGGGGCGAGCTGGGAGAATGGGGCGGTCAGCCGTGCGAACCGTACCGCCGGCCAAAGACACCTCCTGAGGAAAGAAGGACGTGCCGATCGTGGCTCAGAGCACCGAGACCACCGACTGGGTCTCCCGTTACGCGGATGAGGTCATCGAGGAGTCGGAGCGTCGGGCCCCGGGCAAACCGGTCGTCGTCGCGTCCGGACTGTCCCCGTCCGGACCCATCCACCTCGGGAACCTGCGCGAGGTCATGACCCCGCACCTCGTCGCCGACGAGATCCGCCGCCGGGGCCACGAGGTCAGGCACCTCATCTCCTGGGACGACTACGACCGGTACCGGAAGGTGCCGAACGGCGTCGTGGGTGTTGACAACTCCTGGGGCGAGCACATCGGCAGGCCCCTCACCGCGGTACCCGCCCCGAAGGGCTCCCCGTACGCGAGCTGGGCCGAGCACTTCAAGGCCGCCATGGTCGAGGCACTCGGCGAGCTGGGCGTCGAGTTCGACGGCATCAGCCAGACCGAGCAGTACACCTCCGGCACGTATCGCGAGCAGATCCTGCACGCGATGAAGCACCGGGGGGACATCGACGCGATCCTCGATCAGTACCGGACCAAGAAGGCCCCGGCCAAGAAGCAGTCGCAGAAGCCCGTCGACGAGGCCGAGCTCGAAGCCGCCGAGGGGTCGGGCGCGGCGGCCGACGACGACGGCACCGGCTCCGCCGGGTACTTCCCCTACAAGCCCTACTGCGGCGACTGCGGCAAGGACCTCACCACCGTCACGGCCTACGACGACGACACCACCGAGCTGACGTACACCTGCACCGCGTGCGACTTCTCGGAGACCGTGCGGCTCAGCGAGTTCAACCGCGGCAAGCTGGTCTGGAAGGTCGACTGGCCGATGCGCTGGGCGTACGAGGGTGTTGTCTTCGAGCCCTCCGGCGTCGACCACTCCTCGCCCGGATCCAGTTTCCAGGTCGGCGGACAGATCGTCGGGAGCATCTTCGGCGGCAAGCAGCCCATCGGCCCGATGTACGCCTTCGTGGGCATCTCCGGCATGGCGAAGATGTCCTCCTCCAAGGGAGGCGTGCCCACCCCCGGTGACGCGCTGAAGATCATGGAGCCGCAGATCCTCCGCTGGCTCTACGCCCGCCGCCGTCCCAACCAGTCCTTCAAGATCGCCTTCGACCAGGAGATCCAGCGGCTCTACGACGAGTGGGACAAGCTGGAGGGCAAGGTCGCGGACGGCTCCGCGCTGCCGGCGGACGTCGCCGCGCACTCGCGTGCCGTCGGCACCGCCGCGGGTGAGCTTCCGAAGACGCCCCGCCCGATGGCCTACCGCACGCTCGCCTCCGTCGCCGACATCACCGCCGGCGCCGAGGACCAGACCCTGCGCATCCTCAGCGAACTCGACCCCGCCGACCCGCTCTCGTCCCTCGACGAGGTCCGGCCGCGGCTCGACAGGGCCGAGGCCTGGATCAACACCCAGGTCCCCGCCGACCAGCGCACCGTCGTCCGCAAGGAGGCCGACACCGAGCTGATCAAGTCCCTCGACGACCAGGGGCGCGCATCACTGCGGCTCCTCCTCGACGGCCTCGACTCGCACTGGTCGCTCGACGGACTCACGCACCTCGTGTACGGAGTCCCGAAGGTCCAGGCCGGCTTCTCCGCCGACGCCACGCCCAAGGAACTCCCGGCGGAGATCAAGGTCGCCCAGCGCACCTTCTTCGCCCTGCTCTACCACCTGCTGGTCGGCCGCGACACCGGCCCCCGCCTGCCCACGCTGCTCCTCGCGGTGGGCCAGGAGCGGGTGAGGAAGCTGCTCGGGGAGTAGGCGACCGCCAGGCCGCAGCACGGCCGTACGTGCCAGTACGTGGAGGGGCGCCCGGAGATGTCCGGGCGCCCCCTCCACGTATCCACACCGGGTTTTACGCGATGTGGTCTTCCTGCAGTTCCGCCGTGTGGCGGTTGGTGAAGCGGTTGACCATGCGGTCGGCCTCGCGCTGCGGGAGCGTCGTGCCGTACGTCGCCTCCACGTCACCCCTGAACTGGCCCGAGGTCGGGTAGCTGCCGTCTATCGACTTCTTGAAGACCAGGTAGTAGTCCTCCTCGGTCGGCTCTGTGCCGCCGCCCGCCCCCATTTCACGGGTACGGCCCGGGCCTGCCGGGATCGGGAAGGTACCGGTGTCCTCCGGAGAGGGCTCCGGGGCGGGAGCCGGCGGCTCCTCGAACTGCTGCGGGAACGTCTCCTGCTCGAACTGCCGCGGGTCCTCGAACTGCCGCGGGTCCTCGAACCGCCGCTGGTTCTCGAACTGTTCGGCCTGCTGCTCCCCGTACCACTCGGCGTACGCGGCCTCCGGGTCGTACGTCGGGTCGTAGCCGCCCTGGTACTCGATGGACTGGGGGTCCCGGGCATGCAGCCACTGATTCTGCGCCTCGGCATAGTCCGGCTGCTCGGGGGGCTCGTCGCCCTCGGGAGTGGGACGCTGCATCCGGGCACGTGCGGCGTCGTTCGGTACGGCGTACGCGGTCTCGGGGGTGTGACGGCCCGAATCCGCGTTGACCGGCTCCAGGGCGGGCTGCGGCGCCGGAGGCAGCAGCGCCGGCTCGATGCCCGCCGCGGCCAGACCGGAAGGGGCCGTCTCCGCCAGGGGCACGCCGTAACGCGCCAGCCGCAGCGGCATCAGGGACTCGACCGGCGCCTTGCGGCGCCAGGCACGGCCGAAGCGCGAACGCAGCCGGGCCTGGTAGACGAGACGCTCCTGCTCCAGCTTGATGACCTGCTCGTAGGAGCGCAGCTCCCACAGCTTCATCCGGCGCCAGAGGAGGAACGTGGGGAGCGGGGACAGCAGCCAGCGGGTGAGGCGCACGCCCTCCATGTGCTTGTCGGCCGTGATGTCCGCTATCCGGCCGATCGCGTGCCGCGCCGCCTCCACGGAGACCACGAACAGGATCGGGATGACACCGTGCATCCCGACACCCAGCGGGTCCGGCCACGCGGCCGCGCCGTTGAACGCGATCGTCGCCGCCGTCAGCAGCCACGCCGTCTGGCGCAGCAGCGGGAACGGGATCCTGATCCAGGTCAGGAGCAGATCGAGCGCGAGCAGGACACAGATTCCCGCGTCGATACCGATCGGGAAGACGTAGCTGAACTTCCCGAAGCCCTTCTGGAGGGCGAGTTCGCGCACCGCGGCGTACGAACCGGCGAAGCCGATTCCGGCGATGACGACGGCTCCGAAGACGACCACCCCGATGAGAATCCGGTGCGTCTTCGTGAGCTCCATAGGCGCGGACACCCGTACTCCCCTCCCATGACGACCTGTTGCGCGCAACAGAGTGGCACATGTGTACGGGCTCCGGGCGCGCAGTACGGCAGCGGCCCGGCCCCCAAAGAGGCCGGGCCGCTGCAAATGTCCTGGTCCGGCCGCGAGTTGGGCCCCGGCCGGATTGCCGGAACGGCCGTCAGCTCTTCTTCGTGGACGACTTGCTCGGGCTCTTGCTCGTTCCCGAATCCTTGCCGAGGTCCGAGCCCTGGCCCGCGCTCTTGCTCGGACTCGGGCTCTTGCTCGGCGCCGTACTGCCGCCGGACGCGGAGCCGCCGCCGGCCCCGTTCGCCGTCCGGACCGCCTCCACGGCCTCCTTGGCGGCCTCCTCCGCCGCCTTCGTCAGATCGGCCACCTTCGGGGCCTTGTCGCCCGCCAGACCCGCGCCGTTGTAGTCGAGCGTCACGACGACGTTCTCGACCCGCGTCACGACCGTCTGCTGCTTGAAGGTGCCTTCCTTCTTCTTCAGGTCGTACGTCACCAGCGTCGCCTCGTTGCCCATCCCCGTCAGCGGCTGCGACTTGGTGTCCTTCGCACCCTCGACCGAGCGCGCGTCCTCGGCGTGCTTGGCGAAGTACTCCGAGGCCAGCTTCTCGCCCGTACCGCGGGTCGCGTCCGACTCGAAACGCAGCAGGGACACGTTCAGCCAGCGGAACTGCGAACCGTCCACGCCGTTGTTGTCCAGGCTGTTCCAGGAGCAGTTGCCGCGCGTGTCCGCGTCGCCCGACTCGCCCTCCTTGTTGGACTTGGCGCCCTTCGGGACCATTTCCTGCAGCGTCTTCGACGAGAACACCTTGCAGGGCTCGGGAAGCTTCGCGTACGCGGCCTCCTTCACCACCGAGCCCGCCTCCGTCGCGGAGGACGACGCCGAGGCGCCTGAGTCCTTCTTCGCGTCGTCGCCGGAGTCCGAGGAGCAGCCGGAGGCGACGAGCATCATCGGGACGGCGGCCGCGCCGACAAGGATGCGGGTGAGTCGCTGACGCTGGCGCTGTGCGGGTCGGTGCATGGTTCCTTCACTCAAGACGCTGGGTGTGCGTGCGAACGGCCGCGTCCTCGGTCGGCCGCACTCGGTCGGGTCCGAGGGGCCACGGTACGCCGAACGGGACACGGGTGACTCGGGTTCCGCCCAGCCCGAAACCCCTGCCGGGAGCCCCTAGTCGTTGAACGTCCCGGCGAGCTGACCCGCCAGTTTCCGCGCTCTGTCCTGCATGTCCTTGCTGCTCGGGACGTCGGTCGTGGTCGCCGGCTGCTCGTCGTACTGGATCGTCACGACCACGTTGGACGTGCGGAACACCACAGTCACCGTGCGCTGCCGGGTGCTGCTCAGGGCGTCGTCCAGGAACGCCTCGTCGCCCAGGTCGTCGAGCGTGCGGGGCTGGAGGGCGGACGGGGTGGAGCCGTCGGAGGGCGTGGCGGAGCCGCTCTCCGCGTCCGAGGCGCTGGAGCTCGGACCGGAACCGGAGTCGCCCGAGGGGGATCCGCTCCCGTCGGAGGACGAGCCGGATGATTCGGGCGACTCGGGCGACTCGGACGAATCCGATGAGTCCGACGGCTCCGATGCCTCTGACGACTCCGACGAGGCGACCGGCTCCGGAAGGTCCGCCGACGTCTCCCGCGTCAGGTAGATCTCCGTCGCACGGTCGTCGTCGCTGACCGCGTTGTCGTACGAGACCACCCGCTCGAAGTCCACCAGCAGATGATCCGTCGCCCCGGTCGACTGCGCCTTCCAGCGGCAGCCGACCTTGCGGTCCGTGTCGTACGTCTGCGTCGCCGTGCCCTCGTACGCCTTCTCGCGCTGCTCCTCGTCCGTGACCTGCTTGATGCCCGGCAGCAGCGAGTCCAGCGAGCTGTGCGAGACGGCGGCGCACGGCTCGGGGAGCGTGCGGTACTTGCCGGGCTGCGCCGCGGTCGGCGTCGTGGCCGATTCGCCCGGCTTCGGGTCGGTCGTGCCGTCGTCGTCGCCCGATCCACCGGTGCAGCCGGCCAGCAGCACCGCGAGGAGCGCGGCGACGCCGGGTACGTACGCCTTCCGCTGCACGGTGGGGCTCCTCTCGACGGGTCGCCGCGCTGGGCGCGCGACCGGGGTGTCCTGTGGTTGTGCGTTGGTTATTCAGTTGCCGCGCGGGGGCGGCTCCTGGAGACAATGTGTATCGCACGCACTGCCGTGGACGCCGGTCCGTTGTCCCAAACGTTGACCTTGGCGCCGGTTTTGCGATTTGTGACTTCTGTTTGTTTTTCGGGGGAATGAGGACGAGATGTCGTACGTGGAAGTGCCGGGCGCGAAGGTTCCGATCCGCATGTGGGCGGACCCGGCGTCGGTCGAGGACGTGGCGATGCAGCAGCTCCGCAACGTCTCGACGCTCCCCTGGATCAAGGGCCTCGCCGTCATGCCCGACGTCCACTTCGGCAAGGGCGCGACGGTCGGTTCCGTGATCGCCATGCAGGGGGCCGTGTGTCCTGCGGCGGTCGGGGTCGACATCGGCTGCGGGATGTCCGCGGTCAGGACGTCCCTGACGGCCAATGACCTGCCGGGGGACCTTTCCCGACTGCGGTCGAAGGTCGAGCAGGCCATTCCTGTGGGGCGGGGGATGCATGACAGCCCGGTGGATCCTGGAGGGTTCCATGGGCTGGCTACTGCGGGGTGGGACGACTTCTGGGGGCGGTTCGACGGTGTGGCCGAAGCGGTCAAATTCCGTCAGGAGCGAGCCACGAAGCAGATGGGAACGCTCGGATCGGGGAACCACTTCGTCGAAGTGTGCACGGATACGACCGGTTCTGTTTGGTTGATGCTGCACTCCGGCTCCCGGAACATCGGCAAGGAACTGGCCGAGTACCACATAGGCATTGCGCAGAAGCTCGCGCACAACCAGGGTCTGGTCGATCGCGACCTCGCCGTGTTCATCGCGGACACCCCGCAGATGGCGGCGTACCGCAACGATCTGTTCTGGGCGCAGGAGTACGCGAAGTACAACCGAACGCTCATGATGGCGCTCCTGAAGGACGTGGTCCGCAAGGAGTTCAAGAAGGCGAAGCCGACCTTCGAGCCGGAGATCAGCGCGCACCACAACTACGTGGCCGAGGAGCGGTACGAGGGCATGGACCTGCTGGTCACCCGCAAGGGCGCGATCCGCGCGGGCTCCGGCGAGTACGGGATCATCCCGGGCTCGATGGGCACGGGTTCGTACATCGTGAAGGGCCTCGGCAACGAGAAGGCCTTCAACTCGGCCTCGCACGGGGCGGGCCGGCGCATGAGCCGTAACGCCGCCAAGCGTCGCTTCTCGACAAAGGATCTGGAGGAGCAGACGCAGGGTGTGGAGTGCCGCAAGGACTCCGGCGTCGTGGACGAGATCCCGAGCGCGTACAAGCCGATCGAGCAGGTCATCGATCAGCAGCGCGACCTCGTGGAGGTCGTGGCGAAGCTGAAGCAGGTTGTGTGCGTGAAGGGCTGAACTCATTGGTGGGGCCCGGGCTGTTGTCGGCCCGGGCCTCATTTTTTCATTGCGACGACGGGAACTTCCATTGCCGGCCAGTGAGTTGTTGGGTTTCCCCGCTGATGCGCGTGTCCTCATTGTCAATTGTGATGACTTTGGGATGCATCGGGGGATCAATGCCGCCGTTGTCGAGGCGATCGAGAGAGGGATCGCCCGGTCGTGCAGCTTGATGGTGCCCTGTGGTGGGACCGAAGAGGCCATGCGGTTGTTGCGGGAGCGGCCCGAGGTGTCGTTCGGGGTGCATCTCTCGCTGGTGTGTGAGGTGGGGGCGCGGAGTGGGCGGGGGCCTGTTGCGCCGCGGGCGGATGTGGGGTCCCTGGTCGATGAGCGCGGGGAGCTCTATACGCCCGAGCGGAGTTCGGAGTTGATGGCGCGGGCTCGGATCGAGGATGTCGAGGTGGAGTTCCGGGCCCAGGTCGAGACCGTCGTACGGGGTGGGCTGGAGCCGACCCATCTTGACTGGCACTGCCTGCTCGATGGCGGGCGCGGCGATATTTTCGAGCTGACCGTGGCCCTGGCAAGGGAGTACGGGCTCGCCGTGCGGGTTTGGGGGGAGGCCGGACGGCAGCGAGTACGCGGGCTGCCCGTTGTCGATCATGACTTTCTCGACAGTTTCTCGCTGCCGCTCGACGGCAAGGCGGAGCGGTACGCGCGGCTGTTGCGGGAGCTTCCGGTCGGGCTGAGCGAGTGGGCCGTGCATCCGGGGCCGGGGGACGCGCAGTCGCGGGCGGTTGATCCCGAGGGGTGGCGGGTCCGGCAGAGCGACCATGAGTTCCTCGTCTCGGCCGAAGCCCGTGAACTCCTCAGGGAGGAAGGGATCTTCGTGGTCGACTACCAGGGCGTGCGGGAGAAATGGCGTCGGGGCGGTGGCGGGTGAGGGGATCCGGTGGCTCGTCGAGGCCGGTTGAGCGGATCCGATGACGGACCGTCCGACGTCACAGGGCACCGGTCCGGGCCTACTTCGCGTGGGTCACCGCGTAGATCATCACGAACGCCACGAGGTGGATGCCGAAGAGGAAGTACGCGAGGTACCACCAGACGTAGCGTTCGTCCTTCTTCTCCTGGGCCAGGCGGCGTTGTTCCCGGTCCCGGGCGGGCGGTTCCGCGGCGGGCTGTTCCTGGGCCGGGTGGTCGGCGTCCGGCACTACAGCTCCCTGTGGACCTTCGTGTTGGAGGCCTGCGCGCGGGGGCGGACGACCAGGAGGTCGATGTTGACGTGGGAGGGGCGGGTGACCGTCCACGTGATGGTGTCGGCGACGTCCTCGGCGGTCAGCGGCTCCGCCACGCCGGCGTAGACCTTCGAGGCCTTCTCGGAGTCGCCGCCGAAGCGGGTCAGGGCGAACTCGTCCGTCCTGACCATGCCGGGGGCGATCTCGATGACGCGGACCGGGGTGCCGACGATCTCCAGGCGGAGGGTCTCGGCCAGGACGTGCTCGCCGTGCTTGGCGGCCACATAGCCCGCGCCGCCCTCGTACGTGCCGTGTCCGGCGGTCGAGGAGACGACGACCACCGTGCCGTCGCCGCTCGCGGTCAGGGCGGGGAGGAGGGCCTGGGTGATGTTCAGCGTGCCGATGACGTTCGTCTCGTACATCTGGCGCCATTCGGCCGGGTCGCCGGACGCGACCGGGTCGGCCCCGAGCGCGCCGCCCGCGTTGTTGACGAGGACGCCGATCGTCCTGAAGGCGGTGGCGAACTCGTCGACGGCCGCCCGGTCCGTGATGTCCAGCGTGTACGCCGTCGCCTGGCCGCCCGCCGCTTCGATCTCCTCCGCGAGCGCCTCGATGCGGTCCTTGCGGCGGGCGGTGAGGACGACGCGGTAGCCCGCGGCCGCCAGCTGCCTGGCCGTCGCGGCGCCGATTCCGCTGCTCGCGCCGGTGACGACGGCGATGCGGGAGGCGGCGGAGGGCGCGGCGGATGGGGCGGCGGTCATGGGCTGCTCCTCGGGGGAGGGGGCGGGCGCGGCCGTGGTGCCGGGCCGCCGCTCGCTCGTACGGTCGATTGCTTCACCGGCCAGGATAGGCGGGCGGGGTGTACGGCCGGTCGGTGACCTGGTGCACGGGGGCGGATCCGGTGGGAAAATCGAGGTGGGTGATCCCCTGCTCAGGAGGTGGATCATGGGACAGGCACGTGAGGTCATGGACCGGCTCACGGAGGCACTGACCACGAACCAGGATCTCAAGGTCATCGCCGAGCTCTACGCGGCGGACGCGGTCGCCTTCACGCCCGACGACGGAGAGATCCACGGGCGCGACAACATCGTCGAGTACTGGCGGCACATGACGGAGGCGGTCCCGGAGGCGACGTTCGAGACGGTGCACTCGTACGAGATCGGCGACACCGCCGTCGACGAGGGCTTCTTCAGTGGCAGGAACACAGGGCCGCTGGTGCTGCCCTCCGGGGAGTCGCTGCCGCCCACCCAGAAGGAGATCAGGGTTCGCGGGGTCGACTTCGCGACCGTCGACGCGGACGGCCGGATCGCCAGTTACCGGCTCTACTTCGACCAGATGGACTTCCTCGGACAGCTGGGGCTGCTGCCCGAAGAGCTGTTGGCCTGAGCGCTCCTTCCCGGCTCCTCCCGACCGCCCTCTCACCTGATGGGCGGCGCCTGTCGTGCGGCCCAGGTGGCATACATCCGTCGACGTACGGAGACACACGGGTCGACGCGGAGGACATGACACATGCGGATTCTTTGTGGGCTGGGCGCGGCCGTGGTGGTGGCTGTGGCCTCTCCGGCTGCAACCGCCACTGCTGCTGCCACTGTGGCGGCCGCGCCGGCACCTGCCGTGGCGCCCGAGGCCGATCTCGCCTATCACGGGCATCTGTCGATGACCGGCGGACGCGTGGACCTGCGGATGACCCCGCAGAACCACGGTCCCTCCGGTGTCGCGGAGGCGACCGTACGGCTGCGGTGGTCGGTGCCGCTCGCGGACGAGCAGGGGCTGCCGGCCGGGTGCGCACGGACGGAGGTGCGGACGGTGATGTGCCGGACGGGGGCGCTGCCGGCGGACGGGTGGGGGGAGACGATCACCATGACCGTACGGCTGAGGGGGGCGCCCTCGGAGGTGACGCTGGGCATCGACACGGTGTGGGGCGGCGGTGCGGTGGATCGCAACCATCACAACGACCGGCAGGAGGTGCTGGTGCTGGACACCGGGGACACGTATGTCTTCTAGCGGATTCCGGTGTCTTCCGGCGAGCTCCGGCGGGCTTGGTCCCGTACGGGGGCGGGCGGGCTTGGTCTCGTACCGGGGCGGGCGGTGGCGGTCACGACTCCGATGTGTCGTAACGCTCGCGCGCCTCGTTGACCTCCTCGATGTGCAGCTCCGCCCAGTCCTTCACGGCGGTGAGCAGGCAGCTCAGGTTCGTGCCGAGCGGTGTGAGTTCGTAGTCGACGCGGACGGGCACGGACGGGGTCACGGTGCGCGTCACGATGCCGTCGCGCTCCAGTGAACGTAGCGTCTGCGTCAGCATCTTGGGGCTGACTCCCGCGATCTTGCGGCCGAGGTCGCTGTAGCGCATCGGGCCCGCGGCGAGTGCCGCGACGACGAGGCTGACCCACTTGTCGCTGATCCGGTCGAGCAACTGGTTGGTCGGGCAGCTCTTGAGGAACGCGTCGTACTCGACCCGTGCCTGTTCGCGCCGCTCGGCCGCGGTCCTGGTCGCCATCGTCCGCTCACCTCCGGGTGACATACGCACCTTCAGGTGCCTACTTACCAAAAGAGAGTAGCTCTTCCTAGGGTTGTTGCAACAGGGCAGATAGCCCTGCAATTGCCTACAAATGGGAGAGTTCCATGCGTGCAGCAGTCGTTACGGCGTTCGGCGGTCCGGAGGCCGTGGAGCTTGTCGAGACGGACGTGCCGGAGCCGGCGGCCGGGCAGGTGCGGATCAAGGTCGCGGCCGCGGCACTGAACCCGGTCGACGCGGAGGTCCGGGCGGGCGCGTTCGGGGCAGGGGGCGGGGGCGCGGGTGAGCGGCTCGGGTTCGGCTGGGACGTCGCCGGGACGGTGGACGCGGTCGGGGCTCGGGCCGCCGGCTGGACGGTGGGCGACGAGGTGGTCGCACTCCACGAGGGTCTGTTCAAGTCCTTTGGTACGCACGCCGATTACGTCGTCGTGGACGCCGGCGCGGTGGCCGGGGCGCCCACCTCGGTCGACGCGGTGCACGCGGCCGCCCTGCCGCTGAACGCCCTCACCGCGGCCCAGGCGCTGGATCTGCTGGACGTCGGGCCCGGACAGAGTCTGCTGGTGACGGGTGCGGCCGGTGCCGTGGGCGGTTACGCGATCCAGCTCGCCGCCCGTCGGGGGATATCCGTGACCGCGCTCGCCCGGGAGTCCGACGAGGAGCTCGTACGGTCGCTGGGGGCGTCCCGGTTCACGGCGGGTGCCGTGGGGGCGGGCAGTGTGGATGCGGTTCTGGACGCGGCGGTTCTCGGCGGGGACGCGCTGGAGTGGGTGCGGGACGGGGGTGTGTACGTCGGGGTCATTCCGGGGGCCTCGCCTGCGGCCGTGCGGGGGGTGCGGGTCGGGACGGTGGAGGTTGTCGGGGACGGGGTGCGGCTTGCGGAGTTGGTGGGGCTGGTCGATGCGGGGGTTCTCACGGTTCGGGTCGCCGAGGTCGTCCCGCTCGCCGAGGTGGCGAAGGCGCATGCGCGGCTGGAGGAGGGTGGGGTTCGGGGGCGGGTGGTGCTGGTTCCCTGAGGGTTTTGTAGGAGGCGGTTGTGGTTTGGCTGCGGGTGGGTGGGGGCTGGTCGCGCCCACGCGGCGGAGTCGCATGCAGACACGGCGCCCGCGTGCCTGAAGGGGCTCACAGCCTCCGCGCCCTTGGAGAGGCTCACGGCGCCCGCGCTCCTGAAGGGGCTCACGGCGCCCGCTCCTTGAGAGGCGCCCCCGCATCCCCTCGGTGCCCTCAGTGCGTGCTCTGGGTGTACGCCGTCGGGGGTACCACCACCGTCGCGGTGAAGTCGCGGATCAGGTGGGCCTGGTCCGCGTAGCCGAGGTCTGCCGCGAGGGTGGCCCAGTCGGTGGAGGGGGCGGACCCGGCGTGCTCCAGGGCCTCGTGGATGCGGTAGCGGAGGATGATCCACTTGGGGCCGACGCCGACGTAGGTGGAGAAGAGGCGCTGCATCGCTCGTACCGTCATGCCCTGGGCGTGGGCGAAGTCGGCGACGCGGCGGATCGTGCGGTCGGTGCGGATGAGGTCGACCAGGGCCGCCGCCCGGTCGGCGCGGGGGTCGGGGGCCGGGGCCAGGCCGAGCAGGAAGGTGTCGAGCGCGGCCACGCGGTCGGTCTCGTCGGGCGGGGTGAGCACGGCGTCGAGGTCGGCCTGGGCGGTGGGGAGCGCCTCGGCCAGGGCAAGGCGTCTGCCCGTCCAGTCGGACACCGGGTGCCGCGGTGCGAAGGGGTGGAAGCCCCCGGGCCGGAACTTGATGCCGCACACCCGGCCCCGCCCCTCCAGCTTCTGTGTGAAGAGCCCGAGCTGGATGCCAGCGACCTCGACGAACGGGTCACGGCCCTCGAACTGCTGGAAGACGATGTGGACCGCGGGGTGCGGGACCACATGGGAGACGTACGGCTCGGGGAGGTCCCAGTCGATCAGCCAGTAGTGCTCCACGTGACGACGGAGGGGCCCGGCGGGCTCGGGGCGGCGGAAGTCCACGCGCGCGAGGAACTCCGCGGGGTCGACGATGCCTCTGGTGTCGCGGTCGGCGTCACGGTTTGTGTCACGGCGTGGGGCGGCCATATCGGGATGGTAGGACGGGGCACTGACAACGGCCCGGGCGCGTGTGGCCGGGGAATAGCTCCGCGGGGTTCATCGTTGGCGGGTATAGTTGAATCGTAAACAACCTGCGGAGGATGAGGCAGCCATGCAGTTCGGGATCTTCAGCGTCGGTGACGTCACGCCGGACCCCACCACGGGTCGTGTGCCGTCCGAGCACGAGCGGATCAAGGCCATGGTCGCCATCGCGCAGAAGGCCGAGGAGGTCGGGCTCGAGGTCTTCGCGACCGGTGAGCACCACAACCCGCCGTTCGTGCCGTCGTCGCCGACCACCATGCTCGGCTGGATCGCCGCGCGCACCGAGAACCTCATCCTCTCCACCTCCACCACCCTCATCACCACCAACGACCCGGTGAAGATCGCCGAGGACTTCGCGATGCTCCAGCATCTGGCGGACGGCCGCGTGGACCTGATGATGGGGCGCGGCAACACCGGTCCTGTCTACCCCTGGTTCGGGCAGGACATCAGGCAGGGCATCAACCTCGCCGTCGAGAACTACGCGCTGCTGTACCGGCTGTGGCGCGAGGACGTCGTCGACTGGGAGGGCAAGTTCCGTACGCCGCTGCAGTCGTTCACGTCGACGCCCCGGCCGCTGGACGGCGTGCCGCCGTTCGTCTGGCACGGCTCGATCCGCTCGCCGGAGATCGCCGAGCAGGCCGCGTACTACGGCGACGGGTTCTTCCACAACAACATCTTCTGGCCGGCCGACCACACCAAGCGGATGGTCGAGCTGTACCGGTCGCGGTACGCGCACTACGGGCACGGCACGGCGGAGCAGGCGATCGTCGGGCTCGGCGGGCAGGTGTTCATGCGCAGGAACTCGCAGGACGCGGTCAGGGAGTTCCGGCCGTACTTCGACAACGCGCCGGTGTACGGGCACGGCCCGTCGCTGGAGGACTTCACCGAGCAGACTCCGCTGACGGTCGGCTCGCCCGAGCAGGTGATCGAGAAGACGCTGGGCTTCCGGGAGTACGCCGGTGACTACCAGCGTCAGTTGTTCCTCGTGGACCATGCCGGGCTGCCGCTGAAGTCCGTGCTGGAACAGATCGACATGCTGGGCGAGGAGGTCGTGCCCGTGCTGCGCGAGGAGTTCGCGAAGCGGCGTCCGGCCGGGGTGCCGGAGGCGCCGACGCATGCGGCGCGGGTTGCTGCCGCGGCAGCGGCCGGTGCCGGTGCCAGTGTCGACAAGGAGGGGTCCTCGTCATGAAGCTCGTCGTCGTTTCGGCGGGGCTGAGTGTTCCGTCGTCCACGCGGCTGCTGGGTGACCGGCTGGCCAACGCGACCGCCGGGCGCACCTCGGCGGACGTCCGGGTGGTGGAGCTGCGGGACCTCGCGGTCGAGATCGCGCACAACTTCACCACCGGCTTTCCCGGGCCCGCGCTGGGTGCCGCCCTGGACGCGGTGGCGTCGGCGGACGGGCTGATCGTCGTCACGCCGGTGTTCTCCGCCTCGTACAGCGGTCTGTTCAAGTCCTTCTTCGACGTGCTGGACCCGGAGGCGCTGACCGGGAAGCCCGTGCTGATCGCGGCGACCGGGGGGTCGGCTCGTCATTCGCTGGTCCTGGAGCATGCGCTGCGGCCGCTGTTCGCGTATCTGCGGGCGGTGGTCGTGCCGACCGGGGTGTACGCGGCTTCGGAGGACTGGGGGGCCGAGGGGCTCGTTGAGCGGATCGATCGGGCCGCGGGGGAGCTGGCGGGGTTGATGACCGGGCCGGCGGCGGGCCGGGCTGCGTCGGCGTCGGCTTCTGTGCCTGCGCCTGTGCATGTGCCGGCGCAGGGTGCGGGGGATCTCGTACGTGGGGGTGGCTTCGAGGTCGTTCCCTTCGAGCAGCAACTCGCCGCGTTGCGACCCGAGTAGCGAGTAGGGCTCGTGGTGTTGCCGCACCGGCCGGCCGGGGGTGCTGGGGGCGTCCTCCGGCCGGCCGGGCGAGTCTGTGGGCACCCCGGTCTTCTTCGGCGAGGTTCCCCCCACGGGCCGCCCGCCGTGCGAAAGCGGGCGGCCCGTGGCACTGGCCCGGGAAGCCGAGCGGGCCGGTGCGGGGGCCGGGTGGTCCTGGGGGACTGGGAACCCGTGTGGGCCGCCCGGCGTACTGGATGTGACGCCCTCGTCCGGCGTCTGTTGTGAGTGACGACCGACCCCTCGGGCGCTCCGGTCGTGCTCGGAGGGCGGGACCCCCGGGCGTCACGGGCCCGCGGGTCTCGTGCTGTTGATGGTGGGGGTCCGGCCGTTCGGTGTGCGGCGGAGGCGGCGCGTCTGGCGGCGGGCCCAGCCCACGGCGCGGACCCGGCCCCGGATCCAGGCGCGGCGGGTGCGGGTTGCCGTGAGTTCGGTGAACAGGGCCTCGTAGCGGTCGACGACCGGGGCGGCGTCGTAGCGGCGGGAGCTTCGCAGCGCCGCCTCGCCCATCGCTTGGCGCAGAGGCTCGTCCGTGATCAGGTCGTGCATCGCCTCGGCGAGGGAGCGGGCGTCGCCCACGGGTGTCAGACGGCCGTCGACGCCGTCCGTGATGATCTCGGCGGGGCCCAGTGGGCAGTCCGTGCTGATCACCGGTACTCCGCAGCGCATCGCCTCGACCAGGGTCATCCCGAACGACTCGGCGTCCGAGGCCGAGACCACCATCGCCGATTTGGCGAACTCCGCCTCGATCGGCGTACGCGGACCCATGAGGCGGGCGTGCCCGGCCAGGCCCAGGCCGTCGATCAGGTGCTGGAGGTGCTCCCGCTCGGGGCCGCCGCCGAAGATCCGCAGCCGCCAGTCGGGTTCCTTCGAGGCGACCGCGGAGAAGGCCTCGATCAGCAGGTCGAAGCGTTTGCCGCGGACGAGACGGCCGGCCGCGGTGATCACCTTCGTCGTCCCGTCGCGGGTGAGGCCCTGCGGCGCGGGCACCATGTTCGGCACCGCGGCGACCCGTACGCCCGGCAGCGGCATCCGCCGCCGGTACACCTCCGCGTCCGCCTCCGTCGTCGTCACCACCGCGTCCAGCGAGCGGTAGGCGCGGGCCAGGACCCGCTGCAGCCGCTTGCTGTGCGAGTCGTGCCGCAGATGCTCCTGGGCGATGCGCAGTGCCCGGCGCGGGGCGAACCGGGCCACGTACACGTTGACGCCGGGCCGCGTGCCGATCACCACGTCCGCGTCGCAGCCCTCCAGATAGTCGCGGGCGCGCAGGTCGGTGAGCCGCGTGTACTGCTCGTAGCGCTTGTCGGAGGCGGGGAAGTCGACGGCCGGCCGGGCGTAGGACGGGTCCCTGAGGTCCCGGCTGCCGTCCCGTTCGTCCACCAGCGGGACCACCGTGATCCGCGGGTCGACGGTGAACCTCGGCTCGTCCCGGTGCCGCCTCATCGACACGATCTCGACGTCGTGCCGCCCGGCGAGCGCCGCCGCGAGGTTGAGCGTGGTGCGGACGGTCCCCCCGATGGCGTACGCGTTGTGCAGAAGGAACACGATCCTCATGCGTTCGGTGGTCTCCCTACGTTTCATGCGGTGCGCTGCCTCCCCGTCGCGGCGCTCGCCCCCGGCATCGGGGACACAGTGGCGGGGCGAGGTAAGCCACCGGTCCCGGCAGGGTGAGAGCCGGGTAAGAGGCCCGGCCGTACCCCTCTCCAGCAGGTAGTACGTTCCGCGGGGCTTGGCAGACTGGTCCCGTGCCCCAGAATCTGCTGCTCGCCGAGGACGACCGCGCGATCCGCCATGCCCTGGAGCGGGCCCTGACCCTGGAGGGATACGCGGTCACGGCGGTCGCCGACGGCGTCGAGGCGCTCGCGCAGGCCCACCGCACCCCACCCGACGTGCTCGTTCTCGATGTGATGATGCCGGGCATCGACGGCCTCCAGGTCTGTCGCGTGCTGCGTGCGGAGGGCAACCGCACCCCGATCCTGATGCTCACCGCACTCGTCGAGACCGCGGACCGCATCGCCGGTCTGGACGCGGGCGCCGACGACTACGTGGTAAAGCCGTTCGACGTCGAGGAGGTCTTCGCCCGGCTCCGGGCCCTGCTCCGGCGTACGGGCGCCCCCGTCGACGTACCCAGTGAACCGCCGCGCATGCCCGACGGCCAGATCGCCGCAGCGGGTCTGCGCATCGATCCGCAGGCGCGCCGCGTCTGGCGGGGCCCGCACGAGGTCGAGCTCACCCGCACCGAGTTCGACCTGCTGGAACTGCTCGTCCGCAACGCGGGCATCGTCCTCGACCACACCACCATCTACGACCGCATCTGGGGCTACGACTTCGGGCCCGGCTCCAAGAACCTCGCCGTGTACGTCGGCTACCTGCGGCGCAAGCTCGACGAGCCGGGCGCGCCCTCCCTGATCCACACGGTGCGTGGTGTGGGGTACGTGCTGAGGGAGGACTGAGTGCGCTCCGGCGGGCCCGGCGGCGCGCGCCTGAGGCGGTGGGTGGCCCGCGCCCGGCTGTCCTCGCTGCGCACCACCTTCACGGTGTCGTTCGCGGCGGTGGCGGCCGCCGTCACCGTCCTCGTCGGGTTCCTGTCGTACGACGCCGCCGCCCGGCTCGTACGCGTCGACCAGCAGACCGTGTTCGAGGGCGTCGTCCAGGACCTGCTCGACGAGGTGCGCCACAGTGCGCTGACCCCCGCCGACTTCGCCACCGCCGACGCCGACGGCGGTCCGCGCGACGAACTGATCAGGCCCAGCGGCACGGTCGTGCAGGTCCTCGGGCCGGACGCGTCGGTCGTCGACCGGGGCCATCCGGCACTGCCCGTCGGCGCCGACGACAGGCGGACCGCGGCCGCGCGGACGGCCGGCCAACTGGTGGAACACCGTGACGTCGACGTCGGCGACGGCATGTACCGGGTGGCCACGGTCTCGCTCGGCGACGGGCGGGGCGCGGTGCAGATCGCGCAGGAGTTCAGCGACACCGAGGACCTGCTGCGCGAACTCCAGCAGCGGACCGTCCTGCTGGTGGGGGCCGTCGTGATCGCCGCCGGTCTCTTCGGCTGGTGGCTGGCCCGGCGCATCACCTCGCGGCTCGTCCGGCTCGCCGGGGCCGCCGAGGACGTGGCCCGCACCGGGCGGCTCGGCATCCAGGTGCCGGTCGCCGGATACGACGAGGTGGCGCGGCTCGGGCGCTCCTTCGACCGCATGCTGGGCCGCCTCGCCCAGTCCGAGGAGGACCAGCGGCGCCTCGTCCAGGACGCGGGCCATGAACTCCGTACGCCCCTGACCTCGTTGCGCACCAACATCTCGATGCTCCGCCGGATCGACGAGCTCCCGCCCGCCGTCCGCGGGGAGCTCGTCGCCGACCTCGCCCAGGAGTCCCGCGAACTCACCGACCTGGTCAACGAGTTGGTCGATCTCGCGGCCGGCCAGTCGGACCGGGAGCCGCTCCAGCGGGTGGCCCTCGCCGACATCGCCGAGGACGTGGCGGTGGCGGCGCGGCGGCGGACGGGGCGGGCCGTCTCGGTGCGGGTGTCCGGCGACACGGTGGTCGACGGCCGGCCCGGCGCGCTGCAGCGGGCGCTGTCCAACCTCGTGGACAACGCCGCGAAGTTCGACCGGGGCGGGAGCGAGCCGATCGACATCGTGGTGACGGGGGCGGGGACGCCTGTGGTGACGGGTGCCGGTGCCGACACGGGGGCTGCCGTCCGCGTCGAGGTCCTCGACCGCGGGCCCGGTATCGCCGAGGAGGACCTCGACCGGGTCTTCGACCGCTTCTACCGCGCGCCGGACGCCCGGAGCCTGCCCGGCTCCGGGCTCGGACTGTCGATCGTCCGCGAGGTGGCGACCGCCCACGGCGGCGGGCCGTTCGCCCGGCGCCGGGAGGGCGGGGGGTCGGCGATCGGGTTCACGGTGAGCGGCGACGGGGGCAGCGGGGGCTGAGGCGTCCCCGTACGTCCCCGTGTGCCTTCGGACGGCTGCCCGCCACCCCGGAGCCCCTCCCGGCGGCCGGCCGGGACTCCTGCGAGAGCCCGGCGCCCGGCCAGGCGCTCCTCCGCGGGCCCCCTACCAGCCCTCCTGCAACTCGTCGTCCTCGCCCGCCTCCAGCAGGGTCGCCGCCGCGCCGACTATCCGGGGGTCCGGCTTTCCGACCACCTCGTCGTCCTTGCCCGTGTAGTCGAAGCGGGCCAGCACGCTGCGCATGGCCTCCACGCGGGCCCGCTTCTTGTCGTTGCTCTTCACCACGGTCCACGGGGCCTGCTCGGTGTCCGTCTCGCGGAACATGGCGACCTTGGCGGCGGTGTAGTCGTCCCAGAGGTCGAGGGACGCGAGGTCCATGGGGCTGAGCTTCCACTGCCGTACGGGGTCGACCTGCCGGATCGTGAACCGGGTGCGCTGCTCGCCCTGCGACACCGAGAACCAGAACTTCACCAGGTCCACGCCGTCGTCGACGAGCATCCGCTCGAACGCGGGTGCCTGCCGCATGAAGCGCCGGTACTCGTCGCCCGTGCAGAAGCCCATCACCCGCTCCACACCGGCCCGGTTGTACCAGGACCGGTCGAACAGCACGATCTCCCCGGCCGTCGGCAGATGCTCGACGTACCGCTGGAAGTACCACTGTCCGCGCTCGCGTTCCGTCGGCTTCTCCAGGGCCACCACCCGGGCACCGCGCGGGTTGAGGTGCTCGGTGAAGCGCTTGATCGTGCCGCCCTTGCCGGCCGCGTCCCGTCCCTCGAAGACGACGACGAGCCGGCGCCCGGTCTCCTTGATCCAGCTCTGCAGCTTCAGCAGCTCGATCTGCTGCAGCCGCTTGTGCCAGTCGTACTCGCCGCGCTCCATGCGCTGTTCGTACGGGTAGTTCTCGCGCCAGGTGTCCACCGCGCTGCCGTCGGGGCGGATCAGCACCGGGTCGTCGTGGTCGGTGTAGTCGACGCGCATGTCACTCAGCAGCTCGGTCATCTCTACTCCCCGGGAGGATCAGTGGAACTGCGGCACGATCAGATAGATCCCGTACGCCACCACGGCCGCGCACGAGAGGAAACACAGCCCGGCCACGCCGAGCCCCACCGGGTCGGTGCCTCCGTCGCCCTCCCGCGCGGTCTCCGCGCGGGCCAGGCCCAGCACGCCGAGGGCGAAGACGACGACCACTCCGACCGTGACTCCGGTACTCACCGCGGCGACCTCGCCGAGGGCGCTCCAGTCCAGCTGCATCGTTCGTACTCTCCTTGCTCTCCAGGGCCGGGGCGAATCAGGCGGCGGTGGAGACCTGCGTCGCGGCCGCGCCGCGGACGCTGACCTCGTGGGTCTCGTTGACGTTGGACGCGTGCACCGGGTTGCGGCGCGACATCACGACGATGAAGGTGGCGACGGCGAGCGCGAGGAGCGCGATCACCACGATGCCGAAGTTCCCGCCGTGCGTCACCACGCTCGCGGAGAGACCGCCGACCAGCGCGGCGGCGGGAAGCGTCATCAGCCACGCCGCCACCATCCGCCCCGCCGTGCCCCACCGCACCTCGGCAAGACGCCTGCCCAGGCCCGCACCGAGAATGCCGCCGGAACACACCTGCGTGGTCGACAGCGCGAAACCGAGGTGCGCGGAGGTCAGGATCACCGTCGTGGAGGCGGCCTCCGCGGCGAAGCCCTGCGGCGACTGGATGTCGGTCAGCCCCTTGCCCATCGTCCGGATGATCCGCCAGCCGCCGAGATACGTACCGAGACCGATCGCGAGACCGGCCGACGCGATCACCCACAGGGGCGGCCCCGCGTCGTGACCGAGCGCGCCGGCCGAGATCAGCGTGAGCGTGATGACGCCCATCGTCTTCTGCGCGTCGTTCGTGCCGTGCGCGAGAGAGACCAGCGACGCCGAGGCGATCTGCCCGAGCCGGAATCCCTTCGTCACCGTCTTCTGCCGGGCCCGTGCGGTGATCCGGTACGCGAGGTACGTCGCGATGAGCGCGGCCACACCCGCCACCAGCGGCGAGGCGACCGCCGGGATCAGCACCTTCTCGACGACCTTGTCGAAGTGCACACCGTGCTCGCCCGCGCCCACCCAGACGGCTCCGATGAGGCCGCCGAACAGCGCGTGCGAAGAGCTCGACGGCAGCCCGAGAAGCCAGGTCGCGAGGTTCCACAGGATCGCGCCGACCAGGCCGGCGAAGATCATGCCCGGTGTCACCAGGGTGTCGTCCACGATCCCGCCGGAGATCGTCTTCGCGACCTCGGTGGACAGGAACGCGCCGACGACGTTCAGTACGCCGCTGATCAGGACCGCCGTTCTGGGCCGCAGCGCGCCGGTGGCGATGGAGGTCGCCATCGCGTTCGCCGTGTCGTGGAAGCCGTTGGTGAAGTCGAAGGCGAGGGCCGTGACGATGACGACGGCCACAAGGAACGTGATGTGGTCCATGCCGTCGATGCAAGCAAGCGGAGGCGTACGGGCGGCGAAGCGGAGGCAAAGGGTACGCATGCGTGTGGTCATGCCCCCCACAAGTCCGCTGTTCCGGGCGGTGCGGAGCCCGGAATTGCCTCCAGGACCGGGGTTTGCCTTCGGCGGGACCGGGTTTTCCCGCCCGGACAGGTGTCGCTGAGTACACCCCCCGATACGGGTTCTGCGCCCAATGTGCCCGCCCCGCCTTCTCCGTAGCGTCTTTCGCGGGGCACAGGAAGTGCCCGACAGGGGGGCACGGACGGTGCCCGACGGAGGCTGATGACGATGTTTCGCCGAACCGATCGACGCAACCACGAGCACGGCACGGGCCCCGCCGCCGAGGCGCTGCGGCTGGTCAAGGTCACCAAGACCTACGGGGGCGAGGAGAACGCGGTGACCGCCCTGGACGGGGTGACGCTCGCCCTGCCGCGCGGCACGTTCACCGCGGTGATGGGGCCCTCGGGATCCGGCAAGTCCACGCTGCTGCAGTGCGCGGCCGGACTCGACCGGCCCGACAGCGGCATCGTCGTGGTCGACGGCGCCGAGATGACCGGCGGCACCGAGGCCGAGCTGACGAAGTTCCGGCGCAACCGGATCGGCTTCGTGTTCCAGCAGTACAACCTGCTCGACACCCTCACCGTCGCCCAGAACACGATCCTGCCGCTCAAGCTCGCCCGCCGCCGCGTGAACCGGGCGCGGGTGGAGGAGATCCTCACCGCCGTCGGCCTCGGCGACCGCCTCGGCCACCGGCCCGACCAGCTCTCAGGCGGCCAGCGCCAGCGCGTCGCCATCGCCCGCGCCCTGGTCACCGAGCCGAGCGTGATCTTCGCCGACGAACCGACCGGCGCCCTGGACACCCGCAGCGCGCGGGACGTCCTGCGGCTCCTCCAGGAGGCGGTACGGGTCCACGGCCGCACGGTCGTCATGGTGACCCACGACCCGGTGGCGGCCTCGTATGCCGACTCGGTGCTGTTCCTCGCGGACGGCCGGCTCGCCGGTGAGATGCACCGGCCGACCGTGGACGCGGTGGCCGAGCGCCTCGCGCACCTCGGCGACGACGTGATGGCGGGGGTGTGACCGTCATGTTCGCTCTGGCCATGCGTTCCATCCGGCAGCGCCCCGGGCGCTTCGCCGCGACGCTGCTGTCCGCCTTCCTGGGCGCGGCGATCATCATGACCTTCAACTCGATGCACGACACGGCGGGCGCGAAGGGCGTCGACGCCACCAGCGCCGAGACCCTCTCCACCGCGGCGGGCGTCGTCGGCGGCTACGGCACCCTCCTGGTGTTCTTCGCCGTCGCCTCCACCCTGACGGTGAACGTCCGTCAGCGCTCCGCCGAGATCGAGCTGTTGCGCTGCTCCGGCGCGACCCCGGCACAGATCAAGCGGATGGTCGTGGGGGAGTCGGTGGCCGTCGCCCTGGTGGGCGCGCTGCTCGCGATCGGCCCCGCGATGCTCGGCGGACGGCTGCTGCTCGACCTCTTCAAGGACAGCGGGCAGGTCGCCGAGTCCGTCGACCACTCCTTCGGGACGATCGCGCTGCTCTCGGGCATCGACATCACGGTCCTCGCGGCGGCGGGCGCGGCGTTCCTCGCGGTGCGCCGGGCCACCCGGAAGACCGGACCCCGGGGCAGGGGACGGACGTTCTTCGTCCGCGCCGCCCTGGTCCTCGGCGGTCTGTCGGTCTGCTCCACCTTCGCGTTCTCCTCGACCGACGCCGCACTGATGGCACCGGCCGCGTACGGCGCGATCCTGCTCGCGGTCGGCTTCGCGCTGCTCTCGCCGAAGCTGCTAAGGGTTCTGCTCGACCGGCTTCCGCTGACGGGCCCGAGCGGCTACCTCGCCGTACGCACCATGCGGGAGCGTGCCGCGCAGCTGTCCGGTGTCCTCATGCCGTTGATCCTCTTCACCGCCATGGCGACGGCGACCCTCTACATGCAGGCCGTCGAGAACGACGCCATCGACGCTTCCGGAGTCCCGAAGTCCATCGACGCCAAGAACCTCGAAACCCTGAACCTCGTGGTCGTCGGCATCATCGTGGTCTTCTCCTGCATCATGCTGATCAACTCGCTGTACGCGGCGACGACCTACCGGCGCCGGGAGTTCGGCCAGCAGCGGCTCGCGGGGGCGACCCCCGGGCAGGTCCTGGGGATGGTCGGCATCGAGTCCCTGGTCCTCACGGTGACGGGTGTCTTCTTCGGTACGGCGGCCGGGCTCGCCGGGATCATCCCCTTCACGATGGTCCGCACGGACTCGGTCCTTCCGGAGGAAGGGCTGGGGATCTGGTTCGGGATCGTGGCGGTCGCGGGGGCGGCGGTGCTGGTGACCAGCCTGACGACGGCTCGGAGGGCGCTGCGGACGCCGGCGGTAGGGGCGGTCTCGCTGGTCGCTTGAGCCTCCGGGTGGGCGGGGCTTGTTCGGCGGGTGCGGGCCGGTGGGGGCTTTCAAGGGGCGCGGGGAACTGCGCGACCAGCCCCGACCGGCCCGCACCCGCCGAACCGCATGTCCACCGGAGGCGCTCAGGAGCCGGCGCTCCACCTGCCCAGCACCGGCTCCGTCATCGTGCGGGCCGCGAAGCACAGGGTCTGGCCGTGGTGGCTGAAGAGGGTGTCGCGGGAGTCGAAGTGGCCGAGGTCCGTCCGGACCTGGGCCGACAGGTCGCAGGCCGTGCCGGGGGCACCGCAGCTCGTCGCGCCGCCCCAGTCGACGGTCGTGCGGGCCACGGCGTCGAAGAGGGTCTCGCCGCCCCGGTTGGTGAACGCGCCGTCGCCGTCGGCCTTCCCGAACAGTTCACCGATCGGCACCCAGGCCCCCTCCAGCCGGAACTCGGGCCAGGCCAGCAGCACCTGCTCGGGCACCAGCGGCTTCAGCCGGGGGAACCGCGGGTACCAGAAGACGCCGTCGACGAGCAGGCCCCGTACCCGCGTGCGGATGCCCACGGCACGGGCGACCGCCTCAAGGACCGCCATCCGCTGACTGCACGAACCGCGTCCCAGCCGCAGTGTCGTCGAGACCCGCCGCCGGTCCTCCACGGAGTACACCGGCCGGATCTCCCGCGCGATGATCCCGTGCGCCACGCGCAGCGTCTCGGATGCGGAGGCCCGCCCCCGGACCCGGTTCACCAGGGCCGTGACACCCGGATCCGTCCAGTCCAGGATCTCGGTGGCCCGCGTCGAACCCCGTACCTCCGGTGGCCGGGCCACCCGCCGTACGTCCGACCGTGCAGCACGTCCGGCGCTCCGGTACGGCATCAGCAACCGGCTGGTCATGGTCGCCACCCCCGCTTCTCTCCACGACTTCCGCCATCATCACACGCCCCGCCGGCCGGTCCGGAGCGGTGGCACACGGCCGTGCGACCGCCCTGCGCGCGGCCGCGGTACCGGGGTCGGCGCGCGAAGTGCGAAAAGCCGTACGTATCTTGGTGGTTGGACCTTGATCGGTGAATCTTGAACCTTATGTTTGTGCGTGTCCGTACACGCCTTGGATGAGAAGACGGTGCCCATGACCGACCACGAGAGCTCGACCGGCCCGGCGGCGAGGCAGAGAATCGACACCTCCGTGCCGCACTCGGCGCGGATCTGGAACTACTGGCTGGGCGGCAAGGACAACTACCCCGTCGACGAGGCGGCCGGCGACGCGTACACCGCCGTCTTCCCCGGCATCGTGACCATCGCCCGCAGCAGCCGCGCCTTCCTCGGCCGCAGCATCCGTCATCTGGTGGAGGAGGCGGGCGTCCGGCAGTTCCTGGACGTCGGTACGGGCCTGCCGACCGTGGACAACACCCACGAGGTCGCCCAGCGCATCGCGCCGGAGTCCAGGATTGTCTACGTCGACAACGACCCGCTGGTCCTCGCCCACGCACGCGTCCTGCTGACCTCCTCGAAGGAGGGGGCCACCGACTACGTGGACTCCAGCCTCTACGAGCCGGACCTCATCCTGGCGGAGGCCGCCCGGACCCTGGACCTCTCCCGCCCGACCGCCCTGATCCTCAGCGGCATCCTCGGCCACGTCGGCGACTACGACCAGGCCCGCACCCTCGTACGCGCCCTCGTGGACGGCCTCCCGTCGGGCAGCTACCTGTGCGTCAACGACGGCTCCCGCGGCACCGACCCGGCCTACGAGGTGGCCCAGGACGGCTACAACGAGACCGGCGCGGTCCCGTACTTCCTGCGTCCCGTCTCCCAGATCGAGGCGTTCTTCGAGGGCCTCGAACTCGTCGAGCCCGGCGTCGTCTCGGTCCCGCTGTGGCACCCGGAGAAGACGGACCCGGCCCCGACACCGATCGGCCAGCACGGGGGACTGGGCCGCAAGCCCTGACCCGACGGTTTCCGGAACGCCCGTGAGCCCGGGCGGTCACCTCCCGCGGGAGGTGACCGCCCGGGCTCACGGGCGTTCCGCCTCAGGTGGCTCAGAGCAGCGTCGGCGCGTGGAACGTGCCGAGGCCCGAGGTCAGGTCGCGGTCCAGCCAGTAGCGGCGCGGTTCGGCGAGCATGACGTCGACGCTGACGCCGAGGATGCCCGGGATCCGGGCGAGTTCGTTGTCGATGAAGAGGGCCAGGGCGGATCGGTCGGTGACCAGGCCGGTGGCGAGGACGGACATGTCGCTGGCCACGTGGGCGGCGAGCCGGGTCTGGGGGAGCCGGTCGATGCGGCGCATGACGTCGGGGGTCTCGCCGGGCGCGATCCGCAGCCGGAGCACGAACGGGGTCTGGAAGCCCAGCCATTCCGACACGATCTCCAGGCGCGGCTGGACCCATCGCTCGTCGAGGACCCGGCGGACGACCCGGTGCGCGGTGGAGGTGGCCAGGCCCGCGGCCCGGCCGATGCTCGCGGTGGAGGCCCGGCTGTCCTGGAGCAGCAGGGCGACGACGGTGCGTTCGGCCTCGCTGAGGGGTTTGGCGGGGGGTGTCGCGGTCGCGGTGCCCTCAAGGCGGGTGCCGGTGAGTTCGAGCAGGCCGGCCCGCTCGGTGTCGGTCAGGAACTGCGGGTCCCAGGTGATGCCCCGGCGCAGGGTGCTGAGCGCGGGCAGGGCCTTGACGCGGCGGACGCCGGGCACGGAGAACATCCGGTCGATCGCCTCGCTGGTGGCCGCCTCGGAGGGGGCGTGCACGACGGCGTAGAGCGGGTAGTCGCCCGAGATCTGTGCCAGGAGCTGGAGGTGGGGCAGGTTGCGCAGGCGGTCCAGGACGGCCAGCGGGGTCTCGCCGGTGATGTCCAGGAAGACGTGGACGGGCATCGCCGTGGAGTGCATGCCCCAGTCGGCCTGTCCGATCACGCGGACCATCCGGGCCTCGTGCAGCCGGTCGTAGCGGCGCTTCAGCGTGCCGGCGTCGGCGGCCAGGATCGCGCCGATGTCGTCCCAGGTGGCCCGGGGTGCCAGATGCAGTGCCCCGATGAGGCGCCGGTCGAGCTCGTCGAGGAGAGGGCGGGTCATAGCGCCCCACCTTAGACTGCCGATTTATCCCACCGTTACATCCAGGGTATAGAGAATCTCTCATCTGAGTGCCATTGTTCGCGGAAACATCCCTCAAATGCACGAAGAGGTACCGATGAGTGCCACCTCTGCCCAGCCACAGCCGACCGAGCCCCGGTCGAGAGCCCTGCGTGCCGCGTTCCGGAGTTTCGCGGCGATCGAGAAGGTCGGGAACAGACTCCCCAATCCGTTCTGGCTGTTCTGGATCCTCGCGGGCGTCGTCGCCGTCCTCAGCGCCGTGCTGGCGGCGGTCGGTGTCAGCGCCGTCCACCCCGGCACGCACGAGACCATCGGTGTGCAGAACCTGCTCAGCAGGGCAGGCCTCACCATGGCCGTCGAGGGCGCCGTCGAGAACTTCGCGGCCTTCCCTCCGCTGGCCACCATCCTCACCGTGATGTTCGGCATCGCCGTCGCCGAGAGGAGCGGACTCTTCTCCGCCCTGCTGCGCCGCATGGTCGCGCGGGTGCCGGGCAAGTACCTGACCTTCGCGCTGTCGATGACGGCCATGGTCAGCCATGTCGCCGGTGACGCCGCCTACGTCACGCTCATCCCGCTCGGCGCCCTGGTCTTCCGCGCGGCGGGCCGCAGCCCCGTGCTCGGCTGCGTCGTCGCCTACGTCTCGATCGCCGCCGGCTACGACGCCTCCCCGTCGCTCACCACGACCGACGTCCTGCTGTCCGGGATCTCCACGGCCGCCGCCCACACCATCGACGCGGACTACGTCGTCACCCCGGTGGCCAACTACTTCTTCGGGCTCGGCTCGTCGGTCCTGGTGGCCCTGGTGATCACCCTCGTCGTCGACAAGGTCCTCGCCCGCCGCTCGGACCTGGAGCCCGACGAGCCGGTCACCGAGCTGAACGCCGACGAGCTGGAGGCGATCGAGGTCACCGGCCAGCAGCGCCGCGCGCTGCGCGTGACCGGTCTGGTCGCCCTCGGCTTCATCGCGTTCCTGGCGGTGGCCATGATCCCCGCGTCCTCACCGCTGCGCGGCGAGGGCGACGGCATCGTGGAATCCCCGCTGATCGGCGGGATGGCGCTCGTCCTGGGCGTGTTCTTCGCCGTGCTCGGCACGGTCTACGGCCGGATGACGGGGAGCTTCTCCGCCGCCGGCGACATCATCTCCGCGATGGTCGACGGCACCCGATCGATGGCGCCGATCCTCGTCCTGTTCTTCGCGATCTCCCAGTTCCTCGCCTACTTCAAGTGGACGAACATCGGCAACATCCTTGCCGTCAAGGGTGCGGAGCTGCTGCGCGAACTGGACATGCACGGCTGGACCGTACTGGTCGGCATCGCCGTGCTGATCACGTTCATGAACCTCGTCATCACGAGCGGCTCCGCGCTGTGGGCGCTGGCCGCTCCCGTCCTCGTACCCATGCTGATGCTCGTCGGCATCGAGCCCGAGACGACCCAGGCCGTCTACCGCGTCGCCGACTCGGTCACCAACTGCGTGACCCCGATGAGCCCGTACTTCGTGATGGCCCTGGGCTTCATCCAGCAGTACCGCAAGTCCGCGGGCATCGGCACGCTGGCCTCCTTCACGATCCCGATCGCCGCCGTCGTCTGGGTCGTCTGGGTCGCGTTCTTCGTGGCCTGGTACCTGCTGGGCATCCCGTTCGGCGTCGGCTGACCCACCCCTCCGCCGAGGAACGCCGCCGCCCCCGCCTCCGTACGAGAAAGAAGATCATGACCGCATCACCCGCAGCCGCCGCCCTCACCGCCCGCGCCCAGGAGGTGTCGTCGCGGATCGTCGACGACATCCTGACCCTCGTACGCCATGAGACCAGCAGCTACGACCTCCCCGGCCTGGCGACCGGCCTGGACCTCCTGCGCGAACTGACCGTCCAGCGGCTCGGGCGGCCGGACCACGAGCTCCGCCACCCGGGCGGTGAGTGCGGGGACACTCTCACGCTGACGTACGCCGGTACCGGCACCGGCGCTGGGACGGGCGCCGGTGCCGGGACGGGCGTCGGCGCTGGGACGGGCGTCGGCGCTGGGACGGGCGTCGGGCACGTCGTGCTCGTCGGCCACTACGACACCGTGTGGCCCACCGGGACGCTCGCCGGGTGGGAGCAGCCTCAGGCGTCCGGGGACGGGCGGGAGAAGCTCGGCGGGCCGGGCATCTTCGACATGAAGACCGGTCTGGCCCAGGGCATCTGGGCCCTGAAGCTGGCCCGGGAGAGCGGCGCGCCCGTGCCCACCGTCACCTTCCTCTTCAACGGTGACGAGGAGATCGGCTCCCTGTCCTCGCGGCCGGTGATCGAGGAGGTCGCGCAGAAGGCCGACGTCACGCTGGTGCTGGAGCCGACCGCCCACGGCGCGGTCAAGACCGCCCGCAAGGGCACCGGGATCTTCCAGGTCACGGCCACCGGCGTCGAGTCGCACGCGGGGCTCGCGCCGCAGGACGGGGCGAGCGCGATCACCGCGCTGTCGGAGTTCGTGGTCGCCGCGGCGAAGGTCGCCGCGCCCGACCGGGGCACCACGATCAACACCGGGCTCTTCAGGGGCGGTTCGGCCATCAACGTCGTCGCCGGACAGGCCACCGCCGGCGTCGACATCCGCGTCAGCAGCCAGGCCGAACAGGACCGGGTCGACGCCGAGCTGGACGCCATCAAGGTGAGCGACCCGCGCGTCCGCATCGACATCGACCACGCCTGGAACCGCCCCCCGATGACCCTCAACGCCGCCTCCGCCCCTCTCCTCGCCCTCGCCCGCGAGGTCGCCCGCGAACAGGGCCGTGACTCCCTGCCCGACACCGCCGTCGGCGGCGCCAGCGACGCCAACTTCGTCGCCGCACTCGGCCTGCCGGTCCTCTGCGGCATGGGCGCGGTCGGCGACGGCGCCCACGCCCAGGGCGAGTTCATCTACCCGGACACGGTGCCGGCGCAGACGGCGCTGGTGGCGGGGGTGCTTGGGCGTCTTGTGCGGCCGTTGCGGGGCTGAACTCGGCGGCGGCGCACATCTGTGGGCGGGGGTGCGTCACTGCCCTCGCCCAGCCCCATGCGCTCGCAACACCTTTGCGTCCGCCATATCCACGCGCCCTCAGGGCGCTCCGGCCGCCCGACGCCCGCTCCCGGACTGACGAGGGCGGAGCCCGAAAGCTCCGCCCGGTTCGAAGGAAACCCGGATCGGGTCAGGGCCACACAAGGCAAGAAGGCTGATGCCCCGCCTCATGCAACCGATGGTTGAAGTCCTGCCATTCGTGTAGCGATTGAGAGCGGGAGGGAGCTGACCTGGGGTTTCGCGGCGAAATGCGCGTTGACCTGCGAAAATCCCTCGCCGTAGTTCTCACCGGTCAACGCCGTTTCCCAGGCTCATGTGCCCTGGATGTGCCCTCGCCAGCGTGCGCGGCTCGTAACAGTCAATTGTGGTAGAGCGTCCGCGTTTGCACGACACCGTACGGACGATCAACCCTTTGAAGGTCGTCGTCGGGCGCCGTTGTCCGTCGTATCTGCCGTCGAGCTGGACCGTTGTACCAGCTCCCAGAGAGTGACGACTCCTGGAACCGGGCCATGACGGAGCGCGGTGCGAACGTCCCTCTCTCTTCGATGGCCCGTCGTCGGCGGGTCAACAACCGGAACACCCATCTGGCGAGGCCGAGTGCGAGCAGGCAGCCGACGGCCAGGTAGATCCACGGCGAGGTTGACGTCCGGAAGGGGACCGACTGCCGGAGGTATGGGAGCAGGCCGAGCTGGGCTGGGAGCTTGCGCCGAGGCGTCGATGTGGGTGTTCCTGCCCTGCATCTGGCCGCCGGACGTGCGGAGGGTGCCTGACCGGTCCACGCGGCGGGAGGTCGTCATCGCCTTCGATGTCGGCGGACAGGTGATCGCCGCGGAGCGCCGGCTGCTGTCGGAGGAGGAGTTGCAGGAGTGGGATGCAGCGGCTGACTCGGGATTCAGCTGTTTTGGGAGTTTCCCTTCGGCCGTGGCCTGCGGATACGTCGACCGTAGCGGGCCGGGACTGGGAAAACTCCTCTCCCTAGCCCTCGCGTTTTCCCGGGCTTTTCCGTAGGTATCTGCCTAACCGGCCCCCGATTTCGAACATGGCACACCCATCGAACCCGATACCTGGCTTGTGCGGGACAGTTGAGTGCGAGCGGCACCTCGACCCAAACCAGCGGGAGCCAGCCCTTCCGTGAGCTAGTTGCTGTGGGCGGTGCTTGCCGCCTGGAGGAGGGGGTCACAGAAAGCGCAGGTTCATCCAGGATGGCAAAGCACCGGCACCCCGAATGCGATCACTTCCCGCGGCGATGTAGAGCTCTCGCAGATCGTGCAGTTGAGCCAACGGTGAAATGTCGATGTCGCCTTCCGCCGTCATGTCTCCCGTGAACTCGCATGAGAGCAACCGGGGAAACGCTTCGGACAGTCGATTGACCGCTGCTTGGACGACTCGTTCCCCGCCGCCACCGCTGAGAGACAGGCTGGTGACGTTCGCCAGAACCGCGGTTGGCGGAAGGGTCTCGAGTGACGCGGCGCTCGCGCTGAGGCCGGTTAGCGCTGGTAGGCCGGAGATCTCCCGCCAGTCATCGGCTGAAGCCGGGCTGGACGCTTTGTTGAGTCCGAGATCCGTGAGTTGGGAAAAGCCACTGAGCCCTTGGAGTCCGCCCAACGGCCTCGCCCCGTCCGACACGCGCAGGCTGCCCAGCGGAGCGCGGCTCGGAAAATATTCCGGGGACCAGCTCTGGCTGGATGGTCCGCTGATCACCAGTGATTCCAGGACCGGCAATCGTGAAACCGGGCGCAAGTTGATGTTGGAACCGGTGGTGGTGATGTTTAGGTGCCGAATGGGGAGTCCGCTGATGGCGGAAAGATCCTTGAGATTCGGGCAATCATCGATAACGAGCGATGTCAATGTCATTTGCTCGGCGAGGAATCCCAAGTCGAATGTCTCAGCGTTCGACAGCGTGAGTTGCGCGAACGTGTGCTGGGAAGCATACGAGGCTAGTGCTCCCAGGGACACACCTCCCCTGATATCCAGAATATCCGGCTGCAGTTCCAGGCGCTTCAGGTGATGCAGTTGTTCGTCGGACTGGATGGTGTAAGCGAGGGCGCGCGCGTCGAGGTGCGCGACGACCTCCTCGGCGTACTGAGCGCTGTTGAAGCGTGGCCAGGCCCACAGAAGCTGGGCACGGACCGGAAGAAAGGGATGGCGGACGAACTGGGACAGAAACGCGATGGCAGCATCGGACTTGACGTTGGAAGCTGCGATGGTCACGTGATAGGCGGCCACTCCGTCATCGAGTTCCTCTGGGCCGGGGAGGAGATGGAGGATCAGGGGTCCGACCTCCGCTAGGGCGTGTGCCTCTTCCTCGTTTCCCGGGGGAATCAGGGTGGCGGTGCGTTGCTCGACCTCCTGGCGTACGGAAGGTTCGAGGGACGTCGCGTATTCCAGGCAGGCCGCGGCGAGCAGGTAGACGCGGGCCTGGACGCGCTTGTCGGAGATGCGGTCCCCCACGTCCACGAGTTCCCGGAAGATCGTGACACGTTCCCGGGGGCGGGCGAGAGCGACCGCCATGCGGATGACGTCCTCCCACTGGTCGTCCGCTGCATGCCCGACAAGGAGTCCGAAGTCGGCTTCCTCGACGGCGGCTCGAGCGCCGAGGAAGTCCTGGAAAGTGCGGTGGATGAAGTCGACTGTGTCGGGAGCGGGTTCGCGGAGGAGGCCGCTCCGCTGGAGGAAGTGTTCGAAGACGGTTGGCGCATCACCCAAGGTAGCCACTTCGGGGACCGAGGGGAGAGCCCGAGCGATGATGCCCTCCGCGCGGGAACGGTCCATCTCGGTACGGCCATTCTTGATCAGCCAGTAGGCGAGTCGCTGGAGCAGATCGAGCTGGGGCTCCTCGCGGAGTCCGGGGCTCACCATGTCCCGTTCTCGGTCGCGTCGGCTGAGCAGCATGGAGAGCGCGGCCTCGTAGAGGTCCTTACGGCCATGGGGGAGATAACCCCGCCGGTCTCGATGGAGGGCGCAGATGAGCCCGCACATCAAAGGGTTGGTGGCCAGGCGGCCGATGTCGGACTCGGTTCGGACTGCGGCGAGGAGCTGCCGCTCGTACTCGTCGAGGTCGGCAGCGTCATCGGCATCGATTCGTGCGGCATGGTGCCACTGAGTGATGAAGGTGGCGATGTCCGGGGGGTTCATAGGCGACAGTGTCAGCTCGGTGAAACCGTCCTCGGTGAGCCAGTCCTGGCCCACAGCCGATGGGCGGGAGGTAACCAGCCATCGGTTGTCACGGTCGTATGTTTCGATCAACTCCAGCAGCCACCTCCGGGTCCGCTCGCGCTCGTGGTCGGGAATCTCGTCGATGCCGTCGATGAGGATTAGGCCGCGCCCGGCGCCGAGGACCCGGTTCTCCCAGCCGTCAGGCTGAGTGCCGGTGAGCGGGCAGCCAATGGCAGAGAGAAAGTCCTTGGGGGCCGGGAGGCGCTCGCCATGGCGCGTGAGTGTGCGCAGCGGTAGAACGAAGGGGATGCGGTCGTAGAGGTACTCGATGCGATCGGGGAGGTCCTGGCCAGCTGCGGCGACAGCCAGCCACTGGACGAGTGTGGTCTTGCCCGAGCCGGCTTCGCCGCGTAGTAGGACTCGGTGGTTGGCTGCCAGGGCTTGGTCCGCGGGCTGGGCTGCGAGCGGATCGCGGATCAATCGAGCGGCGTCGTAGGTGAGCCACACCTTGTCGGCATGCATTTCGTCACCCTGGTGGGGCCTGGCCTGTTCCTCGAACGGGAGGAGGCTGTCCAGGTTTTCAGGAGACTCCTCGGCTCCGGGCTGACGGAGATCGTCCAATGTGCCTTGCGTCGACAGCGCAGCGTAGAAGGAGTGACGTTGGGACGGGGTGAGAGTCGAGAGATCACCATCCTCTAGAAGGCCGGCGCGCAACAATGTCCGGAACCTTTGCCAGTGCCCCGACAACGGTGAAGCCTCTAGATTCAGATACGCCACGTTCAGCGGCCACCGTCTTGGGGAATTGTTGAGATCGATCCCATAGATCGTGAGCTTGCCGTGTTTCTTGGACACGTGCTCCAGGTATGCCTGCTCGAATGCGGCGTCCTCGCCACCGGCCAGCGGATTGCGGCGGATCAACTCGTCGACCTTCGCGATGAGCTCGTCGACCGCTCGGGCCTGTACGACCAGGGTGCGGGCGACGAAGGTCGAGCGTTGCGTGAAGAAGTTGAGGATGTGGAGGCATGCGGTTTCGAGCAGGCCCTCGTAGAAGTACGTGGCATCGGCTGTGAGGTGACGCTCGGGACTGCCGCTCGCGCGACGCAGTTCGCGGGCCAATGCCGAGTGGCCAAGGCGTACGGCTTCGAGGTCGGTGAGGGTCAGGTCACCGAGGGCGTGGAGGGTGCTGGCGAGGGCATCGGTGACGGCTTGCTGCTCGTCATTGGGGAAAGGGCGTTCACCGGAACGCAGGGCTTGTCTCACCAGCTTGGCGGCGAGGTCGCGCACGTCGGACTCGGTGAGGGTGCGCTTCTCGCCCTTGAAGGATACGTAGCTGGAGATGCGGATCGGCTTGTCGACAAGGCCAGCCCCGGGACCTCCGGTGATGAAGAGTTTTTTGACGAGAGGTCCAATGACGGCCGAGGCGAGTCGGGTGCCGATGGCTGTGGGTTCCACGCTTACCCCCGTAGATCCGTACCGATGCCCTCGGATCCTAAAGCGCCCAGGGCCCCGACCTGCCCAACTGCTTGAAGACGGCGGGCTGTCGTGGCCACTGGTCAGCGGATGGCGCGGATCATCACGGTGAGTACCGGCGAGGCCGGTGACGGCTGGCTCTGCCCGATGTCTTCGTACTCCCACGACTCGTAGAGCGCGCGGACCTTTCCGTCGCCAGCGGCCGGGTTGACCATGAGCGTGGCGTACGGCTCGTCGCGGGTGGCGAGGAGGGCGTCGTGGATACGGCGGGCGGTGCCGGTCTTCCGCCAGGTTGGTCGGACTCCGATCTCCTTCAGGGCCACGGCCGGACGCTTGGTGTACTTCTCCGCTGGCTCCGGGCTGGTGCGCTGCCAGTAGCGGTCGCCGTGCTCGATGGTGTTGCCGTAGGCGTAGCCGACCGGATATCCGTCCGCGTATGCGAGGACGGCTGTGAACCCCGGTTCGGCGCCGTGCCGGTCCAGGCGCTCTCCGAACGCGGTGACCGCGTAGTTCGGCAGGTGGAGCAGCGGGGCGCGTACGTCGGCGTACACGTCAAGGAGGTCGCCGCGGGCGGTGTCGAGCGTGGTGAACGTGCGCAGTTCGACGGCGGGTGCCTTGGTCATGCGGCCATCCTCCAGGTGGCGGCGTGCTCGGTCCAGGTCTGCACGCTGGAGCTGCCTGGCGCGGTGGCGCGGAGCGCGGCCCCGAACTCCTGCAGCATGCGCGTGACCCGGGCGTGCTGGGTAGCGGCCTCGGCAGGGACCTTCATCGCGGTGGCTGTGGCAGCGTCGGCGGCGCCCTGCGCGAGCTGGGCGTGTGCAAGCCGGGTGGTGGTGATGGCGAGGGACCGGATCATGTGGGGCCGGAGGGCGGACAGGCAACGGTGGGCGTGGAACTCGGCGGTCGGGTAGTCGCCGAGCGCCAAGTACCCCGACAAGGCCAACGAGTCCAGCTCGGCCTGGTCGTAGAAGGCCAGCAGCCACACCGGCCGGTAGTCGGCGGGGTCGGCGCGGAGCATGGCGTCCTGCGCCTGCTCGAACGCGCGGCGGGTGCCGGTGCGGTCCTGCGCCGCGCCGTGGATGGCCCCCTGCCGGGCCAGGCCGAGAGACGCGAACAGGGGATCTCGGCGTGTGAGGTGCAGGTTGCGGGCGACGTCGTTGGCGGCGAACGCGTCGGCGGGACGGCCCATGTGTCGGTACATGGTGCCCGCGTGACTCCAGATGCGGAACTTGATCGCCTGATCGCCGGACATCTCGGCAAGGGCCTGGGCCTCACGCATGTGCGACTTGGCGATGTCGTAGCGGCGACCGTCGATGGCGGCCCACATCGCCGAGGAACGGAACGCCGCTGCGGAGGCATAGAGACTGCTCCGTACACGCTGGCTGGCGCTGCCCGCGTTCTGGAGGTTCAGGGCCTCGTCGGCGAGCGCGGTAGCCCGCTGCTCGATGCCGAGTTGCCCGCCGTGGCGGTGGTCGCTGGCGATGATCTCGGCGAAGCGCTTCTGCAAACGGTCGACGTCACTCATGCCGATACGGCGCGGCGACGCGGTGCCGGGAGCAGCGGCTGCTGCGGCAGCCGCTGCGATCCCGCCGACGAGGGTACGGCGCTTCATGTCGGGGTCCTCCTGCTGCGATGCGGCCGGGGCGGACGAAGGCCGGCCCCGTGGCACGAACCCTAGAGCGATGGCAGGCAGACCACTGACGTCCTCAAGTGCCTTGCGGGTAGCCGATTTGGGCCATGTGACCCGGCCTGCCTTCCAGTCCCGGACCGATGAGCCGTCGAGGCCGCCATGCCTCCCGGTCAGCTGCTCTAAAGCCCTGTTCACAGCGTCAGCAAGGCTGTTGGAGCTGTAGCCGTGTTCGGCCATCCACGCCTCAAGAACGGTGTTGCGCGTGGTGTCCATGACCGCACGGTAGCTCTCACTCCCCCTCCCACACCAGGTAAAGGGAAAGTCAAATCGCCCTAGGCTCTTCGGTTGTAAGGACGGCTGATCGCCCTAATCACCTTGTCCCGAAAGGGAGTTGTCTTGTTGTCAGTCGCCCGCCACTCCCCACCGTGCGGACGACTGTTGACGGCCCGGCCCGCCTCTGAGGTTCCCCCGCGGAAGTGGGCCGGGCGCCGAGACAACCCGAAAGCCCCCCAATGACGAGTCTCACTACGCAAGTTCGCGTCGCCTCCGTCGGCCACCCCGCCTACAGCCAGACCTTCCCTTGCGAGCCGTCCACGGCCGAGATCGGCCGTCATCTCCTCCGGGACGTCCTCGGCATATGGCACCTCGACAGCCTCACCGACCACGCCGCGCTGATCATCACGGAGCTGATCGCGAACGCCTCCAGGCACACCCCGTGCCACGAGGTCCGCCTGATGGTCGAGCGTCCGAGCGCGACACGGCTGCGTGTCGGGGTGTTGGACCGGGCGCCGGCGAGCTTGCCGATTCTCAGCCAGGCCGATGACGATGACGAGTCGGGCCGCGGGTTGTTCCTCATCGACGCAGTCGCCGACCGCTGGGGCTACGACCTGCATGGCTCGGGCAGGCGCCCGTGGGGCAAGGAAGTCTGGGCCGAACTCCGTGTCAAGGACGGCGCGTGAATAGCCCGGCTACGGCGAGCCCGCCGCTCCAGCATGTCGCCCACCTCCGCCCCGCCAGCAGATGGCCATGGGCTATGCCCTCTGCGCCCGCCCGCTGGGAGCGAGCGGCCGGGTGCAGGGGATGGGCAACACGCCACCTTCTACGCGTTCGAGCCGTGCCTCGACCGCCTCAAGCTCAGGCACTCGGCGACGACATGGAGCGGCGACCGGCGACCGCTTGATCAGACTCCCGGCACACGACTTCCCGGTGCGAGGCAGGCAGCCCGCGAGGAATCCGTCGCGGGTCACGTCCCCTCGTGCCGGGTGGGCCAGGAACCGTCCGGGGAGCAGGCCGTCCGGCGGCGCTCCGTGTGATGGGTCCTGGTGAGCACCACGGTCCAGCAACACACCAACGATTACTAGGAGTTGGAGCATGACCCGTAACCGCGTAGTTCCCGGCCGTACCGAAGTGCACCCGCAGAGTCCGGGATCATCGGACGGCTTCGACCTCGACGTTTCTCTTGTCGAGATCGCCGACCCGGCGGGCCTGGTCAATCTGACCGACGACGGCTGCGGTTCCACCTGTGGAGCCTGCACCACCAACGTCGCCTGACCCGGAACTCAGGTCACTCCGGGCTGGTGCCGCCGCGCCCCGGCGTGGCGGCACCAGCCGCCCGTCCCCACGCCCTACGGAGGTAGTTGGTGATTGCTCCGCCCGCAGCGTTCCGAACCGGCACAACAGCTCTCGTGCGCGCCGTAGCCCGGCCGTCACTGCCGGTTCCTCCGTGCCCTGACCTCGATGACCGCTCGCCCAGCAGCTTGGCGGCCTGGGTTACGTGGCTGCGTGCGGTCTGGGCGAACCAGGATGTCGCCGAGGCACTGCAACACTCCAGCCCAGTCCTGGCCGCGCAATTACAGATCATGTGCAAGGCCGAGCGGCCTCCTCTGCGGGACGTACGGCGCGCGGCGCAGTCCGTGGCCCGCTATCTGCTGCGGGCCGAGCACCGGGCTACGCCGTTCGGCCTGTTCGCCGGCGTGACCACCGCAGAGTTCGGTCCACAGGCGAGTTCGGGCTGGGGCGCAGGGCATGTAGCCGTCGGCCGCGCGGGGGCTGAGTGGCTGGCCGCCGTGGTCGACCGGCTGGAGTCGTGCCCGGACCTCCTCGAACGGCTGCCCGTCGTCGTCAACAACACCGTGTCCAGCCGGGGAGACCGGCTCATCGTGCCGTTCCAGCCTGACGTCCAGGACGACCGGACTCGCGCGGTCGAAACGTCCCTGGCCCTGACCGTACCGGTACGCGCGGTCCTCGCCGTGGCCCGGGCGCCGATCCAGGTCGGAATGCTCGTGAACAAGCTCCGGGCAGAGTTCCCCGAGGCAGGGGCGGAGAGGGCGCGTCATCTGCTGGCGGAGCTGATCCGGCGGCGGGTGCTGATCACGAGCTTGCACGCGCCGAGCACCGAGACCGACGCCCTCGGCTATCTGCTGGGCCAACTCGATGCGATCGATGCCGGAAACCTCGCTCCGGTCACAGAGACAGTGCGTGACGTTCGCGCGGTCCGGGCGGGACTGGAGGAGTGCGCCACGCGCGGTGGCCGGGACAGCGTCGCAGCACGGATGCGGGCCCTCGTGCCCGGCCTGCGCCGCCACCCCGTCGCCCTCGACCTGCGCCTGGACGCGCAGATCGTTCTGCCGGACGAAGTGGCCCGGGAGATCGAGCGTGCGGCCCTCGTCCTGACCCGGGTGAGCACCCGCCCGTACGGGACCGCGGCGTGGGGCGAGTACCACCAACGGTTCTACGAGCGGTATGGCATCGGCACGATGGTGCCGCTCCAGGAGGTCGTGTCGGACAGCGGCACCGGATATCCCGACGGCTACCCGGGCAGTCCGGCCGACGCGCGTCGCCCTCGCCTCTCCGCCCGGGACGACGCCCTCGTACGGCTGGCGCAGGCCGCCGTACTCGACGGCCGCGACGAGGTGCTACTCACCGACGAACTGGTCGCGACCCTGGATCTGGGGCCCGAAGAGCCCCGGCTGCCGCCGCACTTGGAGGTGGGTGTGCGGGTGCACGCGGCCAGCCTCGGAGAGTTGCAGCGCGGGCGGTTCCGGCTGGAGGTCGTGAGCGTGTCCCGAGGTGCCGGCGTCTCCACGGGCCGGTTCCTCAGCGTGCTGACCCCCGCCGACCGCGAGGCCCTGACCACAGAACTCGCCGACCTTCCAGCTGCGGACGGCAATACCGTGCCCGCGCAGCTTTCTTTCCCGCCGCTGCTCCCTGAGAGCGCCCACGTCACTCGCGCCCCGCAGGCCCTGCCCACCGTGATCAGCCTCCAGGAACACCGCGCATCGGAGGACCCCGTCCTCACCCCGGAGGACTTGGCAGTGGGGTGCGACGGCCGCCGCATGTACCTGGCCGCCCCTAACCGCGGCCACCGTGTCGAGGCTGTCGGGGTGCACGCGTTGAACCTGCTCACCCACACTCCGCCGCTGGTGCGGTTCCTCACGGAACTGTCCCGCGCGCAGTGCGCGCAGGTCACCGTGTTCGACTGGGGCGCCGCCGCGGCGATGCCGTTCCTTCCACGTCTGCGGTACGGGCGCACGGTGCTGGCCCCGGCACGCTGGCGGCTGGAGACGTCCGAGCTGCCCGGCCGCGCCCGCCCCCGGGCCGAGTGGGACGCCGCCCTCGCCGACTGGCGGGCCCGGCGGCGGCTGCCTCGCCGCGTCCACCTCGTGGAGGACGACCGACGCCTCTTCCTCGACCTCGACGAGGCCGGCCACCGGACGATACTGCGCCAACACCTCGACCGTACGGACCTGGCCGTGCTCGTCGAGGCCCCGGAACCGGAGGCGTACGGCTGGTGCGACGGGCGAGCCCACGAGGTCGTAGTGCCCCTCAAGGCGACCCGACCGTCGACATGGCCGCCCCTGCCCGCCCCCACTCAGGCCCGCATCCTCTGCCCGGCCCAGATCCAGACCCCCGCTTCCTCCCCCGTACTTCTTGCCACTCTGTACGGAGATGCCCGGCGCCAAGACGCCCTGCTTTCCCAGCACTTGCCTGTCCTCCTCGAACAACTCGGCAACCCACCGTGGTGGTTCATCCGCTTCCGCGACCCGGACCAACACCTTCGCGTACGCATCGCACTCCCCGTCCCTGAAGCCTTCGCCGAGACGGCCCATGCGGTGAGTTCCTGGGCCGACGAGCTGCGCAACGTCGGCCTGCTGGCCGATCTGCGGTACTCCACCTCGTACCGCGAGATGGGCCGCTGGGGCTCCGGCACCGCATGGGAGGCGGCCGAGGAGGTGTTCCGGGCGGACTCACGCGCCGTCCTGACCCAGCTCGCGCAGCCGCAACGCCCCGGCCCGCGCACGCTGGTGGCGGCCCATACCGTCGCCGTCGCCTCCGCGTTCCTCGGCAGCACCGAAGTGGCGATGCGGTGGCTGATCGACCACATCCCGCCGACAGCCCCCGTGCCCGTTCCGCGCCCGCAGTTCACCGAGGCCGTACGGCTCGCCGACCCGTCCGACGACTGGGCAGCGCTACGCCATGTCCCAGGCGGAGACGCCATCGTGTCGGGGTGGGCAGACCGGGATACGGCACTCGCCGGGTACCGGCAGCACCTACCGGGCCCGGACACCCAGGGCATCGCCATCGACGACGTCCTGATCTCCCTGCTGCACGTCCACTTCGTGCGGCACATCGCCGTGAACTTCCCCGAGGAAGAGGTGTGCCTCTACCTGGCGCGCGCCACCGCCCTGGCCTGGACCGCCCGCACTACCGGGAGGACCTCATGACCGCCCACCCCGCGCTCGATCTGATCGACGCCATCGCTGCCCAGCTCGCCGACCCCTACACGGCGCCCTTCGCACTCCGGGCAACGTCCTCGGACCGGCAGCACCTCGCTTACGGGCCTCCCGGTATCGCGCTCCTGCACATCGAGCGGGCCGCGAACAGCCTGGGACCGTGGCAGCGCGCCCACGACTGGCTGGCCGCCGCCTCGCGGGAGCCGTTCACCAGCGGTCCCGACAGTCATCCCTTCTACGGGGTGCCTGCCTTCGCCCACGCCCTGGCCTGTGCCGCCGACCACCTGCCCGGCTCCTACCAGCGCGCCCTTAACGCGATGGACCGGCAGATCGAGATCGACGCCGTACACCGCCTCGACGCCGCACATCGACGCATCGATGCCGGACGCCTGCCGGAGCTCGCCGAGTTCGACACCATCCGCGGCCTCACCGGGTACGGGGCCTATCTCCTGCGCCGTGACCCCGGCAGCTCCACGATGCGCGCCGTCCTCGACTACTGCGTGCGCCTCACCGAGCGGATCACCCGCCAAGGCGAGACCCTGCCGGGCTGGTGGACGGAGACAGGCCCCTCTGGCAGCCCCGACGACGACCGGTTCCCTGGCGGACACGCCAACACCGGCATGGCACACGGCATCGGCGGCGTGCTCGCGCTCTTGGCCCTCGCCGCCAGGAACGGCGCCCTCGCCGAAGGCCACCACGCAGCACTGCGCACAATCCTGGCGTGGCTGGACCACTGGCAGGAGGAGACCGGTCGCGGACCGGCCTGGCCGTACTGGGTCACCCAGGACGAGCTGCGTACCGGGCGCCTCGCCCCGTCCGCGCTCCGGCGGCCTTCCTGGTGCTACGGCACCGCCGGCCTCGCCCGCGCCCAACAACTCGCCGCACTCGCCCTTGGCGACACCGACCGCCAGATCGACGCTGAGAACGCGCTCGTGGCCGCCCTCACCGATCCCGACCAACTCAAGGCCACCACGGACAACGGCCTGTGCCACGGCCTCGCTGGCCTCGCCCACATCGCCGCCCGTACGGCCGACGACGCCCACCCCTCGACCGTGGGCCAGCTCCGCGCCGTCATCCCAGCGCTCCTGGCTGCGGTCCACCTGCCGGGCACCGACCCCGAACTCACCGCCACGGCGCTCATCCAGGACGAGGAACGAGGCCCCGGTCTACTCGACGGCGCCACCGGCACAGCCCTGGCGCTCCTCGCGCCCAGCACCGCCGAACCGCCCCGGTCCGCCTGGGACGCCTGCCTGCTCATCGCATGATCCGCCGACCGAAGGACCCACATGGCCTCCGACCGCTGGCAGCAGCACAACATCACCTTCGTCGACCGCGAGAGCGCCCGGCGCGTCATCACCGAACGCATCGGCCCAGCTCTGATCACGGCTCAGGCCGACGGGCAGCTCACCGGCTGGTGGTTCATGAACAAGCACCCCTGGCCGCTGCGTTACCTCGCTGAGGAACCCTCACCGGTCATCGAGTCGCTGCTGAGCGATCTCGTCGGCGACGGCGTAGCCGTGTCGTGGCTGCCCTGCATCTACGAGCCCGAGGTCGACACGTTCGGCGGCCCGGAGGCCATGGACGCCGCCCACGAATTTTTCCACCGCGACTCCCACCACCTGCTTACCTACCAGCCGAACCTGGATCACCTGGGACGCCGGGAGACCGCCGTCCTGCTGGCGAGCGCCATGATGCGCTCGGCCGGACTCGACTGGTTCGAACAGGGCGACGTGTGGGCGAAGGTCGCCTCCCTCCGGCCGGCCATCACCCCTCTACTACCCGAACGAGCTGCCGAGTTGGTCTCGGCCATGCGGAAGTTGATGACCGCCGATGCCCACGACCTCTGCCGTCAGGACGGCCCGCTCTACGCATACGACGAATGGGTGGCCGCCTTCGAACGGACGGGAGCCACGCTCGCTGACCTCGCCAACTGCGGCGCCCTCACCCGCGGCCTGCGCGCCGTCATCGCCCATCACGTGATCTTCCACGCCAACCGCGCCGGTCTCCTCAGGGACGACCAGAGCGCCCTGTCCAACATCGCACGAGAGGTAGTCGTGGGAACGAGCGACAACACCGCATCGCCCGCCGAAGCCACGGTCGGCGCCGATAGCGTCGGCACGGTGAACACCGACACAATCGCCACCCCCACGGCGGACGCCGAGCGCCTCCGCAACGCCCTGGTCGACCAGCTCCGCGCGGAAGGTCACGCCCGCACGACCGCCGTCGAGACCGCGTTGCGCACTGTGCCCCGCCACCTGTTCGTGCCCGAAGCGTCACTCGAAGACGCCTACGCCGACGCACCGGTGCACATCAAGTACGACACCGACGGCACGTCCATCTCGTGCGCCTCCCAGCCGGGCGTCGTCGCCCTCATGCTGGACCAGCTCGACGCCCGGCCCGGCAAGCGCGTTCTCGAACTCGGCGCCGGCACCGGCTACAACGCCGCTCTGCTGGCCCACCTGGTCGGCGAGAGCGGGCAGGTGACCACTCTGGACGTCGACGACGACCTCGTGGAAGGTGCCCGCGCGCACCTCGCCGCCGCTGGGATCACCAACGTCAAGGCCGTGACCCGCGACGGGGCCCTCGGCTACCCCGATGGAGCACCGTACGACCGGATCATCGCCACCGTGGGCGCGCACGGCGTGCCGCACTCCTGGCTGCAGCAACTCGCGCCCGGCGGACGGCTCCTCGTCCCCCAGCGCCTCAAGGGCAGCGTCTCCCGCTCCATCGCCTACGAGCGGCGCGACGGCCGATGGTTGTCCCTCGGCAGCGAGATGAACACCTTCATGCCGCTCCGGCGCGGCATCGCCGACGACGACCGCCGACTCGTCCCGCTCAGCGCGGACGGCACAGTTCGGCTCCAGGCCCCCGCCGGGCAGAACATCGACGCCGACGCCCTCGCCGGTGTCCTGGACCAGCCGCGCACCGAGGAGTGGACCGGCATGACGGTCCGCGCCATGGAATCGCCGGAGTGGATGGAACTGTTCGTCACCTGCTCCCTCCCCTCCGGCCTGATCCGGATGCTGTTCCCCCAGAGTGCCAAGGGCACTCTGCTCACCGACGACCCCTACCCCTCCTCAACTGCGGCCGTCGAAAAGGGTGCCGTCACCTACCTGGCGCGGCGCCTGCCGGAGGAGAAGTCCCCCGAAGGCGGCAAGCTCTGGGAATTCGGCGTCATCGGCCACGGCCCCGGCAGCGACGAACTGGCCGCGAGGGTCGCCGACGCCATCCGCACCTGGGACCGCGACTACCGAGGCCGCGAGGCCACGTTCGAAATCCAGCCCCTCGACGCTCCGGCCATCGAGCATCGCCCCGGCCTCTTCGCTCTCGACACCCCGCTGAACCGCATCGTCGTCGACTGGCAGTGACGACCCATACGTAGCGGACGGTGCCCGTCGTCGTACGGCTGGCGGGCACCGTCGCCTCAGCAGTTCTCACTCACGCCCCGGGGGATCCATGGACCCGCACGGACCCGTAGCCCAGCGCTTCCCGCTCGTCGCCCGATTCCGGCCCGCTTGTCTGCCCCTGCCTGAGCGCGTGCGCGCGCTCGTCGACCTGGCCGACACCGCGGTGAAGAAGACCGACCAGGGGCGCGCATCGGCCGTCTACAACCAGGCCGCGCTCATCGCCTCCGATCTCGACCTTCCCGACCTCGCACGCGAGATGTGCCACCAGCACGCCGCTGCCTACCTCCACGCCTGCCCCCTGCCCGGCATGAGCGCAATCCGAGGACTGGAACCCGTCGTCAATCTCGCCCGCCTCAGGATCCGCGCCGGCCGCGCCGATGAGGGACGTCAGCGACTGCTCGACCTGTATGAGGCCGTCGAGGCGGGCGCGGCTGCTCGGTTCGATGGTGTCGCGGTACCGGCGGACCTCACTGCGACCGGCGAAGACCGCCACGAGGTCCGCGCGTGGCTGTGGCGCGTGCTCCTCGCCGACGGCACACGCACGCTCACCACCGGGGGACGTTGGGCCGAGGCCAGAGCACACATCGAAGCTCACCGCGGCGTGGGCAAGCGGATGCTCGACGGTCGCCAAGTCGCGGTACTCGCCGCTCTCGTCGCGGGTGACACTGCAGGGGCCGCTGTCCTCCTCGCCGATACGATGCCCGGCGCCCCATGGGAGCAAGCCGTCACGGCATGCCTGATCGTCCTGTGCCGCCGCGGCGCCGGACAGTCGATCGCCAGCCACCTGGCGGACCTGGTGACGGCCTACTCCGAGCGGAAGCCCGAACCCGGGATGACCGTCTTCGACATCCGGCTCGGACTTACCGTCCTTGACGCGATCGGTTCCGCCGAGGCGCCCGGCGCGCGTCGCATCGTCGAGGATCTCCACCGCAGGACGACGGACGCCGAAGATGGCTACGCGGCACGCGAGAACCTGGCGCACCCGCTGTTCGCCGCGCTCGCCACGGACCGGCAAGCACAGGAATGCTGCGCTCTGGTCCGTGCCTGTGCCCTCGGGGCAGGGGCCGTCCCCGATGAACTGCGAGGACAACTGACGGCTGCTCTACGCGCCAGCGACAGCGTGATCCGGGAGAGTCTCGCGCGCCCCTTCGAGCCTGAACGTACAACCTCTTTGGCGAGAGCCTGATGGACGCACGAGCCTGGTGACACCGTGAAGACCACGCGTACTTGAGGTCGATGATCTGCGTGAGTGATCAGTCTGACAAGCCGTTCCTCCCGGTCGTGGTCTGGGCGGCTGGTGTTGTCGCCGACGTCGGCAAACTGATCACCGCAGCCCATGAGCAGCCTTGGGACGTCGGTGTCCTCGCGACCCCACAAAGGCCTCGGCTTCCTTGATGGGGAGGAGGCCGAGGCCCGGACCGGGCGTGGGGAAGCTCGCCCGGGCTGTTGCCTGCGTGATCTTTACCCGCGAGCGTGGCGCGCTCTACCTCCAGGCGGCTCCGGAAGACGGCATGCACGCCCTCCGGTACGCCTACGCCCCCGTACTCCTGGAGGCGGGGAGAGCATCAAGGCGCCCTCCGAGTACCTCGGCCACTCGGACCCAGGCTTCATGCTGCGGGCGTATACGTACCCGCTGCCGTCCAGCGAGATACGTACTCGCAGGGCGATCGACGACGTCTTCACCGAAGCCGAAGCGGAAGACAGCCGCGACCCGTCCGCCGCCCACCCAGGGCGTATCAGTACCTTCGCCCAAACTCATGTGCCCTGGCCGCCTGACGGCCCCTCTCCGGCACTGAAAAGGGCGAGGCCCGAAGACCCCGCCCGATACCAGCGAAACCCCAGGTCAGGGCCAAACCAAGCAGTACGGCTGATGCCCCGCCTCATGCAGCCGATGCGAGAAGTCCTGCCACTCGTGCAGCAGCTGGTACACGTTGTACGCGTCTCGTGGGCCGCCGCGGTCCGGGACCGTCGACCAGATGAAGGCGGCCGCGCCCACGGCCTCCTCGCCGATGCCGCGCAGGGGGTCGACGACGGTCATGGGGAGCTTGACGACGGCGTAGTCGGGGTGGAGGACGACGAGTTCCAGCGGGGGCACCTTGTGCAGAGGTATGCCCTCTATGCCGGTGAGGACCATCGCGGCCATCGTCTCCGGCTTGATCTTGGTGAACATGCCGTTCATGCCGAGCTCGTCGCCGCCGAGTTCTTCGGGCCTCATGGAGATCGGAACGCGTGCGGCGGTCGCGCCGTCCGGGGCTCCGAAGTATTTGTACGTCACCCCCACCCGGCCACCATTCCCGCTTCCTGCCCTGAGCTGGTCCGCCCCGCGGTCTGTGTAGTCCATACCGTCCATACGGCTCGACGGGTCGTTCCGCTCAGGTTCGCCCTGCGATCCCTGTGCCTGACGTGTCTCGGCCGCTTCCGCCTCGCGTCGGTGCTTCCCCCGCCGGGCACGCCGAGGACCCAGGTCATCGGTCCCCTCGCCCAGTCCGCCACCGCGATGCATATCTCCACCCGACTGCTTTTCTAAGGCGCGCGACCCCCGCCACGCAACCCGATCATCGTGAGAGTGACCTCCCCCACGACCGCCCGCCGAAACGTGCGTTGAAACACTTGTCCGTCGCCGTGGAGAGACCCCACGCGTGTGAAGTCAACTATCCCCGAGAACGGCACCTTCAGGGAGTCTAGGTAGTTCGCGCTCGCGGTGACCAACGAAGAGTGGAGCGGCGCGCGGTATCGCGTCACAGCAGGGTATACCGTTCCCGAGCCGATTAGCAGATATCGGTGAAATCGGGCATCCGGAGTCAGGGGTTCGGGCGGGAGCCCCCGTGGTCGGAGACCAAAGGGGCAGAGCCTGGGCGACCCGCCCCTGGCCGTACGCTGAAGGGCATGGCAGAGGCGAACAACATCTCCGGCGGTGCGTCACCCGAGGTGCCCGAAGTGGGGGAGGCCGTCCCCTACCCCTATGAGGCCCCGGTCTCGCAGACCCTTTTCGACCGTGCGGCGGCCGTCACGCCCGGTGGCGTGAACTCTCCCGTCCGCGCGTTCCGGGCCGTGGGCGGTACGCCCCGGTTCATGGTGTCCGGCAACGGTCCCTACCTGACGGACGCCGACGGGAGGGAGTACGTGGACCTGGTCTGTTCCTGGGGGCCGATGATCCTCGGCCATTCCCGTCCCGAGGTGATCGCGGCGGTCCAGGATGCCGTGTCCCGAGGCACTTCCTTCGGTACGCCGGGGGAGGGCGAGGTCGCACTCGCCGAGGAGATGGTCGCGCGGATCGAGCCCCTCGAACAGGTGCGGCTCGTGTCCAGCGGGACCGAGGCCACCATGTCCGCGATCCGGCTGGCCCGCGGCTTCACCGGCCGCGCCAAGGTCGTGAAGTTCGCCGGCTGCTACCACGGGCACGTGGACGCGCTGCTCGCCGCGGCCGGCTCCGGCGTCGCCACCTTCGGGCTTCCCGACACCCCGGGCGTCACCGGTGCCCAGGCCGGGGACACCATCGTCCTGCCGTACAACGATCTCGACGCCGTGCGCGAGGCCTTCCGGGCCCACCCCGGTGAGATCGCCTGCGTCATTACGGAGGCTTCGCCCGGGAACATGGGTGTGGTGCCGCCCGGCCCCGGGTTCAACCAGGGGCTCAAGGACGTCTGTGCCGAGGGCGGCGCGCTGTTCATCTCCGACGAGGTCATGACCGGCTTCCGGACCAGCAGGGCCGGCTGGTACGGCGTGGACGGCGTCACCCCCGACCTCATGACCTTCGGCAAGGTCATGGGCGGCGGCTTCCCGGCCGCCGCGTTCGGCGGGCGGAGGGACGTGATGGCGTACCTCGCGCCCGCGGGTCCCGTCTACCAGGCAGGCACCCTGTCCGGGAATCCGGTCGCGACCGCCGCCGGGCTCGCGCAGCTGCGGCTGCTCGACGACGCCGCGTACGTCAAGGTCGACGCGGTGTCCGAGCAGATCCGTACGCTCGTTGCGGACGCCCTCACCAAGGAAGGTGTGGCGCACCGGCTGCAGAACGCGTCCAACATGTTCTCCGTCTTCTTCACCGAGACGGAGGTACGCAATTACGAGGACGCGAAGGCGCAGGAGTCGTACCGCTTCACCGCCTTCTTCCACTCGATGCTGGCGCAGGGTGTCTACCTGCCGCCGTCCTCGTTCGAGTCCTGGTTCGTGTCGACGGCGCACGACGAACGGGCGGTTCAGCGGATCGCCGACGCCCTTCCGGCGGCGGCACGGGCAGCAGCGGAGGCCACGGCAGCATGAGTGACATCACCGTCGTACACGTGATGCGGCACGGCGAGGTCGCCAACCCGGACGGGGTTCTGTACGGGCGACTCCCGGGCTACCGCCTGTCCGAGCTCGGGCAGCAGATGGCCGAGCGGGTCGCCGAGCACCTCGCCTCGCGGGACATCACCCATGTCGTCTCCTCGCCGCTGGAGCGGGCGCAGGAGACGGCCACACCGATCGCCAAGTCGCACGGCCTTGAGCTCGCGACCGACGGTCGGCTGATCGAGGCCGAGAACATTTTCCAGGGCAAGACCTTCGGGGTCGGGGACGGTGCGCTGCGCCGGCCCGAGAACTGGAAACACCTCGTCAACCCGTTCAAGCCCTCCTGGGGTGAGCCGTACGTGGACCAGGTCGTGCGGATGATGGGGGCGCTCGATGCCGCGAAGGACGCGGCTCGGGGGCATGAGGCCGTGTGCGTCAGCCATCAGTTGCCGATCTGGATCGTGCGGTCCTATGTGGAGCGGCGGCGGTTGTGGCACGACCCGCGGAAGCGGCAGTGCACGTTGGCGTCGCTGACGACCTTCACGTACCAGGACGACAGGATCGTGTCCGTCGGCTACAGCGAGCCTGCGCGGGACCTTGTGCCTGCGCATCTGCTGGCCGGGGCCAAGCCGGTGAAGGGTAAGTCCAAGGCCTTCGGAGCGTAGGCACTCCGTGCGTCGGCCGGTATGTGATGTGCGGGTCGGTGGGGCTTGTTGCGCCCCGCGGCGGAGCCGCAAATTGTCACAGCCCCGCGCCCCTAACGGGCGCGCCAATGCCCGAGCCCGCCGATAAGGAGCCGTCTTGCCGAGACGGTGAATCGGTCCGTCGCGTTCCGGTGTGTCCGTTACAGGTTCATCTTCGGATAGTCACCGAAATATGTGCGTGTGACCGGGAACCCCCGTGTTCGTCGTGCCCTCTAACCCGGTGTCCATTCGACATGGGCACAGGGCACGACGAATGGGGACGGAATGCGCGACATCAGCCGAAGGGGAGCGCTGGGGCTCGGGGCCGGGGCCGCGGCCGCGATGGGACTCGCGGGCTGCGGTACCGCACTGGGAGACGGCTCCGGCGGGGTCGGGGGTTCCGGAAACCGTGGCAACGGCGGAAACAAGCGTGGCGAACGCCCCGTACGCCCCATCGGTGACGGTTCCACCTCCTTCACCGGGAAGCAGCCGAAGCAGCCCGGTAGGCCCCGGCCCCTCGAACCCGGCGAGACCCCGCCGCAGTTCGTCGTCTTTTCCTGGGACGGCGCGGGTGACGTGGGCAACGGCCTCTTCGAGCGATTCCTGAAACTCTCCGAAGAGCACGACGCGAGCATGACGTTCTTTCTCTCCGGCCTCTATCTGCTTCCCGAGTCGAAAAAGCGCAAGTACCTTCCGCCGAACAACGCGCCGGGCGCGTCCGACATCGGTTATCTGACGGACGACCACATCAGGTCGACGCTGAAGAACGTCCGGCGGGCCTGGCTTGACGGCCACGAGATAGGCACGCACTTCAACGGTCACTTCTGCGGCGGCAGCGGCACGGTCGGCAACTGGACGCCCGCCCAGTGGAAGAGCGAGATAGCCCAGGCGAAGTCCTTCGTGAAGGAGTGGCGTACGAACACGGGCTGGAGCGAGGCCGAGGTGCCCGCGCTGCCCTTCGACTACGAGAAGGAACTCATCGGCGGCCGCACGCCCTGTCTGCTCGGCCAGAGCAACCTGCTGCCCACCGCCCGCGAGCTCGGCTGGCGCTACGACGCCTCCTCGCCCGGCGGTACCCAGGTCTGGCCCAGGAAGAACGGCGGCCTCTGGGACCTGCCGCTCCAGGCGATCCCCTTCCCCGGCCACACCTTCGAGGTCCTCTCGATGGACTACAACATCCTCGCCAACCAGTCGGTCAACTCCACACAGGCGCCGCCCGCCAACTACCCGGCCTGGCGCGAGCAGGCGACCAACTCGTACATAGCTGGCTTCAAGCGGGCATACGAGACGAATCGCGCCCCCTTCTTCGTCGGCAACCACTTCGAGGAGTGGAACGGCGGCATCTACATGGATGCCGTCGAGGGCGCGCTGAAGCACATCGCCGGCAAGAAGGACGTACGCCTGGTGTCGTTCCGGCAGTTCGTGGACTGGCTCGACGCGCAGAACCCGGCCGTCCTGGAGAAGCTGAGGTCCCTTGGTGTGGGGCAGGAACCGGTCGGTGGCTGGAACGGGTTCCTCGGCGATGTCGGCACGAACTCCGCGAACGGGTCGGAGAAGGGCTCGCACAAGGCCGCCTGACGGCCGCCGGGGCCAGTGCTCGAAATGGCGTCTGACATGCGGGTTTCCGCCTGCGAGGGGGGTGGGCAAGATCCTCGGAACGGACATGCGAAACTTTTCACATGAGTGCCGCCAGCCGCGCCCCCCAGCGCTCGATCCGGACCCCTCAGCGCACGAACCGTACGAACCGGGCCCACGGCCGTGGTCGCAGCCAGAGCCGCAGCCGTAGTCATGGCCGCGCCGTCCTGCTGACCGGCGGGGCCGTCGTCGCGGCGCTGCTGCTGTCCGCGTGCGGCTCCGGGGGCAAGTCCGGAGGGACCGGCAACACCGGCTTCGTCACCGGCTCCGACGGCATCGCGACGGTCAAGCAGGGCAGCCGGGTCGTGGCTCCCGAACTGTCGGGCAAGACCATAGACGGCAAGCAGCTCGACGTCGCCGACTACCAGGGCAAGATCGTCGTCCTGAACGTCTGGGGCTCCTGGTGCGGCCCGTGCCGCCTGGAGGCGAAGAACTTCGTCAAGGTCTCCGAGGACCTCAAGGACCAGGGCGTGCAGTTCGTCGGCATCAACACCCGCGACACCAGCACCAGTCCGGCGATCGCCTTCGAGAAGGCGCACGGCGTCACGTACCCGAGCCTGTACGACCCGACGGGCAAGCTGATGCTCCGCTTCAAGAAGGGCACGCTCAACCCGCAGACGATCCCCTCCACGCTCGTGCTCGACCGGGACGGCAAGGTCGCCTCCCGCTCGCTGTCGGCGCTCAGCGAGGCGAGCCTGCGCAAGATGCTCAAGCCGATCCTCGCGGAGAAGTGACGGCTCGTGTCCCTTCTCGTAGCCGCGGGCACCGACCCCAACCAGACCGTCCTCACCGGGGCGCTGGTGCTCGCCATCCCGATCGCCGTACTCGGCGGGCTCGTCTCCTTCTTCTCACCGTGCGTACTGCCGCTCGTGCCCGGTTATCTGTCGTACGTCACCGGCGTCGGCGGCACCGACCTGGGTGACGCCAAGCGTGGGCGGATGGTGGCGGGCGCCTCTCTCTTCGTGCTCGGCTTCTCCGCCGTGTTCGTCTCCGGCGGTGCCCTCTTCGGGTACTTCGGGTCGACGCTGCAGGAGCACCAGAGCGTCCTCTCCAAGGTGCTCGGCGGACTCATGATCGCCATGGGCATCTTCTTCCTGGGCCTGATGCCCTGGCTCACCCAGCGTGAATTCCGCTTCCACAAGCGGCCGGTGGCCGGTCTCGTCGGGGCCCCGGTACTCGGCGCGCTCTTCGGGATCGGCTGGACGCCCTGCATCGGACCGACGCTCGCGTCCGTGAACGCGCTCGCGTTCGACCAGGCGAGCGCCGGGCGTGGGGCCATACTGACGGTCGCGTACTGCGTCGGTCTGGGCGTGCCCTTCGTCCTCGCGGCCGTCGCGTTCCGCAAGGCGCTCGGCGCCTTCGGCTGGGTCAAGCGCCACTACGTGTGGGTGATGCGCGTCGGCGGCGGAATGATGATCGCGACCGGTCTGCTGCTGCTGACCGGCGCGTGGGACAGCATCGTGCAGGAGATGCAGGGCTGGTCCGACGGCTTCACGGTAGGGGTCTGATCGATGGGCACGACACGGGACACGGACGTGCGGACCGGTGAGGCGGCCGGTCGGACGGCCGGTGAGACGACCGGTCAGGAGAACGACGCCGCCGCGACCGACACCGCCGCGGCTCGGGACGCGGGCGAACTCGGCGCGGCCGGGGCGCAGCTGTCCACCGCGCCCCGGGACACGGTCGTACCGGGCTCCTTCGGCGGTGTGCGCGCCCCCGGCGCGGCGGGATGGCTGGCGTGGACCGGCCGCGAGATCGTCGGCTGGACCCGCTGGTTCTGGCGGCAACTGACCTCCATGCGGGTCGCGCTGATCCTGCTCTTCCTGCTGTCGCTCGGCGCGATCCCCGGGTCCCTGATCCCGCAGACGGGCCAGGACGAGACCAAGGTCGCCGACTTCATGAGCCGGCACGAGACCCTGGGGCCCATCTACGAGAAGCTCGGCCTCTTCAACGTCTACAGCTCGGCGTGGTTCTCGGCGATCTACATCCTGCTGTTCATCTCGCTCATCGGCTGCATCGTGCCCCGCACCTGGCAGTTCGTGGGCCAGCTGCGCGGCAGGCCGCCGGGCGCCCCGCGACGGCTGAACCGGCTGCCCGCGTACACCACGTGGCGCACAGAGGCCGAGCCCGAGGCGGTCCGCGAGGAGGCCCTGAAGCTGCTGACGCGGCGGCGCTTTCGCGCGCATGCCGCCGGGGACGCCGTCGCCGCCGAGAAGGGCTACCTCCGGGAGGTCGGCAACCTCGCCTTCCACATCGCGCTGATCGTGATGCTGATCGCCTTCGCCTGGGGCCAGCTGTTCAAGTACGAGGGCAACAAGCTGATCGTCGAGGGCGACGGCTTCGCCAACACCCTCACGCAGTACGACGACTTCAAGTCCGGCAGCCTCTTCAGCACGGACGACCTGGAGCCGTTCAGCTTCGTCCTGGACAAATTCAACGGCACGTACGAGCCGAGCGGGCCCAACAAGGGCACCCCGCGCACGTACGAGTCCGATGTCACCTACAGCGAGGGTGCCGACGGCAAGGAGAAGCAGCGGACGATCAAGGTCAACGAGCCGCTGAACATCGACGGCACGAAGGTCTACCTCGTCAGCCACGGATACGCGCCCGTCGTCACCGTCCGGGACGGCAAGGGCGACGTCGTCTACCGCCAGGCCGTGCCGCTGCTGCCGCTCGACTCCAACGTCACCTCCACCGGTGCGATCAAGGTCATGGACGGCTACCGCGACGCCCGGGGGAAGAAGGACCAGCTCGGCTTCCGGGCCTTCTTCCTTCCGGCCTACGGCGGGGCGAACACCGCGGTGGTCTCGCAGTTCCCGGCGCTGCTCAACCCGGTGCTGAACCTGGAGGCCTTCCACGGCGACCTCGGCGTCGACTCGGGCCTCCCGCAGAGCGTGTACCAGCTCGACAAGAAGAACATGAAGGGCTTCAAGGACTCCAAGGGCAAGCAGCTCAGGGAGAACCTGAAGCCCGGCGAGACCATGAAGCTCCCGAACGGCGCCGGCTCGATCACCTTCGAGAAGGAGATCAAGGAGTGGGCCGGCTTCCAGGTCACCGAGCAGCCCGGCTCCGGCTGGGCCCTCGCCGGAGCCCTCACCGCCATCTTCGGCCTCGCCGCCTCCCTCTTCATCCAGCGCCGCCGCGTCTGGGTCCGCGCCACCGCCGGTCCCGACGGCGTCACCGTCGTCGAGATGGCCGGCCTCGGCCGCAGCGAGTCCGCCAAGGTCCCGGAGGAACTGGGCGACCTGGCCGGGATCCTGTACGACCTGGCCCCGGGCGCACCGGACACTCCGGACGACACGTCCGACGACACCCCGGACACCGACGCCGACACGGCCGCCAACACCAAGTCGGAGCCGGACTCGGAGCCGGACTCGGACCCGGACCCGGACCCGGACCCGGACCCGGACTCGGACCCGGAAACAAAGACCTCCACCCCCGAACCCCCCGCCGTACCTGCCGCCGAAGGGGCTGAGACCAAGTGACTCTCGCCGCCGCAACCGAGCTCGCCGCCGCGACCAACGAAAACCTCGCGAACCTCAGCAACACGCTGATCTACTCCGCGATGGCCGTCTACACGCTGGCCTTCTTCGCGTACATCGCCGAATGGCTCTTCGGCAGCCGCAGCAAGGTCGGCCGGACGGCCGCCGCGCTGACCGCGGACAAGGACGCCAAGAAGGCGGCGGCTCCCGCGGTCACCGTGAAGAACGCGGGCGGAACCGCCGTACTGGAACGGCCCAAGGTCGTCACGCGGGCCGCACCCGGCTCCCGGGACGTGCCGGACGGGCCCGGCGCGCACGGCGGGGACGAGCAGGGGGACCTCTACGGTCGTATCGCCGTGTCCCTGACCGTGCTCGCCTTCCTCATCGCGTTCGGCGGTGTGCTCGCACGGGCTCTGTCGGTGCAGCGGGCGCCGTGGGGCAACATGTACGAGTTCAACATCACCTTCTCCACCGTCGCCGTCGGTGTGTATCTCGCGCTGCTCGCGATGAAGAAGAACGTCCGCTGGATGGGCCTCTTCCTGGTGACCACGGTCCTCCTCGATCTCGGTCTCGCCGTCACTGTCTTGTACACCGCCAGCGACCAGTTGGTTCCCGCCCTCCACTCGTACTGGCTCTACATCCACGTCTCCACCGCGATCTTCTGCGGTGCCGTCTTCTACGTGGGCGCGGTCGGCACGATCCTGTACCTCTTCAAGGACTCGTACGAGAACAAGCTGACGACCGGCGGAAAGCCCGGCCGTTTCGCCACGTCCGTCATGGAGCGGCTGCCCGCGTCGGCGTCGCTGGACAAGTTCTCGTACCGCGTGAACGCCGCCGTCTTCCCGCTGTGGACGTTCACGATCATCGCGGGCGCCATCTGGGCGGGCGACGCGTGGGGCCGCTACTGGGGCTGGGACCCCAAGGAGACCTGGTCCTTCATCACCTGGGTCGCGTACGCCTGCTACCTGCACGCCAGGGCCACGGCCGGCTGGAAGGGCCGCAAGGCCGCGTACATCGCGCTCATCGCCTTCGCCTGCTGGCTGTTCAACTACTACGGCGTGAACATCTTCGTCACCGGCAAGCACTCCTACGCGGGCGTCTGACACCCTCGTACGACCCGAGGCCGGTTCCATGTGACGCACGTCACGGGAACCGGCCTTCGTCGTACGGACAGGTGGGGGACGTGGAGACGAATCAGGGGGACCGCCCGAGCCGGCGGGAGTTGCGCACTCGCATACGGGCAGGGGACGCGGAGGCGTTCGGCGGGCTCTTCGACGCGTACGCGCGCTCCGTCTACAACCACGCGTTCCGGCTGACGGGGGACTGGTCGGGGGCCGAGGACATCGTGTCGCTGACGTTCCTGGAAGCCTGGCGGCTGCGGGAGCGGCTGGACGCGGAGGGCGGTTCGCCGCGGCCGTGGCTGCTCGGCATCGCCACGAACGTGGCCCGCAACACGCGCCGGGCCGCCCGGCGTCACACGGCGGCGGTGGCACGGCTGCCGCCCGCCGAGGCCGAGCGCGACTTCGCCGACGAGGTCGCCGCCCGGATCGACGACGCGGAGTACCTCAGGTCCGTACGCGTCGCCGTCGACCGGCTGCGCCGACCCGAGCGCGAGGTGCTCGCGCTGTGCGTCTGGGGCGGCCTCGACTACGCGGCCGCCGCGGAGGCGCTCGGCATCCCGGTCGGCACGGTGCGCTCCCGGCTCTCCCGGGCGCGTACGAAGCTCGCGGCGGAACTCGCCGACGGGCGCGGACAGGTGAGGGATGGCCACCCGTCCGTGGCCGGGCCCATCCAGGAGGGGAACCAGTGAGCACGATTCCCGAGAAGGACCTCCCGCCGGGCCGTCACCGCGTCCTGAGGGAGCATCTGATGCGCGAGATCAACGGGGAGACCCCGCCCGAGCCCGTACGAAGGATCTGGCGCCGCCCGGCCTTCGTGGCCCCGGTGGTGGCCGCGGCCCTTTCGGTCGCCGTCGTCATCGGGGCCAGCGTGACCCGGGACGCGGCCTCGGACGGGCCGCCCAGGCCGCACTCCGGGGCATCGGACCGCCCGGAGCGCAGGAGTTCGGAGAGCCCGGCCCATCTGCTGGAGCGGGTCGCCGTGGCCGCCGCGAAGCTGCCGACCGGGGTCGAGGGGGACGAGTTCGTCTACACGAAGACCGACAACTACCACTGGAAGATGGACCCCGACAAGACGGTCTCGGACTGCCCCAGGACCTTGGAGGGCCACGACTACGGCGTACGGGAGCGCTGGGAGTCCGTCGACGGTCAGCACGTGGGCCTGTCGCGGGAGCACAAGTCCGGCGGCGGTGTGGTGGAGCGGCCGATCGCCGAGCAACTGCCCGGGAAGCACACGGTCAACTTCTACGAGCAGGCCGAGGAACTCCCCACCGACACGGAGGGGATGCGCCGCTGGCTCTACGGGCTCGACCCCGGTGAGAAGCCCTCCGGCAAGCGGGCCGCCGACGTGGCCGCCTTCAAGAAGGCCGGCGAACTGCTCACCGGCAGCCTCCTGCCGCCGAAGACCGCCGCCTCGCTCTACCGGGCCGTCTCGAAGATCCCCGGGCTGATCGTCCTCGAAGGAGCCCGGGACGCGGCGGGCCGCACGGGGGTGGCCGTCGCCATGGACGGAGTCGCCGCCATCGGCTTCGGTCAGGGCGAGTCCCGCTCCGAGCTGATCTTCGACGAGAAGACCCTCGACTACATGGGCGAGAGCACGGTCAACCTCGCCGCTCCGAAACACCGGTGCGACTCCCTCGCGGCGGGCGACCTCGTCGGCTCGGTCGCCATCCTGGAGCGGGCTGTCGTCGACAGGAAGGGCGAGCAGCCGTAGGACTCGGGGGACCGGCACCCGCTCCCCCTCACCGCCCGCCCTCCACAGCCTGTGGAGAAGGTGCGGCGGGCGGCGGCAGCGGTACGAGCAGGGCCCGGGACGAGACCGTGCCGCCGGGCTCCCAGCCGGTGGCGCGGGCCACCTCGGGCAGGGCGCGGCGCGCGGCGTTGCGCAGTGAGGGGTGGCCGTCGCCGCGCAGGCCCGCGAAGAACGCCACCCGGTCGGCGATGCCGTCGGCCCGGTCCCGCAGTACCGGGCCGATCAGCCCGACACCGGCCATGGCCTGGACGTTGTCGACGAGGACGACCGGACGTCCGGGCCGGTGCGTGCGCTGTACGGCACCGGTGTAGGCGTCGTCGAGGTCGGCCAGCATGGCCCGTACGAGATACCGCTCGGCGTGGGTGCGGGAGTCGCCGCCCGCCCTGAAGTGCCCGGAGAGCAGGATGAGCCCGAGCTTCGGGTTGCCGCCCGCGCTCGGGCAGTCGCGGTACCAGGTGGCCGCCTTCCTCAGTCGGCGGTGGGTGGGCGTGACGCCCTCCGAGAAGACCTCCAGGGTCGCCTCGATGATCGGCTCGACGACCGACCCCGCGCCGGACAGCGCGTCGACCAGTCTGGTCGACACCCGGCCGACCCGGCGGCCGGTGAATCCGGCGGCCCAGGAGCCGGTGTCGTTGAGGAGCAGGATCCGCTCGGCCTCCTGGCGGATGCGGGGCAGGTCCCGGTCGCGCCAGCCGCCCGCGGCCACCGCCAGCAGCCCCGCCGTGAGCCGCGGGAAGGCGATCCGCCCGGCGCCCGCGACCGGCTCGGCGAGCTGCTCGGCGATCGTCAGGACGGCCTGCGAGACGGGCGACCAGGCCTCGCCGGGCCGCCGCGCCGGGGGCCGCGCGAAAAGCTCGTCCTCGCAGTCGATCAGCGCGAGGGGCGTGTGCCCCTCGTAGGCGGCGCGGAGTTCGCCGAGCACCGCGCTCTTGCCGAGCCCGGGCCCGCCGGTGAACACCACGAACGGCGGCTCGTTCGCGTACTCCAGAGGAGTCGGCCCGTGCTGGAACGGGCACAGGCCCACGAGCCGTGCGACGAGGCCGGGCGGATGCGTGTCGAACAGCGCCCCTCGGCCGTGCAGCCCACTGTGCACCGCATCTCCCCCTGGGGCGGTCCGGTTCTCCGTGCTGTTGAGAGGTGTATCAACAGCAGCGCGGAGAGGGGGAGTTGATTCGGACTAGGCCGCATGATGTCCGTCGGCTTGCGAAAGTGTCGCCGCGGTTGGCGGAGAGTGATCGCGGAATCGGTTGTCAGACCACTGTGATCGAGTCCAGTTTCGCCCGCAGATACGTGTGCGAGTCCACCGGCTCGTGGGCCACCCGTCCCACCGGTGCCGGGACGGACTCGACGACGGTGCCCGGGGTGCACTCGCCGAAGTAGACGAGGGACATCAGCTCCTCGGCGGGGGCGTCGGCGGGCGGCGGCAGCACGCGGTGACGGCCGGAGCGCCACCGGTCTCCCGTCCAACGGGCCATCAGGTCACCGATGTTGATGGTGAAGGCCTCCGGGTCGAAGGGTGCGTCCTCCCAGCCGCCCTCGTCCGTGTAGACCTGCAGGCCGCCCTTGCCGGCCTGGCGGTCGAGGATGGTGACCGTGCCGAAGTCGGTGTGCGGGCCGATGCGGAACTGGCCTTCCTCGGGCTCGCCGACGACCTCCGTACCCGGGTACCAGTTGATGTTGAAGCCGTAGGTCGGGTGGTCCATGTGCCTGGTGAAGAAGTCGGGCTCCAGGCCCAGGGCTTCGCCGAGCAGGGCGAGGAGGTGGTTCTCCAGCTCGGCCATCCGGACCAGGTACTCCTCGCACAGCGCCCGGAGCCCGGGTGCCTCCGCGGGCCAGACGTTCGGCGCGCACCACTCCGCGTCGATCTCCGGGTCGCCGAAGGGCTCGTCGGTCGCGAAGGACAGGGACTCCTTGAGGTCGGGCGGGGTCTCCGTGCCCTCCGAGTAGCCGTTGGCCTCGGCACCCGGGCCGAGCCAGCCGCGGCCACCGACCTTGACGGCGTACGGCTGCTTCACCTCGGCGGGTAGCCGGAAGAAGGTGCGGGCGGCCTCGCGGATCTCCGCGCGGAGGGCGGGATCGACGCCGTGGCCGGTCACCAGGAGGAAGCCGGCGGTCTGGAGCGCGGAGTCGACCGTACGCGCGATCTCCTCGCGAGCCGCCGGGTCGCCGGAGACCCAGGGCCTCAGATCGACGGTCGGGATTCGGGGCGTACCGGGTGTGCGGGGCGTACCGGGGGTTCGGGGCCTACCAGGGGTACGGGGACCAGTGGGGCTACTGGGACTGCCGGGGCCGCTGAGACCGCTGGGGGTGGTGGCGTCACTCACCGATGTCCTCATTCCACAACTCGGGTCGGTCCTTGATGAAGTCGCGCATCAGGGCGGTGCACTCGGGGTCGTCAAGGAGCACGATCTCGACGCCGTGCTGGGCGAGCCAGTCGTGCCCGCCGTGGAAGGTCTCGGCCTCCCCGACGACGACCCGCGAGATCCCGAACTGCCGGACGAGACCGCTGCAGTACCAGCAGGGGGAGAGCGTGGTCACCATCGTCGTGCCCCTGTACGTACGCTGCCGTCCCGCGTTCCGGAAGGCGGCAGTCTCCGCGTGCATCGACGGGTCGCCGTCCTGGACGCGCCGGTTGTGCCCGCGCCCCAGCAGGGTGCCGTCCGCTCCGTACAACGCGGCCCCGATGGGGATACCGCCCTCGTCAAGCCCCGTGCGTGCCTCCTCGACAGCGGTGACCAGCCATGCGCGTGCCTGTGCCTGATCCATGTCTTCCACTCTCCTTCGGCCGGTATACCGGGGCAACGTGCGGAAAGTACCCGGTGGGCGACCAAAGTTGCGGACACGGAGACCATCGGCCGACGACCGGAAGGTCGTGCCGCTGGGCCTGCTGCTCGGGTTCACCGCCGTGTACGAGTCCCTGACGGCGCGTATCTCCGACAGCGGTGTCGTCCTCACCGTCAAGGACGTGGACCGGGAGTTCACGCACGACGAGATCGCCCTGGCGTGCCGGGACGGCAAGCAGCTCGTGCTGGTCGCCCCGGACGGCGGGGAACGCCCGGGAGAACTGCGGCCTCCCCTGGCGCCGCCTCGCTGAGGCCTTCACCGCGCACGGATACGACTGGGGGGCGCCACAGCGGTCCTAGGGCGCCGGAGCCCCCGCCGCGAGCGGAGGAAGGAGCAAGGAGCAAGGGGGAAGGGGGAAGGGGGAAGGGCAGGGGCAAGGAGGAAGGCTATACACCGCGCGTATACGTCGTGTGTATAGTGCGGGCATGTCTACCGGAACCGTGCCCCGTCGCGACACCTCCGCCGGCGTCCTCACCGCTACGGCGACCATGACCGCGACCGCTGCCTTCGGGCTGCTGCTCGGCTGGGCGACGTACGGGCTGCACGGGACGACGCCCCTGCTGGAGCGGGCGACCAACTCGGTGTCCACCTGGATCATCTGGACCGCCGCGGCCGGTGCCCTGATACGTACCCGGTCGCTCGCCGTCTGGGGCGGGGCGTTGATGATGCTCGCCACCTGCGGCAGCTACTACGCGGCGTCCACGCTCGGGGACACGTTCGGGGCCGGAGGGCTCGGAACCGCCGCCGTGTGGTCGGTGGCGGGGCTGGCCGGAGGGCCGTTGCTGGGGTGGGCCGGGTGGACGGTCCGGCGCGGGCGGGGAGACGTGCGGGCGGTGGCCGGGGCGCTCGTCCCGATGGTGGTGCTGGGGGAGGGGCTCTGGCTGGGTCTGGCGCTCGGCTACTGGGGAGAGGCGGTCGTCTTCCTGGCTGTCGGCGCGCTGCTCACCGCTCTCCTGACCGTCTACCTGGCGCGCGCCGGGGTGCACCGCTACTGGCTGTGCGCCGTGCTAGCTCCCTTGAGCGGTCTCGCCTTCTACCTCGCCGAGAAGGTCGTCCTCGACGGCCTTCTCGGATCGGTGTGACCGCGTCCGACGCCGTCTGACTCCGTACGACTCTGTACGACGCCGTACGACGCCGTACGACTCCGTCCGCTCCGCGCTCTAGGCGGGCCTGGTGATGACCGAGAACTCCACTCCGAAGGGGTCCTTGAGGGTGGCGCTCCGGCCGTACGGGGTGTCCTCGGGGGTGTCGGCGGTGCCGCCCGCGGCGACGGCACGCCCGACGACGGCATCCGTGTCGGCCACCTCGAACGTGGTCGCCCAGACGGACCTGGGGGCGACCGGGAAGCCGAAGATGCCGCCGATCTCGTGGCCGTCCGGGCGGCGCAGGAACGTGAAGTCGAGGTCCGGGAGGGTCTTGTTGAGGTCCAGGGTGTAGTCGAACACGGCCGTGTAGAAGGCCCGGGCGGGTTCGGGGTCCGGGGTGACCAGGTCGTTCCGTACGAGCGAGTCGGGCTCGTTGACGACCTCGCAGCCGACGTGGGCCCGCGCCTCCCAGAGGCCGAAGCGGGCCCCGACCGGGTCCTCGGCGAGGGCCGCGCGGCCGTGTTCCCCGATGTCCGTCGGAGCCGTGAGCACGGATCCGCCCGCGTCGGCGACCCGCTTGGCGGTGCCGTCGCAGTCCGCCGTCGCGAAGTACATGGTCCAGCCGGGGTTCGGGGTGGCCGGGGCGGCCTGCGCGATGGCCGCGACCGGGCGTCCGCGCAGCAGGCACACCGTGCCGAGGCCGGTCTCCGCGGAGTCCGGTGCGTACTCCCATCCGAAGAGCGCGTTGTAGAACTCCAGCGCGCGTTCGAGGTCCGGCACCCGGAGGTCGATCCACGTGGGCGTACCGTCCGGCTGGATGGTGGTGACGAGGCTCATCGGGGGCTCCCTGGTCGGTCGACGGAGTCGGTGAGCCCGACGATAGGAGCCGTGTAGGCCAGATCATGTCCTACACGGCCGGCCAGGACTCATGCCAGCCGCAGATCGATCCACAGCGCGCTCTCGCCCGGCAGGGTGTACCGGTCGAACTCGACGAATCCGTGCCGTTCCGCGAACCGCAGTCCTTCCGTGTTGGCGGCCAGGACGACGGTCTCGATCCGCCGGGCGCCGAGTTCGCGGGCTTGCCCGAGCGCCCGTACGTAGAGCTGCTCGCCGAGTCCCTGGTGGCGGTGGCCGGGGAGTACGCGGGCGATCACGGTGGTCGTCGCCGTGTCGTCCGTGGGCGGGCGCACCGTCGTACACCCGACGAGAACGCCGTCGAGGTAGGCGACCTCCAGGTGATTCCGCCCGGCCCGTTCCCGCACCTCGTCGAGGTCCATGGCGGCCGGCGGCACGATCACGTTGTGAACGTGCCGCCAGTCTTCGAGCAGGGGCTCGGTAGTGTCGACCCGCTCGATACGAAGATCAGTCATGGCAGCAGAGAATCCCCGCGAGCGGGCAAGCGTCAACCGGGTTCTTCGCCCTCGCCGCCCCTACCCGTCCCGTCCCCTGGGGGCTCCGCCCCCAGACCCCCGTATCGCGCTGAACGCGCTCGTCCTCAAACGCCGGACAGGCTGGTAGTCAGCCCCTCCGGCGTTTGAGGAGCGGGGGTTCGGGGGCCGGCCCCCGAAAAGGGACGATGGGGGTCCCCCCGCTCGAGCGAAGCCGAGAGTGGGGGAGGGTAGGGGCGGCGGGGGCGAAAAAGGTACTCGCCTTACGCCGGCGTCGGTGCACCCTCAGGCAGCAACCCCGCCGTCTTCACCGCCGTCCAGAAGTCCCCGGGGACAGGGTGGTTGAAGAGAGACACGGTGTCTGCCACCTCCGCGGGCGAGCGGGCGCCGACGACCACGCTCGTGACCGCGGGGTGGCCGAGCGGGAACTGGACGGCCGCCGCGAGGGGCGGGACGTCGAAGGCCGTGCAGATTCGCCTCAATGCCCCGATGCGCGAGGCCAGTTCGGCCGGAACCGACGCGTACCCGTGCGGAGCACCCGGCCGGGGATCGGCCAGCAACCCCGACTGGTAGACCCCCGCGGCCATGACGGCCACCCCCCGCTCGGCACACAGCGGCAGCAACTCGTCGAGCCCCGACTGGTCGAGGAGGTTGTACCGCCCGGCCAGCAGCACGCAGTCGGGCCCGGGCGCAGCCGCCTCCCGCAGGAAACGCGCCGCCACGGGCGCGTGGTTGACGCCGAGGGAGACCGCGCCGACGACACCCTCGGCCCGCAGATCGGCCAGCGCGCGATACGCCTCGCCCACCGCGGCCCCGAAGTCCTCGTCGGGATCGTGGACATGGAGGACGTCGATCCGGTCGAGCCCCAACCGCCCCAGGCTCTCCTCGACCGACCGCAGCACCCCGGCGTACGAGTAGTCGAGCCGCGGCCCCACCCCGGCCGGCGGGTCCGCCCAGATCGGCTGGGTGTCCGGCCCGCCCGGTTCGATGAGCCGCCCCACCTTGGTGCACAGCACGTACGCGTCACGGGGCCGCGACGCGAGGGCCGCGCCCGTACGGGTCTCCGAGCGGCCGTACCCGTACACGGGAGCCGTGTCGAAGAGTCGTACGCCCGACTCCCAGGCGGTGTCGATGGTGGCGGCCGCCTGTTCCTCGGGCACCGGCTCGAACAGGCCGCCCAGGGAGGCGAGTCCCAGCCCGAGTCGGCTGACCTGAAGTCCCGTGCGTCCCAGTGGTACGAGGTCGTCGGCTCTCATCACCAACCTCTCCCCACGACACGACCCGTCTAACGCAACACGCCTACCAACACGCCTACCAACACACCTACCAACACACCTACCAACACACCTACTGGGACAGCGCGGTCACCACCGCGGGCAGGCGGCCCATGGCATGCGCCACGCCGAGTCCGTCCATGTAGTCGCGGACATGTGTGATCAGGCCGTCGTGGACCCGGATCACCAGCAGGCCGGGGAAGCTGAAGGACCGGCCGGTCGTGGTCACGGTCCCGGTGACGACCTGCTCGACGGTGATCACCTCGGGGTCGGTGCTGTCGTGCACGACGACGTCACGGATCTCCCGCGGTCGCGCCGGGCTCGCGCCCCAGGCCGCCCGGTAGCCGGCACGTACCTCCTCGCGCCCCTCGTACCGCTCGGGCATGCCGGGGAAGAGGAACGGGAACTCGTGGACGGCGTCCACCGCGTAGAGGTCGGCCAGGTCGTCCGCGGAACTGTCGAGCATCGCCTGCTGATAGCGGGCCAGGACCTCGCGGGGGCTGGGGCTGGGGCGGGGGCCGGAGCCGGGGGAGTTCACGGCTGCTGTGTCCGGCATGGCGTCGGTCTCCGTTCGTTCGGGTCTCCAACCAGTCTCCGGTCTCCGACGGTCACGCCGCGTCGGTCTCGCCGATCTCGCCGAGGACGCCGACAGGGCGGCGTACGCCGACGTGGTGTCGGAGTGCGCCGCCCTGGGGCGGGACGAGTTGCGGGAGGTGGCCCGCGCTGTCACGGCGGTTACTTCGGGTCGCTGTTGAACTTCGCGGTCGACCAGAAGTAGCCGAGCACCGCGAGACCCAGGCACCACCCGACGGCGAGCCAGCCGTTGTGGCCGATCTCGGTGCCGAGCAGCAGGCCCCGCAGGGTTTCGATGGCCGGTGTGAAGGGCTGGTACTCCGCGATCGGTTGGAACCAGCCGGGCATGGAGTCGACCGGGACGAAGGCGCTGGAGATCAGGGGCAGGAAGATGAGCGGCATCGCGTTGTTGCTGGCGGCTTCGGCGTTCGGGCTGATCAGGCCCATGCCGACCGCGATCCAGGTGAGTGCCAGGGCGAAGAGCACGAGCAGTCCGAACGCCGCCAGCCACTCCATGGCGGTCGCGTCCGTGGACCGGAAGCCGATGGCCACGGCGACGGCCCCGACGAGGACCACGCTGATGACCGACTGCAGCACGCTGCCCACGACGTGTCCGACGAGTACCGAAGGGCGGTGGATCGCCATCGTGCGGAAGCGGGCGATGATGCCCTCGGTCATGTCGTTGGAGACGGACACCGCGGTGCCGATGGTCGTGCTGCCGATGGTCATCAGCAGCAGACCCGGGACGAGATACGCGATGTACGCGGACCGGTCCGGGCCGCCGCCACCGCCTATACCCGCGCTCATCGTGTCGCCGAAGACGTACACGAAGAGCAGCAGCAGCATGATCGGGGTGAGCAGCAGGTTCAGGGTGAGGGAGGGGTAGCGCCGCGCGTGCAGGAGGTTGCGGCGCAGCATCGTGGACGAGTCGCGTACGGCGAGGGAGAGGGGACTCATCGGGCGGTCTCCTTGGTCTGGGCGGGCAGAGCGCTCTGGGCGGGCTGGGCGTTCTAGGCGCTCTGGGCGGGCTGGTTGGGCTGGTTGGGGACGTTGGCCGGGCCGGTGAGGGCGAAGAACACGTCGTCGAGGTCGGGGGTGTGCACGGTGAGTTCGTCGGCCTCGATGCCGGCCGCGTCGAGCCAGTCGAGGATGGAGCGCAGTTCGCGCTGGCTGCCGTCGCTGGGGATCTGGAGGGAGAGTGCCTCGTCGTTCCGGGTTGCCTCATGCAGGGCGAGGGCGGCGGTCTGGTACGTGTCCGGGTCTTCGAAGCGCAGTCGTACGTGTCCGCCGGGGATGAGGCGCTTGAGTTCGTCGGCGGTGCCTTCGGCGGCGATCCTGCCGTCGTTGAGGACGGCGATGCGGTCGGCGAGTTCGTCGGCCTCTTCCAGGTACTGGGTGGTGAGGAAGACGGTCACTCCGCCCGTGACGAGTTCGCGGATGATCTGCCACATGTTGTGGCGGGAGCGTGGGTCCAGGCCGGTGGTGGGTTCGTCGAGGAAGATGATTCTCGGGTTGCCGACCAGGGTCATGGCGATGTCCAGGCGGCGTTTCATGCCGCCGGAGTAGGTGGAGGCGGGCTTCTTCGCGGCTTCCAGCAGGTCGAAGCGTTCCAGGAGTTCGGCGGTGACCCTGCGTCCCTCCTGCTTGGACAGGTGGTGCAGGTCCGCCATGAGGAGCATGTTCTCCTCCCCGGTGATCAGGCCGTCGACTGCGGAGAACTGGCCGGTGACACCGATCGCCGCCCGCACCGCCTGGGGGTCGGCGGCCAGGTCGTGGCCGCCGATGTGGACGTCGCCGGTGCCCGGGCCGGCGGAGATGAGGGTGGAGAGGATCTTCACGGCGGTGGTCTTGCCGGCGCCGTTCGGGCCGAGCAGGGCGAAGACCGTTCCTTCGGGGACGGCCACGTCGACGCCGTCGAGCACGGTCTTGTCGCCGTAGGACTTGCGCAGCCCGTTCGCCGCGATGGCCAAGTCGGTCATGATGATTGCTCCTTCAGAGCTGCGGAGGGTGAAGTCGTCCAGGGACAGCGGATGTTGATGTCGTCCAGAGGCTGCGGACGATGTGGTCGCTCAGAGGCTGCGGGCGGTGATGTCGCCGTAGGCGGTGGTCGCGCGGATGGTGAGGGCGGCGTCGGCGCCGTCGGTGTTCTTGAGTGCGTTGTTGATCCGGCCGTAGGTGGTGCCCGCGTCCAGGGAGGCGGAGACTCCGCGTGCGGCGCCGACCGAGATCTCGCCGGCTTCGGTGCGCAGCTCGACCGTGCCGCGTACGGCCTCGGCGATGTGGATGCCGCCCTTCTGGGTGCTGATCTCCGCGTCGCCGCCCAGGCGGCCGACCGCGACGTCGCCCGCGAGGAGGGTGAGTCGGGCGCTCGCGGTCTCGTCGAGCTTGACCGAGCCCTGCGCGCCCTCGAAGGCGACGTCACCGAGCCGTCCGACGCCCCGGAACTCGGCACTGGCCGTCTTCGCCTCGACACGGGAGCCGACGGGCAGCTGGACGGTCACCTCGACGGATCCGGAGTGGCCGAGGATCCGGTTCTTCGCCGGTGAGGCCTTGATCCGCAGGACGCCGTCGTCGCCGTACGCGACCTCGGTCTGCTCGGCCGCTTTCAGGTCGCGGCTGTTCGAGGCGTCCGCCGGCAGGACCTCGACCGTGGTGTCGGCCCGGTCGGCGGCGATGAGCCGGATGCGTCCCGCGGGGATGTCGAGAACGGCGGAGATCGCGGCGGGGGTGTCGAACTTCTGCATGGTGTTCTCCTCTTGCGCTGCTGGTTTCTGACAACCGAAACGCTACGTTGCGTTCATGAATCGCGCAATGAGGTTGTTGCACTTGAATCGCATCAGTGCAGCTGAGAGTGTAATTATCGTTGCAACGGCCTGAGATTTAATGCAACGCAAGCGGTATTGCTCGTTGCATTGGGCTGCGAGTGAACGCTATGCTGGAGGCGTCAAGGAAGCATGAAAGGGGACCGCGATGCCGGGAGGCAGACTCACCCAGCAGGAACGTCAGCAGATCGGGCTGGGGCTGGCCGACGGGCTCGCCTACGCGGAGATCGCCAGGCGTCTGGACCGTCCGACCTCGACGATCACGCGCGAGGTCATGCGCAACGGCGGCCCCACCGCCTACCGCCCCGACCTGGCACACCGCGCCACCGAGCGCCGCGCCCACCGGCGCAGGCCGGCCGAGCCCCGGGGGTCGGAGGCGCCCCCGCAGGCCCATGGGCGCGACGCGGAAGCCGTGCGCGAGTACGAGGAGACGTTCACCACCGTCTTCATGCAGCAGGGCCTGCCCAAGATGATGTCCCGGGTGCTGGCCTGCCTCTTCACCAGCGACGCGGGCAGCCTCACCGCGTCCCAACTCGTCCAGCGTCTCCAGGTCAGCCCGGCGTCCATCTCCAAGGCGATCACGTTCCTGGAGAGCCAGGACCTCGTCCGCCGGGAGCGCGACGAAAGCCGCCGCGAGCGGTACACGGTCGACGACGACGTCTGGTACCAGTCGATGGTGGCCAGCGCCCGCGGCACCATCCAACTCGCCGAGACCGCACGGCAGGGCGTCGGCATCCTCGGCCCCGACACCCCGGCCGCCGCCCGCCTCGAAAACATCGCCCGCTTCCTCGACTACGTGAGCGAGAGCCTCATCCGCGCCGCGGACCAGGCCCGCGAGGTCCTCCACACGAAACCCGAGTCGACCGTTCCTGAAGGCTGAGCGGGAGCCCGGTCATGCGACCCGCAGCAACAGCTTCCCCGTGCTCGTCCGCCCGCCCATCAGCCGGTGCGCCTCGGACGCCTCCTCCAGCGGGAACTCCGCGGTCACCGGCAGGGACACGACTCCCTCCGCCACGGCCGCGAACGCCTTCTCCGTCAGGGCCCGCAGAGCGCCCGGCGCCGTCTGGGCCAGGGTCAGGATGGAGAAGCCGGAGACCGACAGGCCGGTCGGGTACAGCTCCGGCTGCCCGACCCGCCACGGCTCGGCCGAGCTCGCGTTGCCGAACGACACCAGGCGCCCGAAGACGGCCAGGGAGGCGAGGGACGCCCTGAAGGTCTCGCCACCGACCGGATCGAGGGCCAGGTCGACGCCCCGGCCACCCGTAGCCGCACGAACCTCGTCCACGAACCCCGCGGAGGCCGTGGAGTTGGTGGAGTTGGTGGACGGGGCGACGAACACATCGTCGTAGCCGTGGTCCAGCGCGTGCTTCGCCTTCGCCGCACCCGACACCACCCCGAACGCCCCGGAGGCCCCTGCCGCCTTCGCCAACTGCCCCACCGCCGTGCCGACTCCGCCCGCCGCGCCCTGTACGAGCACCGTCTCACCGGGCTGCAGCCGGCCCACCGCGTGCACGAGGGCGTACGCGGTCGGCAGGACCGTGGGCAGCGTCGCGGCCGTACGGAGGTCCACGCCGGACGGCAGCGGGAAGACCGTCGCCGCGTCGGCCACCACCACGTCCGCGTACGCGCCGCCGTTCGTGAGGGCCGCCACCTCCTGGCCCACCTCGACACCCGACACGCCCCGGCCGAGCGCCCGGACCCGGCCCGAGACCTCAAGGCCGGGGACGAACGGCAGCGACGGTACGCGGTAGCCCTCGCCCCGCGCCTTGAGGTCGGCGAAGTTCACCCCCGTGTACGCCACGTCCACGCTCACCTGGCCGGGGCCCGGCTCGGGTACCTCCGTCTCCACCGTCCTGAGGACCTCGGGACCGCCGTACTCCTGGACCTGAACCGCGCGCATGCCACACTCCCCGGCCGACTGTTCAATGAAAAGCGAACACTCCGGAGTGTATGGTTTTCGTCGAACACTCGGCAAGGCGGAAACGACCTTGCTCAACGGGGACCTTGCTCGACGGGGAGGCGGACATGGTGGAACGCGTCAGTCACCGGGCGGCCCCCGAGCACACCCACCCCGAAGAGGTCCCGGTCCTGACCGCCCTCGCCGCCCTCTCCGATCCCGTACGCATCACGCTCGTACGGGAGCTGGCGGGGTCCCCCGTCTGGACGCGCAGCTGCGGAAGCTTCGACGTGCCGGTCGGCAAGGCGGCCCTCAGCCATCACTTCTCGGTGCTGCGCGGCGCCGGACTCGTGGAGCAGCGCGACGAGGGGCCCAAGCGCGTCAACCGCCTCCGCCGCGAGGAGTTCGACGCCCGCTTCCCGGGGCTCCTCGCCCTCGTCCTGCGCGAGGACTGACCCGTACGTCTTCCCGCGCGAGGGCGGCCCGGCGGCCCACCCGATGGGCGGTCGGTCAGTCGGTCGTCGCAGGCAGGCGCAGCCGGGCCCGGTAGCCGCCGTCCGCCGTCGGGCCCGCCTCGAAGGAGCCGTCGAGGTTCTCGGCCCGTTCGCCCAGGCCGATCAACCCCTGTTGGGATCCGGGCAGTTCGAGGGTGGGACGGGTCGGCGGGGTGTTCGTGACGGTCACGCCCAGCTCGTCGCCGAGGTGCCACAGCTGTACGGTCGCCGTCGCACCGGGCGCGTGTTTGCGTACGTTAGTGAGGGCCTCCTGCACGGTCCGGTAGACCGCGCGCTGGACCGGGGCCCCGATACCGGGCGGCAGTTCGCCCTCCAGGCGCACCTCGATACCGCTCGTGTCGATCAGGTGCCGCAGGTCCGCGAGTGTCGGCTGCGGGGTCAGCTCGGTCGTACGGCCGCCCGAGGCCCTCAACAGCGTGACCATGTGCCGCAGTTCGTCGAGCGTCGTGACGCTGAGCTCGCGGATCGCCCGGGCGGCCTCCCGTGTGCCGGGGTCCGGCGCACCGACCTGCAGCGCCCCGGCCCGTACGGCGATGAGGCTCACCTGGTGGGAGACGACGTCGTGCATCTCCCGGGCCAGCTGGGCCCGTTCGCGGGCCAGCACGTTCTGGGCGTGCAGCAGCCGCTCGTGCTCGCGTGCCTCCTCGATCTCGACCAGCCGGACCGCGGAGTCGCGCCGGGCCTGGACCAGCTGGCCCAGGAAGACCGGGGCGGCCGCGGTGGCCAGCAGGTAGACGAAGTTGACGAAGGTCCAGGTGCGGTCGTCCGAGGCGTACTCCGACAGCGGCCACGGCATGGCGGAGGCCGCCGCCGACGCGATGGCGCAGACCGTCAACAGGCGGCGGTCCCGGCTGCGTTCGGCCAGCGTGTAGAGGGCGGCCAGGGGTGCCACCACGACCGACGAGAACAGCGCGGCGGGCAGCGACAGCAGGAAGACGGGCAGCGGGAAGCGCCGCCGCACCGCGAGGGCCGCGCAGGCGGCGACCGAGAGGACCACCTCGACCGGGGTGTCCCGGTCGAGCTGCCACCACACGTCCAGCGCCGCGAGGGTGACGAGCAGCGAGTCTGTGAGCCGGGCCGTCCACGCCGCACGCGGACGCCCGGTCATGAACCGCCAGTTCCCCTTGCCCCTCGCCTTTACCGTCAACGCCCTGCTTCCCCGTGGTCGGCACGATGCCCCTGACGGTGCATGTCTTCCACCCCGGCCGCACGCAGATGCCGTCTCAGCAGTACATCGGCGTCTGTCTCCGCGCTGCGGTCGCGCCAGGCGCGGGCGTCGTCACGGCGTATCGCGAGCTCCGTGCACGCCGGGCAACCGGGGACGGGTACGGGCGGACGGCTCAGGTCTTCTTCCTCCATGGCCTGACGAACCCTCACAGTGCCCTCCCCGAACGCATGTTGGCGGCCTTGAGGGCCGCCGCCAGCCGTTCGTCGGCGGTCGCAGGGCGGATCCGTTCCGGGTCGGCCTGCCACTCCCGGCCGCCGCCCACCGGGCGGAGCATCGCGTACGGGCCTGTCGTGTCCCGGTACTCGCCGACGCGTTGCGTCACCGTGTCGTAGACGAGGGCTCCGCGTTCCGGCGCTGTTTCTGCTTCCACTGACGCTCCGTACGTTGGCTCATTACTCTGGGTGCATCAAGCGTTGCTGAACGGAGCAGCCCGTTTCAACGCATGACTCGTGCCACTGGCGCACTGTCACGGAGGGGGGAACGGACGCCGTGAGTCGACGCAACGCCGAAGGGGGTTCGGCGGTCACGACCGCCGCCGTGTTCGGGGAGGTCCTGAAACACTTTCGCGAGACCGCCGACCTCACCCAGGAGGGCCTGGCCCGCCAGATCCCGTGCGACCGCTCGCACGTGGCCCGCGTGGAGGCCGGTACGCGCGTCCCACAGGACACGTTCGCCAAGTCGTGCGACGAACTGCTGGGTACGGGTGGGGTGTTGATGCGGTTGTGGGGCCGGATCGACTGGTATCCGCAGGTGGAGCATCCGGATTGGTTCCGGCGGCGGGCTGAGATGGACGCGGTGGCGGTCGCCCTGCGTGCGTATCACGAGCGGGTCGTGCCAGGCCTGTTGCAGACCGAGGACTATGCGCGGGCGCTGTTCGCCGGCCGAATCGAGAGCCCCGACGAGGTGGAGGAGCGGGTTCGGGCCCGAATGAGCCGACAGCAGCGCTTTCTTGACCCCGGCGGCCCGTTCTACGCCGTCGTGCTGGACGAGAGCTGCCTGCGCAACGCGATGGGGAGCTCGGCCGTCATGCGCGACCAGTGCGTGCACCTGTTGCGTGTCGCGCGGCACTCCAACATCCACATCCAGGTCGCTCCGGCCGGTTCCTTCGGACTCGACCGGCCCAGCGGCACGATGTCGTTGATTACGCTCCCCGACGGGCATCAATGGGTCTACGCGGAAGCCCTCGATCGCGGCCATTTCAACGATGATCCGGCCGTCTGTGCGCGCTATGCCAAGACCTATGATGTGCTCAGGGCGGACTCTCCGTCAGCCCGCGAATCCGCCGCTTTGATCAGCGACGCGATGGAGGGGTACGAGGAGCATGGACAAGCACGAGCTGAGCGCGGCGACTTGGACCAAGAGCACCTACAGCGACGCCAACGGCGGAGACTGCATCGAAATCGCCCCCGGCATCCCCGGCATCGTCCCCGTCCGTGACAGCAAGAACCCCACCGGCCCCGTTCTGCTCATCGAGCGAAGCGCCTGGGCGGTGTTCGTGGCGGGCGTGCGGTAGGAGACGCCAACTCCTCTGGTGGGGCTAGCTGTACCTCCACTTCGGGAGGCCGCTTCATGGTGGTGGGGAGCGGGCGGCGGGATGGTTGAACCCAGACGCTCCCGGAGGTTCACAGCCTCTCCGCCCGGAAGGAAACCGCCATGAACATCCCCGCCACCCCCGCCACCGTCGTCGCGGCCCCCGAGAGTGAGCTCGGGCCGCTGCTGGACGCGTGGGACCAGGCGCACACGGCCGCCACCGGTGATCCCGAGTGGCGGCATCTGCTGGACGAGATGGCGCATCCGCGCACGACGCAGGCGTTCTACCGGCTGGCGGCGGGGCGTTGATCGGGGGCCTTTTCATCGCCCCCGCCGCCCCTTCCCGTTCCCGTCCCTGGGGGCTGCGCCCCCAGACCCCCGCTATCGGCCTGAACGGCCTCGTCCTCAAACCCCGGACGGGCTGAAGTTGTCGGCCCGGGCTGCGAAATCTTCAGCCCCTCCGGCGTTTGAGGAGCGGGGGTTCGGGGGCGGAGCCCCCGAGGAAGTGACGGGAATGGGTAGGGGCGGCGGGGGCGAGAAACGTCATCGGGCGGGCCGATGGCCCCATCGGGAGGACGCCCCGGTGGGGCGTGGACCCGTACCGGCGGCGCTCGTAGCTTCGGGGCATGGCTACAGACAGCTCGTCCGAGCGCAAGGGCACCGTTCAGCTGACCGCCGCGATGGTCCTCTCCGGAACCCTCGGCATCTTCGTCGTGGAGTCGGGCGCCTCGCCCTTCAACGTCGTGTTCTTCCGCGTCCTCTTCGGCGCCCTGGCACTCGCCACGTACGCCGTCGCCCGCGGCTACTTTCGGAACCACGGACTCACCCCGCGCAAGCTCGGACTCGCGGCCCTCGGCGGCCTGTTCATCGTCTTCAACTGGGTCTTCCTCTTCCAGTCGTACGAGAACACGTCGATCTCGGTCGCGACCGTCGTCTACCACACGCAGCCCTTCTACGTGGTGCTGCTCGGCGCCCTCCTCTTCCGCGAACGCCTCACCGCCGCGAAGGCAGGCTGGATCGCGCTCGCCTTCGCGGGCCTGATCCTCGTCTCCGGCGTCAGGCCGTCGGACTTCACGGGCGGCGACGGCACGTACCTCCTGGGCGTCGGCCAGGCCCTCCTCGCCGCGCTCCTCTACGGCCTCTCCACCCTCGTCACCAAGCGCATCACGGGCGTACGCCCGCACCTCATCGCCCTCGTCCAGGTCGTCGTCGGAATCCCGCTGCTGCTGCCGTTCGCCGACTTCGGCTCGATGAGCGGCACGGGCGCCGACTGGGGCTGGCTGGTCGGCCTCGGCATCATCCACACGGGCCTGATGTACGTCCTGATGTACGCCGCCTACGCCCAGCTCCCGACCGCCAAGATCGCCGTACTCGCCTTCACCTACCCGGCGGTGGCGATGTTCGCGGACTGGGCGGTGTACGGGCACCACATCGGACTCGTCCAGGCGCTCGGCGTCCCGCTGATCGTGGCCGCGAGCCTGAAGGTCACCCTTGCTCGGCAACCAGCTTCCGCGCCTGCTCCACGAACAGCCGCGCGTGCGCCGGAAGCCGCTTCCCGGACCGCCACGCCAGTTGAGTACTGAGGGTGAAGGGCGGCTCCCAGTTCAGGGCCACGAGCCGGCCGTCGGCAAGCTCCTCCGCCACCGTCACCGCGGGCAGGAGGGCGATGCCGAGGCCGGCCGCCGCCGCCCGCTTGGTCGCCTCGATCGTGCCGAACTCCATGAACGAGACCGGCTCCGCGGATCGGGTGTTGAGCTCCTCCTCGAACAGGTCCCGGTAGGCGCAGCCCGGTTCGGTGGCCAGCAGCGGCTCGCGTACGAGATCGGCGGTCGAGACGGCCGACACCGCCGCTCCCGCCAGGGGATGGCCGGGCACCGCCACCAGCGCCAGCGGCTCCTCGGCGAGCAGCGTGACCTCAAGACCCGCGTGCTCCGTCTCCCGCTCCATCAGGAAACCCACGTCGTACGTGCCCTGCCGCAGCGCCTGCCGGGTCTCGTCGCCCAGCGTCGGACGCATGGACAGCCGGACCCCGGGATAGCGGTGGTGGAACATTTCGAGGAGCGGGGACAGACGGTAGGACGTCAGCGACTCCATCGTGCCGACCGTCAGCGTGCCCGAGGGCTCCTCCGTACCGACGACCGCCGCCCGTGCCTCCTCGCTCAGCTCGATGATCTGCCGGGCGTAGGGGAGGAGCCGGTCGCCCGCCTCGGTCAGCCGGATGTGGCTGCCGAGCCGGTCGAAGAGCTGCACCCCGAGCGAGGACTCCAGGGCGCGGATCTGGCTGGTCACGCTGGACTGGGCGTACTTGAGCTCGGCCGCCGCCTGCGTGAAGCTCAGCACGGTGGCGACCTTCTCGAAGGTGACCAGCAGACGGATCTCCATCTCAGGGCTTCGGCGGAGCCGAGTCGTCCGGGCCGTCGCCCGAACCGCCCTCCCGCCGCTTCAGCTCCTCCTCGCGGCGGCGGAGGTCGTCCTCCCAGTTCTTGAGGTGCGCCTCGTCGTCCGTCACGGCGTCCGTCGGACCGTCGTCGCTGCCGCTGCCGCTGCCGCTGCCGCTGTCCTTGCCCTCGCCCCTGTCCTTGTCCTTGCCCTGGTCCTTGCTGTCGTCCTTCAAGGACTTCAGGAACTCCGGGTTGTCGTCGGGCGCGACCCAGCCGCCCCGGCCGCCCCGGCCGGAGGAGAGGCCGCGCGGTTTGCGCTGGTGGCCGACGATCAGCCAGGAGACGGAGCCGACGAGCGGGAACAGCAGCACGAGGATCGCCCAGAGGGGCTTCGGGATGTAGCGGATGTCCTTCTCGTCGGTGGTGATGCAGTCGATGAACGCATAGATGCTGAGCCCCAACGGCACCAGAATCATCAGCACCCGAAGCATTCGGCGGTCCCCCTGCGTGTGGAGAGTGGAGATGCGTGCGAGATCGGGGCCGGGTGAGCGGCCCCCCTTACAGGTTCAGCGTAGCGAGTAGCCGATACTGGAACGCATGGCTTACGACGATCTTCGCTCCCTGCTCCGGGCGCTTGAGCGCGAGGGCGACCTCAAGCGCATCAAGGCCGAGGTGGACCCGTATCTGGAGGTCGGGGAGATCGTCGACCGCGTCCAGAAGGCGGGCGGCCCGGCCCTGCTCTTCGAGAACGTGCGCGGGTCGGCGATGCCGCTGGCGATGAACGTCTTCGGGACGGACCGCAGGCTCCTCAAGTCGCTCGGCCTGAAGTCGTACGAGGAGATCAGCGAGAAGATCGGCGGACTGCTCAGGCCGGAGCTGCCGCAGGGGTTCATCGGGGTGCGCGAGGCCTTCGGGAAGCTCGGCGCCATGACCCACGTACCGCCGAAGAAGATCAAGTCCGACAACGCGCCGGTGCACGAGGTCGTGCTGCAGGGCGACGAGGTCGACCTGGACCGGCTGCCGGCCCTCTTCACCTGGCCGAAGGACGGCGGGTCCTTCTTCAACCTGGGCCTGACCCACACCAAGGACCCGGAGAGCCGCATCCGCAATCTCGGGCTCTACCGCCTCCAGCGCCACGACAAGCGCACCATCGGCATGCACTGGCAGATCCACAAGGACAGCCGCAACCACTACCAGGTGGCCGCGCGGAAGGGCGAGCGGCTGCCCGTCGCGATCGCCTTCGGCTGTCCGCCGGCGGTGACGTACGCGTCCACGGCCCCCCTTCCCGGTGACATCGACGAGTACCTCTTCGCCGGGTTCGTGCAGGGCAAGCGGATCGAGATGGTCGACTGCAAGACGGTGCCGTTGCAGGTGCCGGCGCAGGCCGAGGTCGTACTGGAGGGGTGGCTGGAGCCCGGCGAGATGCTCCCGGAAGGCCCCTTCGGCGACCACACCGGGTTCTATACGCCGCAGGAGCCCTTCCCCGCCCTCACCATCGACTGCGTGACGATGCGCAAGCGTCCGCTGCTCCAGTCGATCGTGGTCGGCCGGCCGCCGACGGAGGACGGTCCGCTGGGCCGGGCGACGGAGAGGTTCTTCCTCCCCCTCCTCAAGATCATCGTGCCGGACATCGTGGACTACCACCTCCCCGAGGCGGGCGGCTTCCACAACTGCGCGATCGTCGCGATCGACAAGAAGTACCCGAAGCACGCCCAGAAGGTGATGCACGCCGTCTGGGGCGCCCACATGATGTCCCTCACCAAACTGATCGTGGTCGTCGACTCCGACTGCGACGTCCACGACCTGCACGAGGTCGCGTGGCGCGCGCTGGGGAACACGGACTACTCCCGCGACCTCACCGTCGTCGAGGGACCTGTCGACCACCTCGACCACTCCTCGTACCAGCAGTTCTGGGGCGGCAAGGCGGGTATCGACGCCACGAAGAAGTGGCCCGAGGAGGGGTACACACGGGACGGCGGCTGGCCCGACATGGTGCTGTCCGACCCGGAGACGGCGGCGAAGGTCGACCGCCGGTGGAAGGAGTACGGACTCTCGTGAGCAGCGCATCAGCCGCGATCCCCCAGCCTCAGCCGGGGCGCACCAAGGCGTTCCTGCGCCTCGTCATGATCGAGCACTCCGTCTTCGCGCTGCCCTTCGCGTACATCGCGGCGCTGACGGCGATGTTCACGGTGGACGGGAACATCCACTGGGGCCGGCTGCTGCTGGTGACCGTCGCGATGGTCGGCCTGCGGACGTTCGCCATGGCCGCGAACCGGATCATCGACCGGGAGATCGACGCCCGCAACCCCCGTACGGCCCATCGCGAGCTGGTCACCGGCGCGATGAGCGTGAAGCACGCGTGGACGGGCGCGCTGGTCGCCCTGGTGTTCTTCCTCGGCGCGGCGGCCCTGCTCAACCCGCTGTGCCTGGCGCTCGCGCCCATCGCGGTCATCCCGATGGTCGTGTACCCGTACGGCAAGCGGTTCACGAACTTCCCGCAGGCCATCCTCGGTCTCGCGCAGGCGATGGGGCCGATCGGCGGCTGGCTGGCGATCACCGGTGAGTGGTCCTGGGACGCGGTGATCCTCGGCCTCGCGGTCGGCATCTGGATCGGCGGCTTCGACCTCATCTACGCCTGCCAGGACGTGAAGACGGACCGCGAGATCGGCGTCCTGTCGGTCCCGGCGCGCTTCGGCATCCCGGCGGCGATCTGGGGCGCGCGCGTCTGCCACACCCTCACGACGGGACTCTTCGTCTGGTACGCGCTGGCCACCGACGCGGGCACCTTCTTCTGGGTCGGCCTGGTGATCGTCGCGGGCGCGTTCCTGTACGAGCACTCCATCGTCCGACCGCACGACCTCTCCCGGGTGAACCGCGCCTTCTTCAGCGTCAACGGCTTCATCGGCATCGCCCTCTTCGCGTGCGCGCTGCTCGATCTGCTGGTGCGCGGTCTGACCGTGTGAGCGCCGCGTGAGTGCCGGGTGAGCAGGGTGCGGCCCGTGGACCGCCCGCAGGCGCGGCCGGTCCTGAGCTCCGGGCGGCCCGCCGGTAGGCTCAGGGTGTGAACGCAGGAGAAACTCAGCGTCGGCCTTGGATCGTGGGGGTCTCCGGCGCGTCCGGAACGCCGTACGCGGCGGCCGTGCTGCGTGCCCTCCTCGCGGCCGGTGAGAGCGTCGACCTGGTCGTCTCGCGGGCCTCACGGCTCACGCTGCTCGACGAGACCGGGATCAGCTTCCGGGACGGCCACTGGCAGGAGGACCTACGGGAGTGGCTCGGCCGGGGGGCCGACGGCAAGCCCGGCGCCTTCGCGGTGGACGTCGACGACGTACGGCACTGGAGCGCGGGGGACCTGGCGGCGGGGCCGTCCTCGGGTTCGTACGCCTCGAAGGGCATGCTGATCGTGCCCGCCTCCACCGCCTGTGTCGCCGGGGTCGCGCTCGGCCTCTCGAAGGACCTGTTGCAGCGCGCCGCGAGCGTCACGCTCAAAGAGCGGCGCACGCTGGTCGTCGCCGTCCGCGAGACGCCGCTCAACGGGCAGACGCTGCGGCACCTGGTGACACTGGACGACGCGGGCGCGACCGTACTGCCGGCCTCCCCGGCGTTCTACGCGGGGGCGACACACATCCAGGACCTGGTGGACTTCGTCGCCGGGCGCGTGCTGGACGCGGCGGGCGTCGGGCACACGCTCTACCGCCGCTGGGAGGGCGAACTCGGCGGCGGCTCACGCACCACCTGAGCAGCATCCGAGCAGCACCTGAGCACGACGTTCGACCCGTACGACCCGTACGACCCGTACGACCCGTACGACCGAGATGTACCACTGAGCAACGCGCAGTACCCACACATCACTTCAGGAACTTCTCAGCGGAAGGCTATCGATCGCATGGACGCGGTGGACAGGCAGCTCATCCAGGCCCTCAGGGAGAACGGCCGGGCCTCCTACGCGGAGCTGGGACGCCTCGTCGGCCTGTCGGGACCCAGCGTCACCGACCGCATCAACCGCCTTGAGGCCGCCGGTGTCATCACCGGCTACCGCGCGACGGTCGACGCGACCTCGCTCGGCCTCGGCGTCACCGCCCTCATCGGCATCTCGCTCTCCGATGCCACCGACCACGAGGACGTGGCGCACCGGCTCAAGGACCTCAACGAGATCGAGGACTGCTGGTTCATCGCAGGCGACGACTCCTACATGCTCAAGGTGCGGGCGCCCGACGTGGACGGCCTGGAGAAGACCATCCGGCGGCTGTCGGGGACGAAGGGCGTCTCCCGGACGCGTACGACCATCGTGCTCTCCACGAAGTGGGAGAACCGGGTGGGTGAGCTGCCCGAAGAGGAATAGGGCGCGAGGCGTACGGTTGGGTGGGTTGGTCACTTACGAGAGGTAGAAGCAGCATGGATGTCGGGCTCAAGCGCGAGCTGGAGGACAAGGTCCGGGCCGGTGAGCGGCTGACCCGCGAGGACGGCATCGCGCTGTACGAGTCGGACGACCTGGCCTGGCTGGGCGGGCTCGCCCACGAGGTGCGGACGCGGAAGAACGGCGACGTCGTCCACTTCAACGTCAACCGCCACCTCAACATGACGAACGTGTGCACCGCGTCCTGCGCCTACTGCTCCTTCCAGCGCAAGCCGGGCGAGAAGGACGCGTACACGATGCGCATCGAGGAGGCCGTCCGCCTCGCCAAGGCGATGGAGGGCGAGAACCTCACCGAGCTGCACATCGTGAACGGCCTGCACCCGAACCTGCCGTGGCGCTACTACCCGCGCTCGCTCAGCGAACTGAAGAAGGCGCTCCCGGACGTCTCGCTGAAGGCCTTCACGGCGACGGAGATCCACCACTTCGAGACGATCAGCGGTCTGTCGGCGTCCGAGATCCTGGACGAGCTGATCGACGCGGGTCTGGAGTCGCTCACCGGTGGCGGCGCGGAGATCTTCGACTGGGAGATCCGGCAGCACATCGTCGACCACCGCACCCACTGGGAGGACTGGTCGCGCATCCACCGCCTCGCGCACGAGAAGGGTCTCAAGACCCCGTGCACGATGCTGTACGGCCACATCGAGGAGCCGCGTCACCGGGTCGACCACGTCCTGCGTCTCCGTGAGCTGCAGGACGAGACCGGCGGCTTCCAGGTCTTCATCCCGCTGCGCTACCAGCACGACTTCGTCGACGTGAAGGACGGCAAGGTCCGCAACCGCCTCCAGGCGCGTACGCAGATGGCGACGGGTGCGGAGGCGTTGAAGACCTTCGCGGTGTCGAGGCTCCTGTTCGACAACGTGCCGCACGTCAAGGTCTTCTGGGTCATGCACGGCGTCCAGACCGCCCAGCTGGCGCTCCAGCACGGCGCGGACGACATGGACGGCTCGGTCGTCGAGTACAAGATCACCCACGACGCCGACAACTACGGCACCCCGAACAAACTGACCCGCGAGGACCTCCTCGACCTGATCCGCGACGCCGGCTTCCGCCCGGTCGAGCGGAACACCCGGTACGAGATCATCCGCGAGTACGACGGCCCCGACGCGGGGCGCCGCGAGTCGCCTCAGCCGATGAGGGTCTGAGGCTTTCGCGTGAGTGGTCGGGTGGGAGTGGGCGGGGGCTGGTTGCGCAGTTCCCCGCGCCCCTGAGGTCTTTCAGCCCGTCCGGCGTTTGAGGACGAGCGTGTTCAGCGCGATGTTGGGGGTCTGGGGGCGGAGCCCCCAGAAAGGGACGGGAATGGGTAGGGGCGGCGGGGGCGAGAAGAGCGCGTGACGTATGTGACGTCGGAACCTGCTTGAGGCCGGCGTGGCGTAATGGTTAGCCTCTCCGTATGGCCCTTACCTTCGCTCTCGATCCGGCCGTGACCCCCGAGGTCCGAGACGGCCTCCTCGACCTGTGGACGGACGTCTCCAACGCGGGCGGCGCAGTCGGCTTCGTCGCACCGGTGGACCGCGAGGTCATCCGCCCGGAGCTGGTGAAACACTTCGCGGCGATGGCGGAGGGCCGCGCCCGCCTCCTGGCCGGGTTCGACGACGAGGGACAGGTGGCCGCGGCGGCCTTCCTCACCTTCAACACACACCGCCTGATGACCCACTGGCTGTGGCTCTACACGGTGATGGTCCACCCGAAGCACCAGGGCAAGGGCTACGGCCGGGACCTCCTGACCGCCGCCGCGGACGCCGCCCGCACCCTCGACGGCATCGAGGCGATCCGCCTCACCTGCCGCGGCGGCCTCGGCCTGGAGCGGTTCTACGGCTCGTGCGGATACAAGGAGGTCGGCCGCATACCCGACGCGATACGGGTCGCGCCCGGCGACGACCGCGACGACGTTTTCATGCTGCTGCCGCTCGCCTGACTCCCCGCACCCCCCTGCAAGATCCGGTGCCGGGCGTGCTTCACTGGACGGTGCCCTTTGGGAATGTCGGGGACTTTACGACCCCTTCGGACCCGTTCGCCACGGAAGAGTGGATTGAGATGCTCCGCTACACACTGATGCGCCTAGGAATCCTCGCGGGCTGCCTCGTGGTCGTCTGGGGCCTCGTCTACTCCGGTGTCGCCCCGCGAGGGCTCGGCGACTCGAACGGCATGTGGATCATCCTGCTCTCGCTGCTGATCTCGGCCCCCATCAGCTTCGTCGTCCTGCGCAAGGAGCGCGACCGCGCCTCGATCCAGATCGTCGAGCGCGTCGACCGCGTCAAGTCCAACCTGGAGGCCAACCGCAGCCAGGAGGACGACGTGGTGGACGAGGTGTCGCGGGCCCAGGGCCGTACGTCGTAACTGATCAGGAGCACTTTTCGGCGCCGGCCGACATTTTCAGCCCGTCCGGCGTTTGAGGACGAGGCCGTTCAGGCCGAAGCGGGGGCCCACAGCTCCGCCTAGCCGTCGGCAGACAACTCGTACTCTTGCTCGTATGGGTGCAGTGAAGAGCAAGCGGATGCCGCGTGCCGTGCGCGAACAGCAGATGCTGGACGCGGCGGTTCAGACCTTCGGACAGCGGGGATACCGGGCCGCGTCGATGGACGAGATCGCCGATCTGGCGGGTGTGTCCAAGCCGTTGGTCTATCTGTACCTGAACTCCAAGGAAGACCTCTTCACCGCGTGCATCCGGCGCGAGGCCGCCGCCCTGACCGCGGCCGTGCGCGCGGGTGTGCAGCCGGACCTGCCCGCCGACCGTCAACTGTGGGACGGGCTGCGGGCGTTCTTCACGCACACCGCGCAGAACCCGGACGGCTGGGCCGTGCTGCACCTCCAGGCGCGTACGCACGGGGAGCCGTTCGCCGCGGAGTTCGCCGCGATGCGCGAGGAGATCGTCGCGTTCGTCACGCAGCTGATCGTGGTGGCCGCCCGTGAGGCGCACCGGGACCCGTCGCTGCCCGAGCGCGAGGTCGCCGGACTCGCGGAAGCCCTCGTCGGCGCCGCCGAGTCCCTCGCCGCCTGGGCCAACGCCACCCCCGGCGTCTCCGCCCGCCAGGCCGCCACGACGTTGATGAACTTCGCCTGGGCGGGCCTGGGGGACCTGATGGAGGGGAGACCCTGGTCGGAGCGGTAGCGCTCCGCGGGGTGCGGTGAATGAGCCTGCGGGCCGGTGGAGGCCGGTCGTGCCCACGCGGCGGAGCCGCACATCGACACAGCCCCGCGCCCCTTACGGGGCTCGCCCGTGCCGTCGGCGTCTCAGAGCACCGGAAGTACTTCCCCGGCCAGGTGCAGCCGGCCGCCCGCCCCGCGCAGCTCGAAGGCGGCACCCTCCGCCCCGTACGACACCGTCCCCGGCAGGAGCACCGGCGCCCTGAACTCCGCCCGGACCACGGCCGCTTGAGGTGTCCCGTGCTCGGCGAGGCAGCGTGCCACGGTCCACATGCCGTGTGCGATGGCCCGGGGGAAGCCGAACAGCCGGGCGGTGAGGGGGTGGAGGTGGATCGGGTTGCGGTCGCCGGACGCGGCCCCGTACCGCCGCCCCACATCCCCGGCGAGCGCCCACTCGGCCACGGCGGGCAGCGGCTTGCGCTCCTCGGGCGCGGCCGGCCCGCCCGTGCTCCCCGCCGAGGCGCGGTGCCGCGCCAGATACGTACTCCGCGACTCCCACACGAGCTCGCCCCCCGCCCGCATCTCCGTCACGACGACGGCCTCGGTCCCGCGCCGGTGGGGCACCAACTCATCGACGTACACCGCGAGTTCGTGCTCACCGGTCGCCGCCGTCGCCTTCCGTCGGGTGATGCCGATGGACGTGTGCACCAGCCCGAGCAACGGCAGCGGAAAGGCCCGCTCACCCATCAGCCGCATGGCCAGAGGGAATCCGAGAACGTGCGGATAGGTGATGGGCAACTCGTCAGCCCCCACCCCGAATCCACAGGCCCGCTCGTACGCGGCGAGCTTTCCCAGATCGATACGAAGACCTGGGAGGACCAATCGGGTTCGGGGCGCGGTGACTCCCGTCCGAGGCCGCTTGAAAGGCGAAAGGAAAGCACCCCGGGCAAGCAAGGGCCAGAGACGCGGCGAACCATCGAGAACGTAGGAGTGCATGGGCCCCTTCACGTCATCCAACACTGACTCCCCTTCTGGGCTGGGCACGGATTTTTTAGGGGCGCGGGGAACTGCGCGACCAGCCCCCACGCACCCGGACACAACTAACCGACCCCTCACGATCCCAACAGGCTCTGCCCGCAAACCCGAACAACCTGCCCATTCACCGCCCCCGACCCTGGATTCGCGAACCAGGCCGTCGTCTCGGCAACATCAACCGGCAACCCACCCTGCGCAAGCGAGTTCATCCGCCGCCCCGCCTCACGAATGAACAACGGCACGGCCGCAGTCATCTTCGTCTCGATGAATCCGGGCGCGACCGCATTCACCGTCACCCCGTATTCCGAGAGCGCCCGAGGCGCAAGCGACCGCACAAGCCCGATAACCCCCGCTTTGGACGCGGCATAGTTCGTCTGCCCGGCGTTCCCCGCGATTCCGGAGATGGACGCGGTGGTGACCACCCGCCCACCCGCTCGGAGCGCGCCGGCGGACAGCAGCGCATCGGTCGTACGGAGCACACTCGCGAGGTTGACGTCGAGCACCGAACCCCACCGCTCCGCGGCCATGTTGACCAGCCTCCGGTCCCGAGTGATCCCCGCGTTGTGGACCAGGACGTCGAGCCGCCCGCCGGGCAACGCGTCCGCGATCCGCGCCCCCGCGTCCTCCGCGGTGATGTCCAGGGGCAGCGCGATCCCGCCGAGCCGCTCGGCGACGGCGGTGAGATCGCCCCCGGCGGAGGGCACGTCGAGGCACACCACCAGAGCCCCGTCCCGCGCCAGCGTCGCGGCGACGGCCTCACCGATCCCGCGGGCGGCCCCGGTGACGAGCGCCGTACGCCCGGCAAGAGGCTTCTCGGGATCCTCGGGCCCGGTCGGCTCAGCGCCCCCGTCGCCGCCCTTGCCACCGCCACCACGACCGGAGACACCGTGGCCGCCCACCTCGATCACCTGGCCGCTGACATAGGCCGACCTCGGCGACAGCAGAAAACGCAGCGTCGACTCGGCGGCCCCCGCCTCCAGGAGCCGTACGAGATTCACCGTCCGCCCGCGCCCGATCTCCTTGCCGAGGGACCGTACGAACCCTTCGAGGGCCTGCTGGACGGCGGCCTGGTGATGGTCGGCGGGGTCCAGGGGCGCGCCGAGCACCACGACCCGCCCGCTCTCGGCGACCGACCGTACGACGGGGTGGAGAGCCGCGTGCACCTCGGCCAGGGCGTCGACGTCACGGACGCCGGTGGCGTCGAGGACGACGGCGACCGGCTCCTGGGCGCCGTCTGAGCGCGGGCCCGACCGGGCCAGGACGGGTGCGAGGTCCAGCTCGGACTTGCCCGCGGTGAGATGCAGCAACTGGCCCTGAAACGAGGGCTGTTCGGCGCTCCGGCGCCGCAATCGCACCGGCTGCGGCAGCCCGAGCCGACGGGTCAGGAACCGGCCGGGGGCGGTGCCGGTGAGACTCAGGTAGCGGTCGGCCATCGTCCAACTCCCAGCTCGGTCGTATTCTTACTCTGGAGTAAGGTTACCCGAGGTAAGACTACGTCACGGTGAGGAGCAGGTCGAGATGAGCCCCCTGGAACCCCTGCCGGAACCCCTGTCGGAACCCACCCGGGAACCCTTCGGGGAGCCCCTCCGGGCGCCGCGGCCGCGTCGCGTCGCGGTCGTCGGCGGCACCCGTATCCCCTTCGCCCGCTCGGACGGCCCGTACGCGACCGCCTCGAACCAGGAGATGCTGACCGCGGCGGTCGACGGACTCGTCGAGCACGTCGGGCGCCGCAGCCGCTTCGGGCTCGAAGAACCAGGCGCGGTGGGGGAGTTGGTGGCCGGTGCCGTGCTCAAGCACAGCCGGGACTTCAACCTCGCGCGCGAGACGGTGCTCGGGTCGAGGCTGGACGCCCGCACCCCCGCGTACGACATCCAGCAGGCCTGCGGCACCGGCCTCCAGGCCGTCGTCGCGGCGGCCAACAAGATCACCCTCGGCCAGACCGAGTCGGCGATCGCGGGCGGCGCGGACACGGCCAGCGACGCCCCGCTCGGCGTCAACGACCAACTGCGGCGCATCCTGCTGGAGGTCCGGCGCGCGAAGTCGGCGGGCGCCCGGCTGAACGCGCTCGCCCGGATCCGCCCCGGCCACCTCGTCCCGGACATCCCGCGCAACGCGGAGCCCCGTACGGGCCTCTCGATGGGCGAGCACGCGGCCGTCACGGCCCGCGTCTGGGGTGTCACCCGGGAGGCGCAGGACGAGTTGGCGGCCGCGAGCCATCAGCGGCTGGCGGCGGCGTACGAACGCGGCTTCTTCGAGGACCTGGTCGTGCCGTTCCGGGGGCTGGCCCGCGACCAGAACCTCCGGCCCGGCTCGACCGTCGGAAAACTCGCCTCCCTGAAGCCGGTGTTCGGGCTGAAGGTCCCGGGCAGTCCCGATGGCCCCGACAACCCCGGCCCGACCATGACCGCCGGGAACTCGACGCCGCTGACGGACGGCGCGGCGCTCGTGCTGCTCGCGAGCGAGGAGTGGGCCTCGGTGCGCGGTCTGGCGCCGCTCGCGTATCTGACGGCGTACGAGACGGCGGCCGTCGACTTCGTGAGGGGTGATGTGGCCGGTGGCGAGGACGGGCTGTTGATGGCGCCCGCGTACGCCGTGCCGCGCATGCTGGAGCGGGCCGGACTGGGCCTGGACGACTTCGACTTCGTCGAGGTGCACGAGGCGTTCGCGTCACAGGTGCTGGCCACGCTGGCTGCCTGGGAGAAACGGGGGCTCGGCACGGTCGACCGGGCCCGGCTGAACGTGGCGGGCTCCTCGCTCGCGACCGGTCACCCCTTCGCGGCCACCGGGGCGCGGATCGTGGCGACCCTCGCGAAACTGCTCGCCGAGCGGGACGCTCCCGGGCGCGGCCTGATCTCGGTCTGCGCCGCGGGAGGGCAGGGTGTCACGGCGATCCTCGAACGCCCGTGAGGGGCCGACTCGAACGCCGGTGAGGGGGCCGAAGGGCACGAACTCGGCGGATGCGCGGGCAACGCCCTTGTTGCGTCGGTATGTTGGGCAAAAGATGAACAGGCGTCCGAACGTGCACGAACCTCTCACTCTTCCGCACAGAAGCACCTCACTTTCCCAGGTGAACCCGCCACTTCACAGGTCCGTAATGGGGGGAGTGCAAGAGTTAGGAGCCGTCAGTGTCCCGCGATCCCTCCGACAATCCCGAGCTCGTCATCCCTGAACCCGAGGTCAGGCGGCTCGACGGGGTCGTGCGCGAGGTCTCGGTGCCCCCGATGGTCCACCCCGTGACGCACGGCTCGCTCGCGGACATCCCCTTCGACAACGCGGAACAGGCTCCCGACGCCCCGGTGCTCAGCCGGAAGGGGGCGGACGGCAGCTGGACGGACGTCACGGCCGCCGAGTTCGCGGCCGAGGTCCTTGCGGTCGCCAAGGGGCTGATCGCGGAGGGTCTGCTGCCGGGCGACCGGCTCGCGATCATGGCGCGTACGACGTACGAGTGGACGCTGCTGGACTTCGCGGCCTGGGCCGCCGGGCTCGTCACCGTCCCGGTCTACCCCACCTCGTCGATCTTCCAGACCCGCTGGATCCTCCAGGACTCCGGCGCGGTGGCGATCGCCGTCGAGCACGTGGCGCAGGCCGCCGCGCTCGGCCCGGAGCGCGACCGGCTCCCCGACGTCCGCCACATGTGGGTCTTCGAGAAGGGGCACACCGAGCGCCTCGCCGAGCTCGGGCGTGACGTGCCGGACCAGGAGGTCGCGGTACGCCGTGGCGTCCTCGGCCCCGACTCGCTCGCGACGATCATGTACACCTCGGGCACCACGGGCCGGCCCAAGGGCTGTGCGCTGACCCACGCCAACTTCTTCGCCGAGGTCGACAACGCCGTCCAACTGCTCCACCCGGTCTTCAAGTCCAGCTTCAAGGACCCGGCGTCCACGCTCCTCTACCTGCCCCTCTCGCACGTCTTCGGCCGGATGGTCGCCGTCGCCTGTATGCGCGCGCGAGTGCGTCTGGGCCATGCACCGAGCATCCGTACGGAGGAACTGCTGGCCGACCTCGCCGGTTTCAGCCCGACCTTCCTCCTGGCCATCCCCTACGTGCTGGAGAAGGTCTACAACACCGGCCGTGCGACCGCCGAGAAGATGGGCCGCGCCGCCTCCTTCGACCGGGCGGCCCGGGTGGCGCGCGGCTACGGCGAGGCGCTGGAGGCCCAGCAGCACGGCACGGGTCCGGGGCCGGGTGCCAAACTCAAGGCGGCCCGCGCCCTCTACGACCCGCTCGTCTACCGCCGGATCCGCGCGGCCCTCGGCGGGAAGGTCCGCCAGGTCGTCTGCGGCGGCTCCCCGCTCGGGCGCCGCCTCGCCTCCTTCTACGCCGGCGCGGGCATCCAGGTCTTCGAGGGTTACGGCCTGACCGAGTCGACGGCCGCCGCGACCCTCACCTATCCGCACCGGCCGCGGCTCGGCACGGTCGGCTGGCCGCTGCCCGGTACGCGGGTCCGGATCGCCCAGGACGGGGAGATCCTGCTCAGCGGGGAGCAGGTGTTCCGCGGCTACTGGGATCCGCGGGCGGGCGGGGTGGTGCCGGCCGACCAGGAGGGCTGGTTCGCCACCGGTGACCTCGGTGAACTGGACGACGACGGCTACCTCACCATCACCGGCCGCAAGAAGGACATCCTCATCACCACCAGCGGCAAGAACGTGGCCCCCGCGCCGCTGGAGGACTGGCTCCGGGCCCATCCCCTCATCAACCAGTGCGTGGTCGTCGGTGACAACCGGCCCTACATCACCGCGTTGTTGACCCTCGATGCCGAAGGGATGGCCCACTGGTGCCGCATGACCGCCAAGTCGGATGTTCCGGTCGCCACGCTCGTCACCGACCCCGAGCTCCTCACCGTCCTCCAACGCGCCGTCGACGACGCCAACCGCCTTGTCTCCCGGGCCGAATCCATCCGCAGCTTCACCGTCCTGCCCCTGAATTTCACGGAGACGGCGGGCCACCTGACCCCGACGATGAAGCTTCGCCGGGCCGTGGTCACAAGAGAGTTCGCCCGAGAAATAGACGAACTGTACGCGGAGTAGGCCCCCGGCCGGGGCTTTTCCTCGCCCCCGCCGCCCCTACCCATTCCCGTCCCTTACTCAGGGGCTCCGCCCCCGAACCCCCGCATCGCGCTGAACGCGCTCGTCCTCAAACGCCGGACCGGCTGGGTGGGGGCTGGCGGGGGTGGGTGGGTTGACGTGGGTGGGTGGGGAATCGGCCTGAACGGCCTCGTCCTCAAACGCCGGACGGGCTGGGTATTTCAGCCCCTCCGGCGTTTGAGGAGCGGGGGTTCGGGGGCTGGCCCCCGAAAAGGGACGGGAATGGGTAGGGGCGGCGGGGGCGAGGAAATAGGTCGTCGCTATCTGCGCTTCGGTTTCAGCAACTGTTCACGCAACGCCGTCAGTTGATGGGACGTCTCCACCGCCCGCGTCTCGTCGAGAGCCGTCAGCGCGAGCAGCAGCGCGTCGGCGACCACGACCGCGGTGAGGGCCTCCGCCGTTATGCCCGTCGGCGTGTGCGGGGCGATGAGGACGGCGTCCACACTCGGCCCGTACAGCTCGGCGAGCTCGTCGGTGACGAGGATGACCCGGGCACCCACCGATCGGGCCCGCTCCGTGATGACCGTCAGCTCGGCCAGCGCACGACCAGGCTGGAAGATGACCACCGCGTCACCCTGGCGCAGCCGGAGCAGCGGATCGGCCAGCGCGAAGCCCGTCTCGCCGAGATGCCGGGCCCGGCACCCGATGCGCCCGAGCGCCAACGCCAGGTGGCGCGCGGCGAGTTCGGAGGCCGCGACGCCGTAGCAGTGGATCTCTCCGGACTCCGCCGCCTCGGCCAGGATGCCCACCGCGTCCCGAAGCGCGTCACCCGGCGTGAGCCGCCGCGCGTGCTCGATCCGCTCCTGGGCCTCGTCGAAGACCTCGCCCCAGATACCGTCCAGGTCCCGCCCCACATGGGCGATGCGCTGCTGGAGACGGACCTCGGGCGCCACGGCGGAGGTGAAGTCGGAGGCCAGCTCCCGCTTGAGCGCGGGCAGCCCCGCGTAGTCGAGGCGCTGGAGGGTGCGTACGACGCTGGCGTTGCTGGTGCCGCTCGCGCTGCCCAGCTCCTGGGCGGACGCGAACAGCAGGGACTCCACAGGCGCGCTGACCAGGTGCTGCGCCACGGCCCGCTCGGAGGCGGACAGCGACTCCCACTTCTCGCGCACGGTCGCGCGCAGCCGTGCGAGACCCTCGCCGCCGCCCGGCTCCTCTGAAATATTCATTACGGGTATTGACTCCGGTGTGATTGCCGTTACTCTCCTGGGCAACGCATTCCAAAAGGAGAGTATCTCGTAACCAACGTTACAGGACGGTTGCGGAGAGCTCTCCACCGCGAGGAGAAGAATGGCACCCCGCACCCTCCCCATCATCGAGATCTCAGGCAACCCCCTGGACCGCGGCCGCCAGTACGGCGAAGCCGTCCGCCCCCGGCTGCACACCGCACTCGCCTACTACGAGGAGGCGTTCGGCCACTCGTCGGGCCTCACCTGGCAGCAGGTGACCGCCCGCGCCGCCCGCTGGCTGGACCCCGTACGCGACTACGCCCCCGACCTCGTCGAGGAGATGCAGGGGATCGCCGAGGGCGCGGGCGTGGACCTGCTCGACGTCCTCGCCCTCAACGCCCGCGGCGAGGTCATCTACGACCGGTCCTTCGCCAGGATGGCCGAGGGACGGCAGGAGCTGGAGACCCCGGCGGAGGTGGCCGTCGAGGAACGCTCCGAGGGCTGCACCTCCTTCGCCGCCTACGGAGAGGCCAGCGGCGACGGCCGGGTCTGGGCGGGCCAGAACTGGGACTGGCGGGCCGGTGTCTCCGACACGGTCGTCATGCTCCGCGTCGTCCAGCCGCCGAAGCCCACCCTGATCATGCAGGTCGAGGCGGGCCAGATCGGCCGCCAGGGCGCCAACTCGGCGGGGATCGCGCTCAACGCGAACGGCCTGGGCGGACGGTTCGACGACGCGGTGGGCCTGCCGCAGACCGTCGTACGCCGCCGGGTCCTGGACCAGCACACCATCACCGACGCCCTCGAAGTGCTGTGCCGCACCCGCGCGCACATCGCCAGCAACGCCCTGCTGACCTGCCGCGAGGGGTACGCCATCGACCTGGAGACCACCCCGGCCGGGCACGGCTGGATGCATCCGACCGACGGGCTCCTCGTGCACGGCAACCACTACCAGGCGGGCATCCCCGCCGCCCTCGCCGCCGGCTACCGGCCGCTGTCGTCGGACTCCCTGGTCCGGGTGCCGCGCGCCGAACAGGGCCTGCGCGTCCTGCGCGGCTCCACCGGCCCCGACGAGAGCCGCAAGCTGATCAAGCAGGCCATGTCGGACCACCTCGGCCTCCCCGAGTCGCTGTGCACCCACCCCGACAGCCGCATGCCCGCGGTCCAGCACTGGACCACGCTCGTCTCCTCCTGCGTCGACCTGACCGGCGGCGACTACCACGTGACCGCGGGCACGCCCTGCGACCGCGACTACCAGCACCTGCCCTGGAACCTGTACGACGGCCCTTACGGAGATGCCGGATGACGACCCACAGCGACAGAAGGCGGGGCGCCACCGCGGTCCTCGCCGCAGCGACCCTCCTGACCGTCGGCGCCTGCAGCGGCGCAGACACCACCAGCGGCACCGGCGGCGCGTCCGCCGACGCCGCCAAGCTGGAGCTCAGCCCCACCACCCCGGCCGCCAAGGGCACGCTCGCCAGGGCCGACTGGCTCCTGGAGGACGAGCCCGACTCGCTCGACCTCGACACCCAGGGCACCAGCGCGGGCCGCGTCGTCCTCACCAACGTCTGCGAGCGGCTCTACCAGCTCCAGCCCGACATGACGACCAAGCCGTTCCTCGCCTCGTCGGCGAAGACCTCCACCGACGGCAGGACCCTCACCCTCACCGTCCGCTCCGGCGTCACCTTCCACGACGGCTCCAAGCTCACCGCCGACGACGTCCTGTGGTCCCTGAAGCGGCACGCCGACCCGGACATGGAACAGTCCGACGAGTTCGGCAACGTCTCCTCGATGAAGAAGACGGGCGCCGACGAGATCACGATCGGCTTCAAGGCCCCCGACGCCCTCTTCACCAAGGCCCTCGCCGGAGACGCCGGAATCGTCTGGAACAAGGAGCAGGTCGAGCAGTCCGGCCAGGACTTCGGCACCCCCGGCCAGGCGGACGCCTGCTCCGGACCGTACGCGCTGAAGAACTGGAGGTCCGGCGACTCGATCACCATCGCCGCGTACGACGACTACTGGGGCAAGCAGCCGATGACCCGCGAGGTCGTCTTCCGCTGGGCCGCCGACAGCGCGCTCGTGAACGCGCTCAAGACCGGCGCCGCGGACGGCGCGTACGCCGAGACTCCCAACACGGCCGCCGCCCTCCTCAAGGACAAGGACATCGCCCAGCACTACGGGCCGTCCACCGCCTCCCTCGTCCTGATCCCGACCGCCCGCGGCGGACTGGGGGACGAGCGGATCCGCCGTGCGCTCTCCCTCTCCCTCGACCGCAAGGGCATCGCCGACTCCGGGTACGGCGGCCTCGTCGAACCCTGGGCCACCCCCGTCGGCTCCGGCGCCTGGGGCTACGAGAAGGCCGAATTCCAGTCCGCACAGAAGCAGTTGGCGTCGCTGGCCCCCGCGTCACCCACCGCCGACGACCTCGCCGAGGCCAAGAAGCTGGTCAAGGAGGCCGGCACACCCGGAGCGCCCCTCGTCATCGGCACCGACGCCAGCCAGGGCCGGACCGTCACCGCCAACGCCGTACGCGCCGCACTCCAGCGCATCGGACTCAAGGCCCAGATCAAGACCGTACCGACGTCCCAGTTCGAGGAGTTCTACAGCGACCCGCAGGCCCGTGACGAGATCGACCTGCTGGTGGGCGACTGGTACATCTCCAAGGCCGACCCCATGGGCTTCTACGACAACGGCCTGTCCGACTCCTCCAACAACTGGGTCGGCTTCAAGGACGCCACGTACGACAGGAACGTGAAGAAGGCGCTCGCCACCCTCGACGACGCCGAACGGGCCTCGCTCGCCATCGACGTACAGAAGCGCTTCGCGGACGCGGCGGTCTGGATCCCGATCGCCCAGGTCCCCACGATCCTGCTCCTCGACGCGAAACTGACCGGCCCGCCGGCCTCCCAGGCCTACCTCTACTACCCGTGGGCAGCCGAACTCGGCTCCAGGAAGAGCTAGTTCGCCAAGCAAGGCTGGTTGGAGACACCACTCATGCTCGCTCGCATATCCCGGCGGCTGGCCGGCCTGCTGGCCACCCTGTTCGCCGCGTCCTTCGTCATCTTCGCCGCCGTGTACGCGGCTCCCGGCGACCCCGCCGTGTTCCTCGCGGGCGGCCGCGACAAGCTCACCCCCGAACGGCTCGCCTCGGTCCGCGCGCAGTACCACCTCGACGAGCCGCTCGTCGTCCAGTACGGGCGCTGGCTGTGGGACTGCGTCCACCTCGACCTCGGCCGTTCCTTCCAGTACAGCGACCAGGTCGGCGACCTGGTCTCCGCCCGCCTGCCGACCACCCTGCAACTCGTCGCGTACGCCACCGTGCTCTTCGTCGTCCTCGGCGTCGGCGCCGGAATCCTGGCCGCCGTGCGCCGCTCGACCTGGGTCGACTCGGCGGTCGTCGGCGGCACGACCCTGGCCGCCTCCGTGCCGTCCTTCGTCGCCGCGATCGCACTCGTCTCGCTCTTCGGCGTACAACTGGGCTGGTTCCCGGTGACCGGCAGCGGTACGGGAATCGCGGGCACCCTGCACCATCTGACGCTGCCCGCCCTGTCGTTGGCACTCGGCGCGCTCGCGATCATCAGCCGCGTCACCCGCCAGGCCATGGCGGACGCCGCCGCCTCCGACCACGTGGAGGCGGCCCGCGCCTCCGGCGTCCCGGAACGCGACATCATCCGCCGCCATGTCCTGCGCAACGCCCTCGGCCCCATCGTCACCATGTGCGGCCTGGTCATGGCGGGCATGCTCGCCGGCACGGTCGTCGTCGAGACGGCCTTCGGCCTCAGCGGCATCGGCTCGCTGCTGGTCGGCTCGATCAACGCGCACGACTTCCCGGTGGCCCAGGCGGTCCTGCTGCTGATGGTCACCGGCTATGTCGTGGTGACGACCGTCGTCGACCTCGTCCATCCGCTGCTGGACCCGCGCGTCAAGGAGGTGCGCCCCGCATGACGACCACGACGACCACGACGATCACAACGACCCCAGCCCGGCCGAAGGAGGCGCGCACCGCATGACCACCCTCGCCCTGCGGCCCGTGGCGACCGGTCCCCGCCCCCGCAGACGCCCCCTCGGCGTCCTGATCGCCGCCGCCGTCCTCGCCCTGGTCGTCCTCGCGGCGGCCCTCGCCCCGCTGATCGCGCCCTACGCCCCCGACGCCATCGACCTCTCCGCGTCCCTCGCCGGCACCAGCGCGGACCACCTTCTCGGTACCGACTCCTCCGGCCAGGACCTGCTCTCCCGCGTGCTCCACGGAGCCCGTACGAGCCTGATCGCACCGCTCCTGCTCCTCGCGGTCGCCGCCGTGCTCGGAGTCACCCTCGGCGTGCTCTCGGCCTGGCACGGCGGCTGGATCGACAGCCTCGTCTCCCGGATCACCGACGTGATGTACGCCTTCCCCGGCCTGCTCTTCACCGTCCTGATCATCGCCGTCTTCGGCACCGGGACCACGACCTCCGTGCTCGCCCTCGGGCTGGCCTTCACCCCGACCGTCGCCCGGTACACCCGCTCGCTCGCCCTCTCCGAGGTCCGCAAGCCGTACGTCGACGCCTACCGCGTCCAGGGCATGGGCGGCACCCGCATCTGCGCCCTGCACCTGGTGCCCAACCTGGGCCGCGCGGTCCTCGGCTACCTCGTCGTCCTCTTCGGCGAGGCCGTGATGTCCCTCGCGACCCTCTCCTACCTGGGCTTCGGTGCCCAACCACCCTCCTCCGACTGGGGGTTGATGGTCCAGGAGGGCCAGTCCGCCGTCGTCCAGGGCGCCCTGCTGCCCGCCCTCGTCCCCGGCACGGCCATCGCCCTGGTCGTCGTGTCCGTCAACGTGGCCGGCGTCTGGGCCGCCGACCGCCTAGGAAGTCAGGACTGAGCCCATGCTCCTCTCCCTCGAAGACCTCACGGTCCAAGTCCCCGGCACGGCCCGCCCGTTGCTCGACTCCGTCACCCTGACCGTCGCGGAGGGCGAGGTCGTCGGCCTGGTCGGCGAGTCGGGCTCCGGCAAGTCGACCACCGCGAAGGCGGCGCTCGGCCTGCTGCCCACGGGCGCCGACTTCGACGGGTCGGTCCGCGTCGACGGCACGGACGTACTCGGCCTGCGCGGCGAAGCCCTGCGCGCCCACCGCGCCGACACCGTCGCGATGATCCACCAGGACCCGCGCGCCACCCTCAACCCGGTCCGCCGCATCGGTGACTTCCTCGTCGAACGCGGCGCCACCAGGGAACGGGCCGTCGAACTCCTCGCCGCCGTCGGCCTGTCCGACCCCGAACAGCGCGTCCGCCAACGCCCCCACGAACTCTCCGGCGGCATGCTCCAGCGCGTCGTCATCGCCGGCGCTCTCGCCGCCCGCCCCCGCCTCCTGCTCGCCGACGAGGCCACCAGCGCCCTCGACGTCACCACCCAGGCCGAGATCCTCGCCCAACTCCGCACGGCCCGTGAGGAACAGGGCGCGGGCCTGCTCTTCATCACCCACGACCTGCACCTGGCGGCGGCGTACTGCGACCGCGTGTACGTCATGTACGCCGGCCGAGTAGTCGAAGAACGATCGGCCCGCGCCCTCTTCACGACCCCGGCCCACCCCTACACCCAAGGCCTCCTCTCCTGCTCCCCAACCCTCGGCGACACCCACCCCCTGACCCCCATCCCGGGCCGCCCCCCATCCCTCTCGGACACGTTCCCGGGCTGCCCCTTCGCCCCGAGATGCGGGGAGGTGGAGGAGGAGTGCGAGACGTGGCTCCCGGAGCCGATACCACTGGAAGAGGGCGGCTCGGCAGCATGCCTGCACGTTGTGCCCACCCGTTCCGCAGGGCGGAACGGGTGGGCACAACGCACCACGGCGGGTCAGCCAAAAGACAAGGTGAGCCACAAATGACAAGCCCCCTGCTGAAGGTAGAAGGCCTGGGCAAGACCTACCCCCTCCCCGGAGGGGGCCGCCACACAGCCGCGGAGGGCATCTCCTTCACCCTCCGGCCCGGCGGAGCCACAGGCATCGTCGGCGAATCGGGCTCAGGCAAAACCACAGTCGCCCGCATGCTCGTAGGCCTGACCACCCCCGACACCGGAACGATCACAGTCGAGGGCCGCCCTCGCGAACCCCGCACACCCCGCCGCCGAGCAGCACGGCTCACCCGAGCCCGCGAGATCCAGATGGTCTTCCAGGACCCGTACGTCTCCCTGGACCCCAGACTCACCGCGACCCAGTGCCTCCGCACGGCCCTCCGCCTGCACGGCCGCGCCGAGTCCCTCGCGGCAACGCTCCTGGACCAGGTGGGCCTGGGGGAACGCGAGGCGGAGGCCCGCCCCCGCCACCTCTCCGGCGGCCAACGCCAACGACTCGCGATCGCCCGGGCCCTGGCCGTGGACCCACGCATCCTCGTCCTGGACGAGGCGGTCGCCGCGCTTGACGTGTCGATCCAGGCCCAGATCCTGCGGCTCCTCGACGACATCCGCCGGGACACCGGGGTCGCCCTGGTCTTCGTCAGCCACGATCTGGCCGTCGTCCAGCACGTCACGGACGAGGTCCTGGTGATGCGCCGCGGCCGGACGGTGGAGCAGGGGCCCACCGCCCGCGTACTCACCGACCCGTCGGACCCGTACACCCGCCTGCTGCTCGCCTCCGTACCGGGCGAGGGCTGGGACCCGGCGGACGCGGTCGCGGCGCGGTCATCTCTCAGTGTCTGAACGGCAGGAAGTGTCCGAACGGCAGGAGCCGTGAGAAAAGGCAGGAGCCCCGACACCTGACGGTGTAGGGGCTCCTTGGGTACTTCTACTCGGTTCCGGATCAGAGTATTGGGCTCATGGAGCCAAGACTCGGCCGAAGGATCAGACGGGGGTGACGTTCTCCGCCTGCGGGCCCTTCGGACCCTGGGTCACGTCGAAGGTAACCGCCTGGTTCTCTTCGAGAGAGCGGAATCCGCTCGCGTTGATCGCGGAGTAGTGGACGAAGACGTCCGGGCCGCCGCCTTCCTGGGCGATGAAACCAAAGCCCTTTTCAGCGTTGAACCACTTCACGGTTCCGGTAGCCATAAGCCCTCCTTGGGCCCAAAGGGTTGCCCTGCTCCAGAACCTGCAAGGTGTAAACAAAAGCTTGTAAACAACTGCATTCGTCTGAAAACGACGAGAGCCCGCGGTCACATGCTCCGCAGGCTCTGTACTGCAAGGGAAACCAAACTGCAACTTGCGACGAGCCTACCCACGAGGGCAGCCGAAAGCAATAGAGGGCAAGATCACGTCACCCGGAAGTTTGGCGGGGTCGCCCGATGGGTTGACGTCGCGGTATCACTTGGCGTCACAGGGGTTGACAGGAGCGGGCCAGATCGCTTCGGAAACCACTCGGGACCCTGAAGCCTGCACCGTACCCCATGGGCGCTAGCCTCGCGATGTGGACAATTCTCCCGAGTCTCCCGAGGGGCGTCCCGACGCCCGCCCGTCCAGGCCGCGCGTCGGCCACATCCAGTTCCTGAACTGCCTGCCCCTCTACTGGGGGCTCGCGAGAACGGGCACGCTGCTCGACTTCGAGCTCACCAAGGACACCCCGGAGAAGCTCAGCGAGCGGCTGGTGCGGGGTGATCTCGACATCGGCCCGATCACCCTCGTCGAGTTCCTCAGGCACGCCGACGAACTGGTCGCCTTCCCCGACATCGCGGTCGGCTGCGACGGCCCGGTGATGTCCTGCGTACTCGTCTCCCAGGTCCCGCTGGACCAGCTGGACGGAGCCAGGGTCGCCCTCGGCTCGACCTCCCGTACGTCCGTACGTCTCGCGCAGCTCCTGCTGTCGGAGCGGTACGGCGTCACGCCGTCCTATTACACGTGCCCGCCCGACCTCAGCCTGATGATGCAGGAGGCCGACGCGGCGGTGCTGATCGGTGACGCCGCCCTGCGGGCCAACCTCCTCGACGGCCCGCGCTACGGACTCCAGGTGCACGACCTGGGCACGCTGTGGAAGGAGTGGACGGGCCTGCCGTTCGTCTTCGCGGTCTGGGCGGCGCGCCGCGAGTACCTGGAGCGCGAGCCCGTCCTCACGCGCCAGGTCCACGAGGCCTTCCTCTCCTCCCGGGACCTCTCCCTGGAGGAGGTCGGCAAGGTCGCCGAGCAGGCGGCCCGCTGGGAGGCCTTCGACGAAAGCGTCCTTGAGCGCTACTTCACGACCCTCGACTTCCGCTTCGGGGGCCCGCAGCTGGAAGCGGTCACCGAGTTCGCGAGGAGGGTGGGGCCGACGACGGGGTTCGCGGCGGACGTGAAGGTGGATCTGCTCCAGCCGTAGGGGAGGTCACCGGCGTACGGCACGGCATTACCCTGCTGGACAGTGCGGGTGCGGCACGGCGGACCGTGCGGCACGTACGGGGGACGGGTAGGGGACGGGTAGTGGAACACGGGGGAGGTGCGGGCACCATGCAACCGCTCGGAGTCGATGAACCCACCGTCGTGGGGCCCTACCGGCTGCTGGGCCGGCTCGGCTCGGGCGGGATGGGCCGTGTCTATCTGGGCCGCAGCGCGGGCGGCCGTACCGTCGCGGTCAAGATCGTGCATCCGCACTTCGCGCTCGACGAGGAGTTCCGGGCCCGTTTCCGCCGGGAGGTGGAGGCGGCGCGGCGGGTGGGCGGCGCGTACACGGCTCCGGTGCTGGACGCCGGTCCGGACGCACCGGTCCCTTGGGTCGCCACGGCCTACGCCGCAGGACCGTCCCTCGCCGCCGCGGTCGCCGACGCGGGCCCGCTCCCGGAGCACTCCGTACGGGTCCTCGGTGCCGGCCTCGCCGAGGCGCTGTCGGCGGTGCACGGCCTGGACCTCGTCCACCGTGACGTCAAGCCGTCGAACGTCCTGCTGACCCTCGACGGCCCCCTCCTCATCGACTTCGGCATCGCCCGCGCGACGGACGGCACGGCCTCCCTGACCTCGACCGGCGTCTCCGTCGGTTCGCCCGGCTACATGTCGCCCGAGCAGATCCTCGGCAAGGGGGTCACGGGCGCGGCGGACGTCTTCTCGCTGGGCGCGGTACTGGCGTACGCGGCGACGGGCTCGTCCCCGTTCCCCGGCGACTCCTCGGCCGCGCTCCTCTACAAGGTGGTCCACGAGGAGCCCGAACTGGGCGCGCTGTCGGGCGACTTGAGGGACGTGGTCGCCGACTGTCTCTCGAAGGACCCGGCCGCCCGCCCGTCCCCCTCCGCTCTCGCCTCCCGCCTCGCCTCGGAGGGTGCGGCGCGGCTGGTGACTGCGGGATGGCTGCCGGGACCGCTGGTGGAGCAGGTCAGCCGCAGCGCGGTCCAGCTCCTGAACCTGGAGGCGGCGGACGTCACGCCGTCAGGAGTGGTGGGCTTCAGCAGCCCTTCGGTGGGCGACTCCAACGGATCGGCGCGGGCGGAAGGTCCCGGAGCGGCGGTGGCGGATGGGCCCCGGGCGACGCCGGTCCCGTCCCCGTCCCCGGCCGACTCCGCACCTCCCGCCGGCGTGTTCGGCCCCCCGGACCCGTCGTACGCGCCCTACGCGCCGCACGCATCCCAGTCACCCCATGCATCCCAGTCACCCCATGCACCCCTGTCCGGCCCCCCGACCCATGTTCCGGAACCACGCGACGCGGCAGGCCAGGACACCTCCCCCGGGAAGGTGTCCGTCAGCGTGGCGGCGACCTCCGTGCCGACGGCCAACGGCCGTGGCCGCAAGCTGAGTTGCACGGTGGCGCTCGCGGTGGCGGGAGCGCTGGCGGCGGTGGTGATCGGCGGGGCGTTCGTGGGCGACCTGCTGCCGGGCGGGGACGACGACAGCGACAGCGGCAGTGACGCGGGCGGCCCGGCCAACTCCCAGCCCGCGGCCACCCCGAGCGCCTCCGCCCCGGACGGCAACGACCTCTCCGCCGTTCCCAGCTCCTACCTCGGCACCTGGGAGGGCGACGGCTTCGCCCTCGACGGCAAGCTCCCCATGGGCACGTTCCGCGTCACCGTCCGCCAGGCCGCGCCGGGCGACCAGCTCGGCACCTTCCGCCAGACCGACCTCATCGGCGGCGCCTGCGACACCGACCTCATCCTCAAGAAGGTCACCCCCAAGCAACTCGTCGCCACCAGCATCTCCAAGCCGTCCACCACGTCCGAGTGCACGACGGGCCGCCACGAGGTCCGCCTGGTCCCGGTGGGCGACGACCTCCGGTACGAGACGGACAACGCGGACGCGGGGGATCCGGTGGCCCGGATGTCGAAGGTCGAGTGAGCCGCTGAGAGGTTGAGCGGCTACAGAGGCACGGTCACCGTGACCGGCTCTCCGTTGCCCAGGTGCAGCATGCCCTTGCCCGGGGTGATCGGACCGCCGACCATGCTGCGGGTGGTGCGGATGCCGATCAGTTCGCCGGCGCCGGAGTCCTGGGGGGAGAGGAGGATGCCGCGGCGGCCCTTCTTGGCCTCGACCTGCCAGCCGGAGAAGCCGCTGCAGACCTCTTCCTCGTCGCCGCCGATGACGAGCGCGAGGCCGCGGTCGGCGCCGCGCTGGACGAGTCGCTTCAGCTCGCGCTCGCAGTCCGCGTCCTCCAGGACCTCGCCGTCGTCGACGATGACGACGATCGGCTCCTCGGGGGACGCCGACTCGATGGCCTCGTTGAAGTCGTCGCTCTCGATGTCGTCGTCCGTGAAGACCTTCAACACGCCGTCCTGGCCGTCGAGTTCGCGGAGTGGCGAGGGCCGCGGGGCGGCCACGACGATTCGTACGCCCTGGAGGAGGTACGAGCGGGCGAGGTTCAACAGGGCCGTGCTGCGGCCGGACTTCGCGGGGCCCGCGACGACGAACGTCGGCACGCCCTGCGAGAGGTCCGGGCCGAAGGCCATGATGTCGTCGCCGCCGATGCCCGCCAGACCCCACAGCTTGGACTGTGCGACCGCCGGGTCCCGCATCTCCCAGGCGTCCGCGAAACCGATGCGGGAGGGCAGGGAGTCCACCCGGAACGGGCGCCTGGCGCGCGGGACTTCGGCGTCCCGGGCCGTGGCCGCCTCGCCGATCGCGGCGAGCGCCGCCGCCTGACCCTGACCGCTCAGGTCGTCCGACAGCAGCGCGAACTGCGTCTCGATCGCCGTCTCGTTCTTGAAGCCGCGCCCGGGCGGGATCTCCTCGGGCACCTTGCGTGCGTTGATGCCGAGCATCGAGAAGTCGGACTTGTCGGCGAGCCGCAGACCGTACTTCTCCTCCGTGAGCGAGGCCATCCGGCCGAGCAGCACCTGCCGGTCACCGGTGACGACGAGGTGGATGCCGACGCTCGCGCCCTCGCGCATCATCGTCTGCAACTCGTCAGTCAGCTCACCGTGGTTGTACTCGCCGAGCGTCGGCAGCCAGCCCTCCCACCGGTCGAGCAGTACGACGATGTGCGGCAGCCGCTCCTCCTCGGTGACGGACGCCCGCTGCTCCCCGATGTCGGCGAACCCCTTGTCGGACAACAGGTCCTGACGCCGCGTCAACTCGCCCTTGAGGCGCGTGACCAGTCGTACGGCCCGCTCCGTCTGGTTACGTGCGACGACGGCACCGCAGTGCGGCAGCCGCGTCAGCGCGTTGAGCGCGCCGTTGCCGCAGTCGATGCCGTACAGGTGCACGTCCGACGAGGAGTGCGTGCGGGCGATCGACCCGGCGAGGGTCCGCAGGATCTGCGAACGGCCACTGCGCGGAGCGCCGCCCACGATGAGGTGCCCGAAGGAGGAGAAGTCGACGACGACCGGGCGGCGGGCCTGGTCGGCGGGCAGGTCCTCGACACCGAACGGGGCCGGCGGCAGCTTGCCCGCAGACAGCGCGGCGACCGCGGGCATCTCGACCTCGTCCAGCAGCAGCGTCTCGGAGAGGGCGGGCAGCCACGGGCTGTGCTGGGAGGGGATGCCGAGCGCCCCGTTGGCGTCGCGGATCGCGTCCACGAGCACCTTCAGGTCGGTGATCTCCTCCTCCTCGCGTGCCTCGGCCTTCGGCTTGACCAGCGCGGCCCGCCCCAGGTCCTCCCAGGCCAGCGGCCCGGCCCAGGGCGCGAGCACGGTCGGGTCGGCGGCTCCGGGCCGCCGACCGCCCACGCGGCCGGACTGGAACGGCACGAGCGAGGCGTGCCCGAGCCGGACGTACGCGCGACCCGGCGTGCTCTTGGAGATGTGCCCGGCCTCGGGCGAGTCGATGACGTCGCTCGACTCGCCGCCGTCCGTCACCCGCAGCGCGATACGGAGGTTGGTGTTGGCCCGGATCTCGGGAGACACGACACCGCTCGGCCGCTGGGTGGCCAGCAGCAGGTGGATACCGAGCGAACGGCCTCGCTGGGCGATGTTGACCAGACCCGTGACGAAGTCGGGCAGATCGCGCACCATCGAGGCGAACTCGTCGATGACGATGAGGAGTCGGGGCAGCGGCCGGTTGTTCGAGGGATCGCGTCGTACGAGGTCCTGGTAGTCCTCGATGTCCTTGGCGTCGGCGGCGGCCAGGATGTGCTCGCGCCGGTGCAGCTCGGCGCCGAGCGACTCCAGGGCCCGCTCGACGAGGTGCGCGTCGAGGTCGGTGACCATGCCGACGGTGTGCGGCAGGTTCACACAGTCCTTGAAGGCCGCGCCACCCTTGTAGTCGACCAGCACGAACGTCATGTTCTCGGGCGTGTTCGCCACGGCCAGCGCGGCCACGATGGTCTGCAGCAGCTCCGACTTGCCCGAACCGGTCGTACCCGCGATCAGACCGTGCGGCCCGTCCCGCCGGATGTCGATGCCGAACGCCCCGTCGTACGACTCACCGACGACCGCCATCGTCGACTGCCCGCCCATGCGCCAGCGGGCGGAGATCGCGTCGCTCGTCGGCGGCTCCAGCTGGAGCACGTCGAGCAGCCGGCTGGAACCGGGCAGCGCCGAGTCCTCGGTCTCGCCGCTGATGTCGCGGATGGGGGAGAGGGACCGGGAGAGACGGGCGCACCAGGCCGCCGACACGAAATCCGGCCGTACGTTCTTGACCCGGGCCGTGCCCGTCTGCTCGACGCGCAGCCGCAGTTCGAGCGGCTTCTGCTCGCCGGACTGCTGGTCGTCGGGCTCGGCGGTGTGCCAGGCCTGGAAGGAGGGGAAGCCGCCGCCCTGGGCCGCCGGTTCCCGGGACGCCGTGACCGCGGTGACGTGCTCCTCGGGCTTCGGCTCGGCGATGACGATGGCCTGGCACTCGCCGGGCAGGAACCGCTCCTCGGCGTCGAGGCAGATCGCGTACATGCTGACGCCGGGACCTTCGCGCAGCAGCCGCACCACACCGGGCATGGACCGCAGCCGCCGCGAACCGTCCCAAATGACCACAATGTCCGGGTCGGTGAAGCTGGTCTGGCGGCCGTTCTCCTTGGCGGCCTTCTGGCGGGCGTCGAGGAGCTGGGTGAGTTCGCCGATGCGGGCGCCGACGGTCTCGGCGTCCGTACCGATCAGGACGTTGGCGTCCTGGGCGCCGGAGGGACGCGAGTGCGGCAGCCAGCGGACCCAGTCCCAGGTGGTCTGGGCGCTGTTCTCGGTGAGGACGTAGAACTGCACGTCGAGAGGGCTGTGCAGGACGGCGCTCTGCGCGACGATCCAACGGCCGATGGCCTGCGCCGAGTCGCCGGGCCCGGCGATCCCGACGACACCGCGCTCGCGCAGCGGCAGCGTCACCGGGGCGTCCTGGATCTTCCAGGTGACCTCGCGCTTGTGGTCGTCCTGCTCGGGGTCGTCGAGCACGACCTCGGAGGGCAGCTGTCCCGTGCCGACGCGGAGGACGAGATGGTCGGCGTCGGTGCGCCGCCGTTCCCAGAGCCGCGTACGGGGCCCGGTGCTCATGGAGAGCACGGAGGCGGGATCGGGAACGGCGAGCCGCCGATCAAGCCGCTCGGCTATCAACGCGTCCTGAGCGTCCTTCTCGATCCGCTCCTTGTGCTCCTTGTACTCCTTGACCTGCTTCGCATGGGACTTGCGCCCGTGCTTCTTGTCCATGAAGTAGTTGCCGAAGAGGATCAGCGGGCTCAGCAGAGCCATGATCAGGTAGTACCAGCGCCCGAAGATCATCACGGCCACGACCGCGCCGACCAGCGGGGTCAGGGCCATCAGCCAGGGCAGCGGCCGGGCCTCGAAGTCGCGCGGCGGGGTGGGCAGCTTGAACCGGGTCTGGCGCTCGGGGGGCTGGAGCCGGGGCGGCCGGTTGTAGTCGAGCCCCGCGCCGTCGTCGGACCACTTCAACGCGGCGTTGGGCGGGGAGTAGCGGTCGAGTTCGAGAAGGGTGTTGCCGACGGCGACCTGGGCACCGAGGGGCCAGTCCTTGCCGTCGAGGGGCTCGCCGTCGAGGGTGACGCCACCCTTGTCCTTGTCGTCCTTGTCATCCCTGTTGTTCCGGTCGTCCCCGTGTGCGACGACCTGACAGGTTCCGTCCGTTGCAACTGACAACGTCAGCGCGCGGGAGGGAAGCTCGGGATCGTCGATCCGTACGTAGGAGGCGGGGCCGCTGCCGATGTCGTACCGCCCGATGCCGAGCCGGTGCACGGCGCCGGCGGCGGGCCCGCTCGCCACGCGCAGCTCGACGAGGCCGGTCGGCTCGCCCGGCAGGCAGCCGGCGGGGTCGTGCAGGCTGACGACGGCGCCTTCGCGCAGGGGTGAGGTGCCGATGGTGGAGGCCGGGTCGACGGGATGGCCGTCGACGTAGGCGAGGGGCGCTCCGCCGCTGCCCGCCTGCTGTCCGTGCTGTCCGTGGTGTCCGATGGGGATGATCTGCGCGCCGCCGCTGTAGCCGACGTGCGCGGCCAGCTCTTTCGCGATGTCCCCCACCGAGGACTCGGGATCCGCGTCGAGCACCACGTCGGCGTTGGCGCCGCCCAGTGGATCGACGACGGTCAGAGTCAGGCGCACGATCGTCCTCCCCGTTGACTGCTCTCCTACTGCCCAGTTGCTGCCCAGTGACGATATCCGCTCCACCCTTCCCACAGGCAACGGCGTATGTGCTGGTTCCCTGAAGGCTCTTGAAGGATCCGGGGTGTGCGGCTGCAAGCGTCCTGCGTAAGCTGCAGACTCGGCGGACGATCGCATCATCCGCAACGGGAGCCACGGGGGTTGGCCCTGCGGCAAGTCGAGTTGTTATGGAGGACGCCACATGGCCGGCGGCAAAGACGCAGATATCACTTATGACGAGATGCACAAGGCGGCTACCAAGCTGACCGACGCCAAGGACAAGATCGACGAGAAGCTCGACGCCCTTGAGCGCTACATCCAGGGCCTCGTCAAGGACGGCTACACCACCCGCAAGGGCTCGCAGGCCTTCGAGGACTCCTTCACCGAGTTCAAGAAGGGCGCGAAGGACACGATCGAGGGCCTGACCGGCATGTCCAAGTTCCTGACCAGCGCCGCGAAGGCGTACCAGGACCTGGATGACGAGCTGGCCAAGGGTGTCAAGGGCTGAAGTGGCCCTTTTGAGTGGTTGAGATCGCCTTCTGGCGGCTGGGGCCGCTCGGTGATGGTGTGGTCTGGTGCGGTGGGAAGCTGCGGCGTCCCACCGCACCGGTCTGTTTCCGGGGCCGGTGTGACTGCTGTGGGTTGGTGCAGGGGGTGCCATGGGTGACGAAGTCGGGCATACGAAGCTTGATCTTGACGTGATCAAAGGGATGGGCGCTGGTCTCGGCAACGTCAAGAAGGCGTTTGAAGGGCTGGAGAAGCTCACCCAGAAATATGGCGACGACTTCGGGCAAACCGATCTTGCCGAAAAGTTCGAGGACTTCGCCGGCAACTGGGAGATCAAGCGCGAGGAATTGACGGCCGAGATCGACACGTTGGCCAAGATCGCCAAGGCCGCCGCCGAGGCGTACGAGGACATCGATCACCAGTTGGCCGAAGCCATTCGAGGCGCTCAGGACCCCAAGCCCTCGAAGAAGGGGAAGTAGTCGTGGGGGGACGGCCGCGCGACTGGCACCCCGTAGCGGATGACGATCCTGTTCCTGGTGATCCCGACCAGCTGGCTTCTCTGGGACGGAAACTGCGTAAAACTGCCGAGGAGTTGCAGCGGCAGATCCGAAACCTCAATGCCGTCGCCAAGGTCGAGGCGTGGGACAGCAAGGCGGGCAAGGAGTTCCGGGAGAAGGCGAAAGGCAACGTCAAGAAGCTTGAGGCTGCCTTCAAGAGGTACGACGCGGCCGCTGACGCCATCGGATCCGAGGTGACGGAGGTGGGCGGCGGTTACCAGGACAAGCTGCATGCGAAGCCGAAGAACTACGCCTCCGATTTGAATCGTGCCCAGGAGATTGCGGACGCCGCGCTCAAGGAAGCCAGGGATGCCGACGAGAGGAAGGGGGCGGCCCAACGCAGCCTGGATGGGCTGACGGAGAAGCAGAAGGACGACAAGAAGAAGATCGAGGAGAAGCGGGATGCCGCTGGAGATGAGATCCAGGCGGCCAGGGAGAAGGTCGGAGAGGCTGAGCGGATCCGAAACGAGGCTGCGCGGAGAGCACGCGAGGCCATCGACGACGCAATCAGCAACGATTCACTGAAGGACGGATTCTGGGATAAATTTGATGATTGGGTCAATGAAATTGGAGAGTGGACAGGGAGCATCGCCACATGGCTCGGCGTTGCGTCACTCCTGATTGGTTGGATTCCCATCATCGGGCAGGCCCTGGCTGGAGTTCTGGGTAGCCTTGCCATGGTTCTCACCCTGGTGAGTACGCTGGCCACTCTTATCCAGTTCGCGCGAGGCGACAAGGGGTGGATGGATCTCGGAATGGCCGTGGCAGGCTTCCTCATGATGGGAGTCGGTAAAGCTTTTTCCAAGATGGCAGGCAAGTACGCGAAGACCGCTCTTGGTCGTATGGGAAAGGTGATTGGGTCCGCCACCTCGAAACAGTACAGGCGAAGTGCCAAGAGGGTGAACAAGCTTGCTGCCGGCCCGATCAAGTGGCAGCGAGGGGAGTTCGTCAACTCGGTGAAGGGGAGGCTGCAGAATTCCAAACTGGAGAAGGGAGATGGCTGGAAGTCCATGACGGAGCCGTTCACGGAGCCCTTCTCAGGGAGGGCGTGGGGGGACAATCTCGGCACGTTGAGGAGCGCCGGAAGTTATCGTGACGCTTGGCGAACGGTGGTTACCAGAGGAGACGGCAACGCAGCGCTGGGAGTCGGGCGGTCTGTTTCTGCGGCTGATGCGGGTGTCGCATCGCAGCTCAAGGACGTCAAGTTTGCTTCGCAAGGCCTGAACAGTTCGGAGGCGGTCAACAGGATCTCGCGGACGGCTACGGGCATCTCGCTCGCCGGCGCTGGGGTCACGGTCGGAGGAATGGCCTTGGACAGCAATCTCAATCCGCTTCTCGACTGAAAGGAAGAACGATGACCTCAGGAGGCGTTCCCTTGGGTGCTGACGACTTCGCGTGCCGCTTCGATCTCGGGGCGGGTTGGGTGGATCTGACACTCCAAGGCGGGTCGAAGGGCGAAGCGACGGGTCTGGCCGGTGCGGCGCTCGACGGGTTCAACCCGCTCGAACTCCAGGTCGGACGACGGGAGCTGTTGGGTGACCTGATCGATCGGGCTGTGGATCTCAACAGTGACGATCCGATCTTCGCGGCCTCCTACTATGGAAAGGACGGGGTCGGCCTGATCAATTTCGTGGTCGACGCCTATGGCGAAGAAGATGAGCCCCGGCCATCTCGCGAAGAGGTTCAGCCATTGCTGGTCCGATCGGGACCGGATCGTACGGTGGTTGCCGGCGAACCGGAAGTTTCATACATGGATCTTCCTGCCGGACCTGCTGTCCGGATTCAGGCGATGGCGAAGGCCAAGCGAATGTTCGGCTTCGGGAGTCGCCTTAACGAGTTCGTCAAGTATGCCGTGTTCCCGCCAGGGATCGAACAATTCATTGTCATCACAGCGAATTGGCAAGACATCCAGCTCACGGATGAACTCACGCAAGTGACCGATGAGTTGGTGGCCACGATGAGGAATGTTCCGCTCGACGCCAACGGCCAAGAGATCGCCTCAGGCCCCGTGGAGTGACAGCAGCGTGAAGACAGCCAGTGAGTTCAGTTCGCCGCCGCAGGACTACAACGTGATTGTTCCGGATGGCTGGTTTCAGCTGTCGCTTGACCCCGAACAGCGCGATCGAGGCATTGCAGCCCTTGCCGATCTGCAGTTTCGTGGAATCGACAACGCTCCGCACCTCAGAGAGCAGTTCATGCGAGATGTGCAGAGAAAGGCGAAGGACGCATACGACGTCGGAGGTATGGAGCTGTACCTCTCGACCCTTGTCGTTGGACCTGTCCCGCTCGCTTCCTCGCTGCTCACCAGCTTGCCGGGCCCTGACGAGTGGCCGAAGTGTTCGGATGCCGAAGAGCTCGCGGAACACCTTGCGGTGCTCGATGGCGGCGAACCCGAGGGTGAACTGGGCGTCGTGCGTCTGGACGTGGCGGGCATGGCCGTACGCCGACGTCGCCGCGATGCCCCGGACCCCACCGCCCAGTTGGGCAACACGTTGCCCACCACGACCCTCACCTACTACGTCCCGATTCCGGCGACAACCAGATGGCTGATGCTGAGCTTCTCCACACCGGTGGACCCATTGGCGGACCAGATGGTCGAGCTGTTCGATGCCGTCGCAGGAACGCTGCACTGGGTGTGATCGCCGTTGAGCGAGGCGAGTCATGGGTTCCGGGCATGGGACTAGCCGGGCATGCCGTAATGATCATCGGCTGCCGTGTGCGGCAGTCGTGACGACCTGCGGTGTGTTGGCGTTCGGGAACCATGTGTCAGCATCTTTGCGTGTGTCCCTGTGCCCTCTCGTGCCACTCAAGTCCGTTTCAGTACGCGGCACTTCTTCGTTTCTCAACTTCCCCAACGCTTCCTGACCGCACGACCACCGGACATTCCGATCACTCAACCCTGGGATACGTACATGCTGACCACGCGACGGCGGACGGCCGTGGCCTGCCTTCTCGCTGCTGCCGCTCTTTCTCTCACCGGTTGCAGCAGCGATTCGGGCGACTCCGGGAACGACAAGATCGCAGGAGCGGGCGGGGACGGGACGAGTTCTCCGACGCCGTCGGCGTCCGCGTCCGCCGAGAAGGGGGCGCCGGACTTCGACCTGCCCTCGGACATCACGGTGGACGTTCAGAAGGAGTCGACCGGGGACGCGGCGAAGGACGCGATCGTGCGGGACGTGGCGTACGCGGCGCAGGCCCGTATCGAGGCCTTCGCCGAGGGAGACGGCCGGACCGCCAACATGAACCGCTACTTCGCGGCGAATGCCCTCGCCTACTGGGGCGATCGAGTGGCGACGGTCAAGAAGGACGGGCTGACCGTCACGGGCGACTACCGGTACTTCGACTTCGAGGTCACCGACGTCGCGAACGGCAAGAAGGCGGCGGCCCGTTACTGCGAGGACCAGAGCAAGGCGTACAACAAGGTGATCAAGACCGAGAAGGTGCAGCGCACCCAGCCGAGCGACAAGGACTTCGTCCTCTACACGCTCCAGGTCGAGAAGGACTCCCGCGGCGACTGGCAGGTGACGCAGCAGAACTGGAAGAAGGGGGACGCGTCGTGCGTGCAGGGATAGGTACGGGGATACGTACGAGTATCGGCACAGGGACGGGCGTGGTTCGTCCTGTTCTGCGGACGGCCGTGGTCGCGGGGCTGGTCATGGCACTGGGGACGGGCTTCCCGGCGTACGCGGGTGAGACCACCGGCGGAGACCAGGGGACCACCGCGCCCGACCAGCCGAACCAGGACTCCGGCGCCGGTTCCGGCAACGGCACCATCGGCGCCCACATCCGTATCGACCAGAGCAAGGCCGGTTCGGGCGGCCCCACCTCGACCACCACGTCCTCGAACGCGAACTGGAAGCCCCCGGTCTGCTGGTACGAGCCCATGTACACCTCTGAGGAGTACGAGGAGTTCATCAAGACCGCGTACGACGGGGCGCAGGAGCCCGCGGCGAGCTACGCCAGGAAGCGCGAGGAAGAGGGCTACCGCAAGGACGACAAGGGCCTGTGGTGGCAGGTGCAGTTCCGCAACGACGAGTACACCGACGCCTGCCCCGTCACCACGGACAACTGGGAGATCTGGGTCCCGCCGGCCGACCCGCAGCCCGATCCCAACAAGCTCACCCCCGAGACCCTTTCCGAACTCGCCTTCAACTCCACCAAGTTGCCCGCGCCGCCCGTCGAACTGAGCCCGCGCGCGGACCGGCTCATCGTGAACCTCGGTACGCGGGTGAAGTTCAAGGGCGACTTCGATCGCGTGTGGACGACCGCGAGCATCGACTACAAGGGCGTCCAGATGGCCGCGACCACCGTCGCGACCCCGGTCGCGCTCAAGGTCGAGGCCGGTACCGACGACGCCGACCCGGCGACCTGCACGTACGACCTCGTGAAGGGCAAGAACGGCTACACGGTCGACAGCGGGGACGCGGGCTGCAACGTCACCTACCGTCGCTCGTCCGGCACCGGAACCTACCCCTTCAAGGCGTCGATCACCTGGAAGGTGACCTGGACCGACTCCGCCGACCCGGACGGCCCGCCGCAGCAGCCCGCTCTGCCGGACGGTCTGTCCACGTACGAGGAGAACGTCACGGTCAAGGAGATTCAGTCCGTGAACCGCTAGGCGGTTGATTCCGGGGGCGGTGCGGGCGCCGGTCGGCTGTGCAGGGTGCTTCCGTATGGAGCCGCCCCCTCCGGTTCCGGCCCCCGCCCCACTCCTCCTGGCCGACCCGGCCAGCTATCCTCGTCCGGACCCCGCGAGGAATGGGAGAGTCCATGTCTGTTGGATCAGGGGCCGGGGAGTCCCCGGGGCAGAGTCCTGGGCGGTCGACGGCAGGGAACATCGCGTTCGGTGCGGGGCTGCTGCTCGTCCTGGCGACCATGACGCTCGGCGCCTTCGCGGGCGTTGCCCTGACCATCGGCCTGGCCGACGACTCGTTCCTGTCGTCTGCGGTCCCTGACGACGGACGGAACGCCGTGGGCATCGGCGGCATCGGCATGGGTGGCCTGCTGGGTCTGATGCTGCCCCTGCTCCTCCTCGCGGCGGTCCGCGGGACCGACGAGAAGCCCAGGCTCGGACCGGGCGAGGCCCTGCTCAAGGGGCTCGCCATCGTCGTGTTCAGCGTCTACCTGGTTGTCGTCTCGCTGTTTGCCGCCCAGCTCGGCTGGATCCTTCCCAAGGGACCGACGACCCTGGTGAGCTTCTTCGTCGTCGGCTTCAGCTGGATGCCACTGGCCTTCGTCCCGTGGGAACGGTTCGGGCTGGGAGGCGTGGGAGGGCTGCTCCCCAGCTCTGGCGGCACCTCTCGCGACACCTCTGCCGACACCTCTCCCGGCACTTCCCTCGGCACTTCTCTCGACAAGGACGGCGAGTCAGACAAGTCGGACTGAGTCCGCCAGCTCGTCGGCCATCTTTCCCAGCTCCTCGCCCAGCCCCGGAGCGCCCCAGAGCAGGCGGCACTCCAGCGCGGTGGGGTGCTCGCGCGGCAGCACGTAGTGCGCCACACCCTCCAGCACATTGCCGCTGTCCGCCTCGGGATCCGTGGGCTCCAGCCGGTGCACGCGCAGCGCGGCGCCCAGCGGCAGTTCCACCTCCGTGATCTCCGGAGGACGGAAGAACGGCCCCTCGGCGGCCTCGGCCTCCGCGCGCAGCACATCCAGGCGCAGCGACTCGGCCGGGGCGCCCCCCAGTTCCCGTACGCAGTAGAACGCGGCCACGCCGCCGTCCTGAGGCGCGAGGACCGCCGCGCAGAGCGCCTTCTGCCGGGCGGCGACGGCCCAGTACCAGAGCACGTCCTCGGCGAACGCCTCGCGCCAGTCGGCGGGGGTGTCGTCGGCCGAGAAGTGCTCGTCGGCCGCCGCCCGCGCCCACTGCTCGGGCCGCTCGGCGGTGAGGTCGAGTACGAGCCAGTTGTGCGGGGCGGGCAGTGTGACGCGGCACTCGTGCCAGTCGGCGGCCGCGGCCGTCTCCGGGGTGTTCACCGGCGGCTACCTCCCCGCCAGCGAGGCGTCGGGGCCGGTCACGTCGATGTCGTTGCTCTCGAAGAGCCCGATGAAGCTGTTGGAGTCGGAGGTGGCCCCGGTACCGGTCGCCCCGAGCGCCCACGAGTTGTACGACATGGCCTGCTTGAAGGCGTCGGGCGTGCCGATGAAGCTCAGGTCCGTCGGATCGATGTTCTTGATCCTGGAGAGCTCGTCGACCATTCCGGGGCCGACGTACATGCTCGCGAGGCCGCGCGCGCCACCCGCACGGTAGGCGTCCCGTACCGCCGAGACGTTGTCGCCGACCTTGAACAGGTCACTCCAGTTGCTCCGGATCGTGCCCAGGTCGTCGACGAAGGAGGTGCCAAGACCCCTGAACGCGCCCCCCAGACCCACTCGGGGCGCGGCGGCCGCTCCGGTCGCCCCGGCGCGCGCACCGACCATCTCGATGACCAGCGCGCGCCGCGCGGCCGAGCTCATAGCCGGATTCCACCCGCGTACGTACTGGGCCGCCGCGGTCCAGACACGACTGCGGCCGGCCGTGGCGGCGAGCTTGGCACCGGCGGAGAAGACCCGTCCGATACCGAAGGTCGCAAGGCCCAGTACGTCCATGGCGACGTCTCCCCACGACCCGTCGCCGTTGATGGCGAGGAGCAGATGGCAGACGAGTGAGATGGCGGTGGCGATCAGCGCGATCGTGCCGAGGACACCGGCGATCGCCTGGCCGATGATCGGGATCCAGCCGACAAGGAGCGCCACCACCCCGCAGACGGCGGCGACGGCACCCGCGATGTCGGCGACGATGTTCAGGGTGTCGCGCAGGTCGTCCAGCCAGGAGTCGTTGAGGTCGTCGCCCTCGGTGATCTCGTGGATGCGCTTGGCGGCGGAGTTGCCCGCCGTGTTGTGGCGGCTCTTGAGCGTGGCGAGCTGCCCGCGCAGGCCGTCCAGGTCGCCCTGCAGGTCCGTCACCGCGGTGTCGAGCGTCTTCTGCCCGGCCCTGTCGGTGTCCTTGGGCGGGTTGTCGGCCTTGGACTTCGCGGTCGTGAGATCGCCGCTCTTCGTCTCGGCCTGCCTCAGTAGCCCGTCCGCCTCGCCCTGGATCGTCGAGAGTTCGGTGTGGTACTCCTTCAGCGCGGCGCCGGCCTCCTCGTAGCGGCCGTGCGCCTTGCTCACGGTCTTCGCGGTGTCGTCGGCTTTCTCGGCGAACTCCCGGCCCGCCTTGGAGTCCCAGCTCTTCTGGTCGCCGAGCCTGCGCAGCGCGGCGGCGGCGTCCGAGATGGTCTTCGCGGTGGCGGTGAAACGCTTGGCGAGCGCCGTGAGGTCGTACACATCACCCGGTACGGGGTCCTCGCTCTCGCCCAGCACCTCCCAGCGGTGGTCGGCGGGGCGCGTCACTTCTGGTCCTTGCCGGTCTTGCTCTTGCCGTTCTTGTCCTGACCGACGAGCGCCTTGTAGAGCTCGTCGTCGATCTGGGTGTACGCCTCGCCGGCCGTCTTGGCGACCTCGCCCAGGCCCTTGATCTCCTCGATCATCTTCTCGCGGTTGTCGTTCCAGCCGTCGGAGAACTCCTGCAGCCTCTCCTGCAGCAGCTTGTGCCCGACCGTCCGCCGGTCGTACGCGTCCAGGAGCTTGTCGAGCCCCTCGAACTCCGTGGCCACCGTCCGCAGACCCACCCCGGCCGTGTGCAGATCCTCGGTGGAGACCCTGAGTCGCCCCTCCGTCATGCCTGTTGCCCCCGTGGTTGCTGAGTTGCTTGAGCTGCCTGACTTGTTTGAGTTGTCTGGGCTGGTTGAGCTGCCTGACTTGCTTGAGTTGTCTGGTCCGGTTGAGTTGGCTGGGCCTTTTTCTGCCAGCGCAGGGTCCCGGCGACCGCGTCGAAGAGCTCCACCATCGAGTCCGCGATGGGCTCCAGCGGGGTGCTGAACGTCAGCATCAGAACTTCGTCGCGATCCGGTACGGGCACGAAGTACTCCACGATCGTGTCCTCGAACTCGGTGCCGAGCCGCCGGGCCTCCCGGGTCCGCTCCGACCGTCGCCGCCGGGCCGCCCGCCCAGCGGCCGGCAGCCGTACGAGAGCCGCCTCGCCCTTGCCCCTGAGCGCCGAGACCGCGTCGAGGCTGTCGAACCGCTGGTGGATGCGGGAGATCAGCAGGGACGCGGAGAGAGGGATGCCCGCCGCTTCCAGGAACGACAGGTAGAGCACCACTCCGCCCTGCTCGACACCCGCCTCGGCGGCCCCCAGCAACTGTTCCTCCGCCTGACGGCGAAGCACCGGCTGGTCGTCCACACCTGCGAACTGCCTCTTGATCAGGGCACTCACGGACGCTTCACGCCGTTCCTCGGGAAGAAGCGGAATGCGAAACCAGTCCTCGGGCGTGATCAGGCCGAAGACGTTCTCACCGTCGGTCTCACCCTCGTTCTCGCCATCGGTCTTGCCATCGGCGGTCCGGTCGGCGGGCGCGGTCTGTCGCATGTCGCCCGACGCTAGCTGTGGGGGGCGGGTTTTCGCCACTGCGAAGTTCTCCGCGAGAGACAACAAGAGGCGGCAAACGGAGTCAATTCGGTTCGGGCGCACCGGCGTCACCGGCCGGCGACGTCCGCTTGTCGCGTGCCACGGCCAAGGCGATCAGCAGGGTGGCCGTGGCGATGGTGGACACCAGGCCGACCGCCCACAGCCAGGGGTAGTTGGTGAAGACCCAGCTGGGGGGAGTGTCGCGACCGCGGCCCCACTTGCCGGTGTCCTGGGCGTTGAAGATCAGCGACACGAGCTGCAGCATCGCCACTCCGCACATGACGGCCAGCAGCGTGCAGCCGAACGAGCGTGCCTTGTGAGCCTTCCAGGATTTCCAGTCCGTACGGGATGAGGTCAGGACGAAGAGCGTCGCCACACACGGCACCAACGCACCCAAGAACACCGCGAAGCCGTACGCGCCGCCAAGCCATGTGTCGGCCGACCATTCCCAGGTTTCGTCGCCCCAGAACATGTCCGAAAGGACGAGGAGGGCGAAGATGGCTGAAAGGGAGAGGAAGACGAGACAGCCGAACGCCTTGTCGCCCTTCTCGGAACCCTTGCCCTTGCTCCCCGACCGTTTGCCGGGCCGGTGCTCATACCGCAACGAAGGTGCGGCTGCCCTCGGCCGTCTTGGCTTGGCCGACCCTGCCATGTCCTTGTCCCCCAAGGTGTTCTGGTCCGCGTGTCCGCGGAGTTGGTCAGGCGATCCGAATGCTTCTTGCGAAGTCGTCGATGGCGTCGAAAGAGGCTTCGAGGAGCTCGGGGTCGTCGTAGTGGCCCTTGAGTACCAGGTCGATATCGCGGGCCGCGTCGTTCCATGCGTAGGCGACGGAGATGATCGGGCCACCGTCGGGGCGGGTCCAACTGCGCACGCAGCGCAGGCCCTCGCCGAAGTGGGGCGAGACGAAGGGGACCGTGTCCACGTGCCGACTCGCAGCGGCGGCCGCGGGGTCGGGGTCGGGTTCGACCAGCATGCTCAGGTGCAGGGGGCTGTGTTCCTCGTCGCAGACGAACTGCTTGGTGAAGAGGACCAGAGGTGACGCCTGCGGGGGCATCGGGCCGAAGAGGAACGCCTGGTCGGCCTCGACGCGGTCGCGCAGCATGGCGGCCGAACTCTCCAGGAACTTCTTCGTCTGCCGCTTCTCACGCCAGGTGAGCTTGCGCCGGTGGACCAGTGCTCTCGCCTTGAGTCGCAGGTCCATCCACTGCGCGAATTCCGCCCCGGTGCCACGCAGGGGCATGTGAAACCACACGGCTGGGTTGGAATCGGTCTCGACGATCACCATGCTTGGCTCTCCTCCGCACCCTCCGCACCCTCCGCACCCTCCGCACCCTCCGCACTCTCCGTCGGATCCGTGAAGGACACCGTCTGGAGGACGGCTGCCATCAGGTCGCAGAACTCGGTCCAGTAGTCCATGGACGCCGTGTGGAGCGTGAAGACCGCGGTGAACGGGCCCGTGGGGAAAGGGACATGGACCTGGATCTGTCCTGTGAGCAGATCGACCTGCTCGCCGGTCTCCGTCAGTTCCGGTTTGATCCTGTACTCGCGCAGCGTCACGCAGGACACAGCAGGACCGCAGGGCAGGTCGAGCCAGCGGGCGTCGTTGTACTCGTCGCCGGAGAGGATCGCGAGGATGCCCTGGGCCACGACGTCGGTGTCGGCATCGGCCTGGTCCGTCGGCACGGCGGCCACGGTGAGGGCGCACTGGGCGACTCCGTCGGCTCCTTCGTGCCGGGCGACTTCCCCGTCCTGCGTCCCGTCGACCTGCACCCCGTCGTCCTGCGTCCCGTTCTCGTCGGCCGTCGAGAACAGCCCCATCGCCGAGTACGAGACTCCGGTGCCCGCCATCATCTCGGCCATCGCCGCGTAGTACGGGGCGGCCGGTTCCCATATGTTCTCGTCGCCGCGGGAGTAGAGCTCTCGTACGAAGGACTGGGAGAGCTCGGCTCGTTCCTCTGCAGTGGCGGCGAGAGGGAGGGCGAAGAAGCCTTCGGGGGCCAGGAACCAGATGGGCGGGGGTTCTTGGGAGGAGGGGGCGGTGGGAAGGGGGCTCGTGGTCTCGGTGGGGGGAGTCATGGAAGGCGGGGCCGTTCTGGTCAGGCGTACGGGGAGTCAGAGGTCTTCGGGGCGGATGTCCTCGTGCGGTACCTCGACCCCGTCGGTGTCCATGACCAGACTGCGGCTGCCGGAGCCGAAGAAGGAGCTCAGCTCGCTCGGCACCGGAACCTCGACCCGGAAGTAGCCGGAGGAGCGACGAGTGACCACGGGGGCTCCGAGGTCAGGGGCGTGGGCCGTCGCGACGAAATTCTCGATGGCGCCGCGCTGTACCGGTGTCAGGTCGTCCAAGGGGATCAGGTCGAGGGGATGGACCAGATACCGGGTGACCTTCTGCCGCCTGATGCTGCTCAACCTGCACCACGAGCCGTCGGAGAAGACGATTCTTACGTCGTGTCCGTCCTTGTAGTCCCAGTGCTTGAACCCGCTGATGCTGGACCGGGGCGTCTCCCAGAGGACTTCGTCCTCGATGAGTCTGTCGTCCTTCTTGTGGTATGGGAGGCCTACGATGACCAGTCGGCGGTCGGTGATGATCGCGTGCGTTCGGTAGTGCTTCTCGTCGGAGCGACCAGGGTCCAGTTGCCAGGGCAGGGTACGGGCGAGCGTGTCCGGCGCGGCCCACATGACCGGAAAGTCCTCGACCTCGTTCTCGCGGTCGTCCGGGGTGTCCTTGCCCGAGTCGGGGCCGGAGGATCCGCTCACATTGCCTCCGGCCGAACTGAGGGCGGCCATGACGGCGACGCCCAGCGCCATCGCCGCTCCCTTCACGGTGTTCCTCGCGACCGCGTCCCCCGTGGACCTGCTCGTGTACACCGGTCCCTCGGGCCAGCCCGGCAACTCGCTCTGGATGTCGTTGCGCTCGGTGTCGCGGAACCAGCGCATGCCCTTGACCCGCATGGCGGCGCCCGTCGCGAAAGCAATCGGAGCGCGCCCGAGAAGTGTCTCCCCCGGTTCCGGCTGCCAGATGTTCATATTTTTGTGCATCTTCCTTACTCGGCGACTCAGGAGGGTCGTTCTGGGCTGTCCACTCTGTCACTCCCGGCCGGAGCCTCAGCCTCCGGTGGCCGACTTCTCGAACTGGTCGCCGGGGAACAAGGCATCCCCCACGTGCTGGTGGATGCTCGTGATCTTGGGGAAGATCTTGGCCCCCGCGTCGATGGCGATACCGGCTCCCAGGGGGTTGATGTTCACGCCCGGGATCAGGTTGAGGCCCTTGGAGCCGATCCACTGGCCCTCGTGGTAGCCGGCGGCGGCAAGGCCCCCCATACGTGATTTCAGGCCGCTGGCTGCGTGAGCGACCTCGTAGACGTCGTCGGCCTTGCCGCCGATTTTCACCAGGCCCGCCTTGCCAAGTCCCCCTGTGATCTCCGAGGAGTTCTTGCCGAAGGCCATCAGGATGCGTGAGCTGCCGATCGAGGTCTTCGTGAAACCCTGGCCGAGGTTCCCGGCCATCGTCGCGGCCTTGCCGGCGCCGACCACCTTGATGCCCTTGCTGAACATGCCGATGCCCGGCATCAGCCCCACCGCGTCGAGCCCCATCTGCATCCAGCTCACATCGGCCCCGCCCCACTTGGCCAACCCGTGTGCTGCCAGCGCGAGACCGCTCGCGATGAGGGCCGCGGTACCGAAGATCGCCGCCAGCGGCGGGAAGGGCAGAGTGATGATGGCCAACAGGCCCAGCACGGCGCTCAGATCACTCAGCAGATCGCCGATCAGCTTGATCATGTCGGCGTGGTCCTTGATCCACTGCCCGGTTGCGTCCCACGCGTCCGAGACGCCCTTGGTGAGCTTGTCCCAGAAGCCGGGCTCGTCAGGCGCGATGTCGCCGGCCTTGTCGAGCTCCTTGCTTATGTTGCCGGCGGCCCGCTTGTAGCGGTCCTCCAGGTCGTGGACCTTGCCCGTGATCTCGTCGACCGCGCCGGAGGCCTTGCCGAGTTCCTCGCTGCCCTTGCCGTCGCCTTTTGCGTCGGCTTTCTGCTGGGCCGTCTCCCTGGCTTCCAGCTTCTCCCCGGCGGACTTCTCCAGCCGGTTCGCCTCGTCCTGGAAGTCGAGGAGTTCGTTCGCCCACCGGTGCAGGGCGCGCGAGGCCTTGTCGAAGGAGTCGTGGCTCTTGCGGATGAGCGGGGTGACGTCCTTGCCGACGTACTCGGTGAAGGCGACCGCGGTCTTGCCCTTCCAGGCACCGGCCTCGATCCGCTCCAACTCGCGGAGAGTGGTGCCGAGGTCACTCGCCAGGCCGCCGAGTTTCTTGGCGAGGTCCTGGGTGTCGTCGACGTCTCCCGGCGTCGGGTCCCAGCCTATGTTCGGAAAGGCGGGGCGTTTGCCGGCCACGACTACTTGCCCTTCTTCTTCGTCTTGAGGGACTCGGCGAGATCGTGATCGAGCTTGCCGAACTCCTCACCTATCTTGTTGATCATCTTCACGGCGCCCTGAGTGTGCTTGCCGAGCTGCTTGATGCCGTAGCCCCAGTCGTCGGCGAATTCGTGGACCTCCTCGACGAGTTTGTTCTCCCCGACCGCGGAGCCGTCGGCACCGCGGAGGGTGCGGCGCGCGCTGTCCATCCGGTCGCTGATCGTCGAGAAGGTCTTCTTCAGGTCTTCGAAGACGGTGTCTTCGAGACGAAGGTCACTCATGTGATGGTCCAGGTTCCCTGAGTGGTTGGTCAGTGGGGGGAGGGAGGGGGAGACCAGTGGTCGGTGCGAGTCGCGGCCGGCTCCGTGGGGTTTGAACCGGCCGCGTACCCCTTGCTCCGCTCAGCGGTTGACGGCCTGGGCTTCCTGGACGGTGATGTCCTGGACGGCCTCGATCGTGCCGTCGGGCAGGGCCACCGGGCCGGCCTGGCCGGTGCCGGTCCAGCTGATCTCCCAAGTGAGGGAGGCCCTGAGCGGGAAGGTTCCGCCGTTGGAGGAGCGGTCGTAGACGATGCCGCAAGGCGGGGTTTCCCTGGCCTTGCCCTTGGCGTAGGGCTCGCCGATCCTGCCGTCGACGATGGGGCATTCGCCGTTGGCCGGGATGGTGGTGGCGTCTTCGGTTCCCGGATCGAGGGTGAGCGACTTGGGAGTGGCGGTCGTGGTCGCCTCGATGTTGAAACCGGGGACGTTGATGGCTGCCGTCGCCTGGACCTCGTCGAAGGCCGCGTCGTCGAGCCAGGCCCAGGTCGGCAGGTTCACCTTGGTGATGGCCTCCGGAGCCAGCGTGACCTCGGTGTCCGGGAGCTCCATGTGCTGGTACGCGAGGGCGGCGAGCATCTCCGGAGTGATGGCCTCTTCGTACTGGGGCGGCGGGGCCTCGCCGTTCTCGACCCAGAAGGGCAGGTCGGTGCACGATTTCCGCTTGAGGTAGTCCGGCTCGTCGGGGTTCTCGACGCCGGCCCAGAACATCCCCTCGCCGTCCTTCTCGACGTTGTAGTCCTTGTAGCCGGGGGTGTCGGTCCAGCCGAAGTCGTCCTCGTAGTGGCGCTCCATCTCGCCGATGGCCGAGCCGGCGGTGCCGCCCATGCCGGGCGTGTTCTTCGAGGTGTCGATGTCCTTGGACATCTTCTTCTTGAAGTCCTTGGCGCCGAGGTAGGGGGCGTACCAGCAGGGTGGTGGCGTCCAGTTGACGTCGGAGGAGGCCACGTTTCCGCTGCCGCCCTTGGCGACAGCTCCGGAGTACTGGATGCGGGCTGCGGCGTAGATGCCGGTTTCGTCTCCGCCGCCTTGTTGATCTGTGCTGGCTCCCTTGTCGGAACCCACCGGCTTCGCCGCGTAGGCGGATTCCGGGAGAACGAGGGCACCGAAGGCCAGTGTCAGAGCCGCGGTGCTGAGGACTGCGCGCCGCGGACTGTTCACTGGCACTTCGCCGCCTTCGTCTCGACGAACACCTTGGATGCCTGCCACAGGCCCGTGCCCGTGGGCAACTTGGTCATGATGATCTTGAAGTAGTCGAAGTCCTCAATGCTGGGCTTGGTCGTCAGGATCTTCTTGGTCTTGATTTCCTTGCCGTAGAACTTGCCCGCGTCCGCGCAGAACGCCACCTCCACCGCCTTGCCGTTGGTGGTGGACCGGGTGGTGGCGTCGTAGTGACGCAACGTGCCGGTGGCGGTCCAACCGCCGTCGATCCAGGCGTCGATCTGTGTCTTCGCGTAGTTCAGGCCGTCGCCGGTGGCGTAGGCGGCAACGGCCGCGTCCTTGGTCGTGCGCTTGTCGACGCCTCGGTAGATCGCGCGGAGGAAGTTCGCGGCGTCATCCATCGCCGCCGCCTCGTTCTCGTCCTTCGGCTTGTCCCAGTCGAAGACCAGGTCCATATCCGCGGGCAGCGACACGTCGACGCCGTCCGGCTTGTCCTCGGCCGGTGCCCCCGAGGGCTCCGCCGACTCCTTCGGCGTCTCCGCCCCCTGGTCGGAGCCCGCGATCTTGTCGTTGTCGCTGGACTTGTCGTCCCCGCTTCCGCAGGCCGTCAGCAGCAGGGCCGCGGTCGCGGCGAACGCGGCAGCAACGGGCAAAGAGCGGCGCTTCACAGTGAACTCCCCGTGAGACAAAAGTGCAGTCAAGAGCACTGACGGTATCCATGGGGCGATGGGTTTCGCTACCGCGAACTTCCCTACACGTTTGGGCGGATGGGGATGAATCGGGACAAGCGGAGGACGCTTGTGGCCTGATCGTGTCTGGGTACACAGCGGCCCGAACGCGGGGCGGCGTTCGGGCCGGGAGGGTGTGATGGGCGTCGGCTGACACCTGTCAGGATCAGGCTTCCTGAGTCGTCCCCCGCTCCCGCGTCCGGCAGCGCGGGCATCCGCACGGCGGGTACGCCGACGTTCGCGGGAGTGGGTCGCCACGGCCGGCGGTCCGGACTTCGACCTTGCCCCGATCCCCGGTCACGGCACCGTCCACGTCGACCGTGTAGACGCGAAGGGTGAGGCGGGAGCGGCGGCGGGGAGCGGGCTCCGGGAGTTCCAGTACGTCGGTCATGGGTGGGTAGAGGTCGGCGCACTCCGAGCATGCGTACACGTTGAAACCCGGCCCCGTCGCCGCGTGCACCTCGTGGACGAGTACCGGGTGGCTCGTCGTGCGGTGGCAGCGTGCGCACATCCGTACGGCGGGACGCGTCATCGGGCGGTCACCGGGACGCCGTGGATGCGGTCCGGGCCGATGTCGATGCCGAGCGTGGCGAGATAGAGGGCGCGGCGGCGTTCGCGTTGGCGGCGGTGTTCGGCGGCGCGGCCGCGGAGGACTCCGCTGAAACGGGGCGGTGGGACGAGGGTGAACCGGAGGGGCGGGATCACTCCGAGCCGGTGGCGGCCTCGGGGGTGGGGGTGCAGATGCTCAGCATCCGGGAGAGGCATCGGAGGGTAAGGTCCAGCACGTTGGCGCTCCATTTCAAGGGTTTAGCGTCGGCCATGCCCCGGGACGGTTGCCTCCGTCGCCGGGGTCTTTTGCGCATAAAGCACGTACAGGGTGCAGCTGGGAGGTGTATAGCGGTTTGCCGCGCTCCAGTGAGCCGTGGAGTTCTCTGCTGTCGTACGTTGTTCGAATGACATCAGAGTCAGGGCAGTCGCCGATCGACCCGACGAAGATTGCCTACGTCTATATGCAGATGGCGGACCACATCGCGGCCCGTATCGCTTCAGGGGAGCTGCGCCCCGGTGCGCGGCTACCGGGGGAACGGGACCTGGCCGAGGAGTACGGGGTCGCGCACCTGACCGCCCGCCGTGCCACCCGCGAACTCCGCGAACGAGGCCTCGTCGTAACGCTCCCCGCGAAGGGCACCTTCGTCGCGTATCCCGAGGTCGACGAGCCCGTAGGCAGGGGCCAGGAGCAGTAGCAGCTCAAGGAGCGGGGCGATCCTAGTTCCGACCAGATCGATGGCGGGGGCGTACCAAGCGTCTTGGTACGCCCCCGGCCGCAGTCTTCTGCGTCGCTGTCGTCAGCGGTTGACCGACTGGATCTCCTGGACGGTGATCTCCTGGTCGGCGCCAAAGGTGCCGTCGGGGAGGTCGCCGCCCGCGCCGCCGGTTCCCGTCCAGCTGATCTCCCAGGTGACGGTGGCCTGGAGCTTGAATGTTCCGTCGCCCGACGAGCGCAGGTACCTGATGCCGCACGGCGGTGTCTCGTCGGACTTGCCCTTGGCGTACGGCTCGCCGATCGAGCCGTCGTCGTTGATCACGCACTCGCCGGAGGCGGGGTAGGTCTCGGCATCCGTCGTGCCCGGCTCCAGTTTGAGAGACACCGGCTTGGCGGTGGTCGTGGCCTGGATGTTGAGGCCGCCCGCGTTGAGTTCGGCGGTGACGTCGACCTCCTTGAACGTGGCTTCGTCCAGCCAGGCCCATGTAGGAAGGTTCACTTTGGTATTCGCCTCGGGAGCGAGCGTGACCTCGGTTTCCGGGAGCTGAAGGCGGTTGTACGCGAGTTCGGCGAGGATTTGCGGGGTGACCGCGTTGGGGACGCCCGGGTCGTCACCGTTCTCGACCCAGAACGGCTGCTCGTCGCAGACCTGCGCCTCCGGCTCCATCCAGCGGTCCTCGTCACGGACGGCGACCCACCAGTTGCCCTCGTCCGCCACATCCTTGTTGTAGTCCTTGTACTCGCCGTCCTTGTACTTGTCCCTGAACTGGCCCACAGCCGTCTTGGCATAGCTGTGCTGGCCCGGATAGTTGACCGTCTCGTTGTACGTGTCCTCGACGTACTTGCCGAACTGGTCGGCCGTACGGGGCTCGTACCAGCAGGCCGGCGGGTCCCAGTCGCCAACTGGCTGTACGTTGCCCGTTTTTGCCTTGCCCCCGCCGCCTGTACTGCCGCTGAAGGTGACGAGGGAGTCGATGGCGCCGCCGCCCTGGCCGCCACTGGTCTGGGCCTTGCCGCTGCCCTGCGCGTTGTTACCGCCCTTGTCGGCGAATGCGGTGCCGGGAGTCAGTACCAACGCGGTGGCCGTCACTCCCGTCACGAACCATCCGCCCCGCAACGTCACGGAGCGCACTTCGCGTTCCCCCTCTCCGAGAGCAGACTCGTGGTCTGCCAGACGCCCTGATCGTTCTTCTGAACGCGCGTGCTGTAGGTGACGTACGAGTTCTTGGTGACGGTTGTCTTGTCGGCCTTGTCCGTCTTCCGGTCCTTGTCGTACGCCTTGCTCTCGTCGGAGCAGTAGGCAACAGCGGCCGTGTCCTTGTCCGCGATCTTGATCTCGGGGTTGAAGTAACGCGTCGTCCCTGTGATCGACTTGCCGTCCTTCTTGTAACCCTGGACCCACTCGACAGCATCGATGAGGGCGTCACCCTCGTAGTAGAACTTGATCGCCTCGGAGTCCGGCTCGCCTGCCGTGATGGACGCGTCCGTGGCGTTGATCCGCCGGGTGACGTCCGCGAGTACCGCGTCCTTTACCGCGTCGCCCGTCTTCCAGCTCTCGAAGACGTTATTGACGTCCCTGGGAAGCGTGACCTCGGGGCGCTCGACGGCATCCGATGCTTCCGCGCTCGGCGAAGCCGATTCCTTGGACGCCTGGTCGGCACCTGCGATCTTGTCGCTGTCGTCCGACTTGTCGTCCCCGCCGCCGCAAGCCGTCAGCAGTAGGGCTGCGGTCGCGGCCAACGCGGCAGCAACGGGCAAAGTGCGGCGCTTCACAGTGGACTCCCCGTGAGATATAGGTTCAGTCAAGAGCAGTGACGGTATCCGTGGGGCCAACGGTTTCGCCAGAGCGAATGTGTCCCGCTGATTCCCGTATGGGCCGGGTTCGGTGATTTGGTTGTGACGAGCGCCCCGGAAAGCCGGGCCTAGGCTGCCCGGATGTCGAAAGAGACCGCCCGCTGGCTCGCCTTCAGCCTCGCCTGTGCCCTGGGATCCGCCGGGCTCGGCTGGCTCGCACCCGTGGTGCCGTTGAAATCATGGGTCGGTGGAGCGGCCGTACTGACGGCGTGGTTCCTGCTGCCGCTGGCAACGGTGCTCGTGCCGATGCTCGGGCTGCGACGCGTTCCGCGTGCCCAGCGGAAGATGGCGTGGCAGCTCATCGTTCCGGTGGTCGCGGGCGTAGCTCTGGGTGTCGTGGCGGGGGAGGCCGGGCAGCAGTCGGCGCTCGCCGAGCGCGGACGGTGGACCACGGCCACGGTCGTGGACATAGAGGACGCCAAAACCGACCAGTGCACCCTGCGGCGGCGGGCGGACGGCACAAGGATCTCGCCGACGCTCTCCGAGGGCGATGGCTGCCGCTCGGCCTCGAAGGGCGACATCCTGCGCGTCCGGTACGACCCCGAAGGCGTCGCCGGCCCGGTGACCGACGCCGAGTCCGACTCGTACGGAGGATTCATCGCCGCCCTCGTCCTCGCCGCCGTGGCGATGGGCGCCTGGGGGAGTGTACGAATGAGCCGCTGGGACCTCGCGTACGCCGCCTCGTAGGCTTACGCGCACATCAGTACTGCAGTTTGTTTCGGAACCGGGGGAGACCAACCACATGGCCCGCTACATGGAGACGCTCACGATCGAGCGCGGCGGCTTCCTGATCAAGGTTCCGGAGTCGTGGTGGGAGTTCGACGTGCGGCCCGAGTCGCGGGACGACTCGATCCGGCGGATGGTGGCCGAACGGGTGCGGCAGCAGCCTGAGTTGGCCAAGTACCAGGACACGTACACCGCATTCCTCCGGAAGGCCGCGGCGGACGCCTGGAAGTCGGGCGCGCTGTACTGCGGCTGCATGGCCGAGAGTTTCGGCGGCGACACCCCCATCACCGGCTCGATCACCGTCTCGCTCGTCGGCGGGCGTACGCAGGCCGGCGAGCCCCTCTCCACCGACCCGCAGGTCATCGCGAGCCAGCTCGCCGTGCGCGAGGCCAAGAAGGAGGGCGACGCGTGGCGGAAGGTCACGACGGTCGACATCCCGGGCGTCGGCACGGCCGCGCGGACGTACGGCATCGAGGACATCCCCGTACCCGACGACGCCCTCAAGCGCACCATTCGCGCCGTGCTCATGCAAACGTTCATCCCCGTCCCGGGGCAGGAGGGCAAGGTCGCCCTCGTCGCGGGCAGCAGCCAGGTGCTCGACCTCGCCGACTCGTTCTTCGACATCTTCGACGCGATCACGTCGACGTTCCGCTTCGCGGAGTAGCCGGCGGACCACGGCGGCGGAGGGCCGTCGTGACCGTGAGGTAGCCCCGCCGCCATCGTGACCTTTTCATCGAACGCCCGTACCCAGTAACTTCACTTGTGCGTATGTGTGGTTGACGGGGTTGGCGTGACGGGGGTTGCGGCGTGGCGGGGTATCGGCCGACGGACTGGCATGTGCTGGATCTGGAGAAGGATCCGACGCCGGGGGATCCGGTCCGGGTGAAGTCGTTGGCGAAGAGCCTGCACGACTTCGCGGATGACGTGCAGGACGCCCTGCGCCTGGTGAAGGGGATGGCGGACGAGGATGCCGTCCTGACGATGGTGGGCAAGACCGCCGATGTGTTCCGGGACGAGTTCTCCGGTGTCCCGAAGAATCTCAAGAAGCTGAAGAAGTCGTACGACCTGGCGGGGGACGCGCTGGCCGCGTACTGGCCCGAACTCGAACGCGCCCAGGCTCTCGCCGACAAGGCGCTGGCCCAGGGGCGGGAGGCGCAGGCGGACCTCTCCTCCGCCAAGTCCCGTCTCTCCTCGGCCGATTCGTGGGTCACCCGGGCGAACAAGGAGGCGGACAAGTACAAGGACGACCCGGGGTCGGCGGGCAAGGACGTCCCCAAGCCGGACGAGTCCAAGGTCCGCGCCGCCACCCGCGACGCCCAGAGCGCCAAGGACGCCCACACCTCCGCCCAGTCCGACGTCACCACCGCGCAGAACGCGCTCGATGCGGCGAAGAAGATGGCCGGGGACGCGCGGAAGATGCGCGAGGACGCGGCCGGCGACGCCAAGCGGAAGCTGGACGAAGCCTCCGACGCGGGCATTCAGAACCGTAAGTGGTACCAGGAGGTCGGGGACTGGTTCACCGACAACTGGGACACCATCGTCGCCGTCTGCAAGGTCGTCGTGGCCGTCCTCGGTGTCATCGCCCTGATTATTGGCGGGCCGATCCTCGGCGCGATCGTCCTCATCGCCGCCCTCGTGGTCCTGGCCGACACCCTCAACAAATATATGAAGGGCCAGGCATCCCTGTTGGATGTGGCCTTTGCCGCGCTGGACTGTATACCCGGGATGAAAGGCCTGACGACTCTCGGCGGCCTCGCCAAGGGGCTCAAAGGGCTCGGCAAGCTAGGCCTGAAAGGTATGGCGAAAGGCCTCGGGAAAGGGCTGCGCCGCGGAGGTGATGACGCGCTCGCCAAGAGCAAGCCCACGAAGGGGCGTTGCAAGGGTGGCGACCCGATCGACATGGTCTCCGGCGAGATGCTCATGGAGCAGACCGATGTGGTGCTGCCCGGGCTGCTCCCGCTGGTTCTGCGTCGTACGCATCTGTCGACGTACCGGTGGGGCCGCTGGTTCGGCCCGTCCTGGGCCTCCACGCTCGACGAGCGCCTGGAACTCGATGCCGAGGGAGCGCTGTTCGCCACCGAAGACGGCATGATCCTGGTCTATCCCGTGCCGTCGCCCGGCACTTCGGTGCTGCCTGTCGAGGGGCCTCGGTGGCCGCTGGACTGGGACGGGGCGCCCGGCGCCCCCATCCGCATCACCGATCCGCAGACGGGCCACGTTCGGCACTTCGCCCCGGTCGGCAGATCCGCGCCCATGGATGAGGCGTTCACCCTGCCGCTGGCCGCGATATCCGACCGCAACGGCCACCGCATCGAGTTCGACCGGGCCGATGACGGCACGCCCGTGGCCGTTCGGCACACCGGTGGCTATCACGTCGACGTCGACGTCGAGAACGACCGGATCTCCCGTCTGCGGCTGCGCAACCCGGAGGACGGCCCGGACGGCACCACCCTGCTGCGCTACGCGTACAGCGACGGCGATCTGACCGAGATTCACAACTCCTCCGGCCTGCCCCTCCGGCTGACGTATGACGACCACGCGCGCATCACGTCCTGGACCGACCGCAACAACTCCTGGTACCGCTTCACCTACGACGGCCAGGACCGTTGCGTACGCGGCGAGGGCATCGACGGCATCCTCGACTGCACCATCGAGTACGACACCGAGCGCCGGGAAACGCGTTACACCAACTCGCTCGGGCACACGACCACACACTCCTACAACGAACTCCTCCAGCGCACGGTCGTCACCGACCAGCTCGGCAACACCACCCGCAGCGAATGGGACAGGCACAACCGCCTTCTCGCCAGCACGGATCCGCTGGAGAACGTCACGCGTTTCGCCTACGACGACGTGGGCAATCCGACCGCGATCCACCACCCCGACGGCACGATCGAAACCGCCGAGTACAACGAGTGGCACCAGCCGACCGTGGTCGTCGACGCCGACGGGGCGATCTGGCGGCACGACTACGACACGCGGGGCAATCGGATCGCCACGACCAACCCCGCCGGATTCACGACCAGTTACACCTACGACGACCAGGGCCACCCCTCCGAGGTCGTCGACCCGCTGGGCCGCACTCGGCGTTTCGTAACCGACTCGGCGGGCCTGGTGGTCGCCGCCGCTGACCCGCTCGGCAACTCCGCCCGCATCGAGCGGGACGCGTTCGGGCGGCCCAGGACGGTAGAGGACGTCCTGGGCCGTGCGATCCGCATGGGATGGTCCGCCGAGGGCAAGCTGCTCTGGCGCACGACACACGACGGCCGACGTGAGCGGTGGACGTGGGACGGCGAGGGAAACCTCGTGGACCACACGGATGTCGCGGGGCGTGCCACCCGCTTCGCGACCGGCCCTTTCGACCTGCCGCGTGCACGGACCGGGCTCGACGGAAGGGCGTACTCCTTCACGTACGACACCGAGAGGCGTCTGAGCCGGGTCACCAACCCACAGGGGCTCTCCTGGTCCTACGCGTACGACGGGGCCGGCCGTCTCGTGTCCGAGACCGACTTCAACGGCCGGTCGATCACGTACTCCCACGATGCCGCGGGGAACCTCACCTCACGAACCAACGCGGGCAGCGAGACCGTCCGGTTCACCCGCGACGCCATGGGACGGACCACGTCCCTGGAGACCGCCGACGAGACGACGACGTACGCGTACGACGCTGTCGGCCGGCTGATTCACTCGGTCGTCCATTCGGCCGACGAGGATGCCGAACTCCGTGTCGACCGGGATGCGTTGGGCCGCATCGTCGCGGAGAGCGTGAACGGACGCAGCACGGCGTACGCGTACGACGCGATCAGCCGACGCGTGTCCCGGACAACGCCGAGCGGGCACGTTTCCACGTGGTCCTACGACGACGCCGACCTGCCGGTGTCCCTGGAGACGGCGGGGCGGACGCTCACCTTCAGCCACGACGTCCTCGGCCGTGAGACCGGCAGGCGCCTTGGTGACGCGTTCGCCCTCACCCAGACATGGGACTCGGTCGATCGGCTCATCGGCCAGACCGTCGAGGCACACCCGGACAGTGTGACGGAGCTCCTTCAGGAACGCGTCTTCACGTACGAGGTGGACGGACGCCTGGCCGGGATCACCGACCGGTCGGCCGGAGCGCGACGCTTCGACTCCGAGCCCGACGGACGCATCACCGCCGTCGTCGCCCATGACTGGACCGAGCGATACGCCTACGACGGAGCAGGGAACGTCACCCACGCCGAGACACCGGGCGACGGTGCGGCGGAAGGGGCCCGGGAGTTCACCGGCACGCTCGTCCGGCGCGCCGGACGCACCGTCTACGAGCACGACGCTCAGGGCCGACTCGTCCGCAAGACGCGCCGTCTGCTCAACGGCCAGTCGCGCACGTGGACATACACCTGGAACACCGAAGACCGGCTGATCGGGACGGTCACGCCGGACGGACACCGGTGGAGTTACCTCTACGACCCCATCGGCCGCAGAATCGCCAAGCGGCGCGTGGCCGAGGGCGGCGAAACGCTCCAGGAGATCAGGTTCAACTGGGACGGCACCCGGCTCGCCGAACAGGTCGACGACACTGGCCGGGTCCAGACCTGGGACTACACGCCGGGGAGCCACCGACCGATCGCCCAGACGGTCGAGGACGGCGACACCGACACCCGCTTCTACGCCATCGTCGCGGACCTCGTGGGTGCTCCCACCGAACTCGTCGACGAGGACGGTGACGTCGCCTGGCGGCGGCTCGCCACGGTCTGGGGCTCCGGCGTCCGGGGCGACCCGGCCCCTGCGGAGCCCGGCGCCGTCGACTGCCCACTGCGGTTCCCCGGCCAGTACGCCGATCCTGAGACCGGCCACTACTACAACTACCACCGGCATTACGACCCCGAGACAGCCCGCTACATATCGCCGGACCCGCTCGGTCTTGAAGCGGCACCGAACCATCACGGGTATGTGGCCACACCCCAGCAGACCTCCGACCCGTTGGGCCTGGCTCCGGACGATTGTGTTCCAGAGGGGATGGATCCGGAGTTCCCGACCATTCGGCTGGAGAATTACCGGGGACGGTTCCAGGCAGCGCTGCACCGCGATGGCCGACAGCGACTGCCCGCTGACTGGGACGCGCATCACGCGATACCCCAGGAGTATCGTGGGCACCCCGATTTCGCAGACTTCGACTTCGACCACCCGTCGAACATGCGGGGAATTCTTGGTAGCAGGTCGGGGGGACGTGCAACCAATCACCATCAGGACATAACCAACCACTGGGCAGACTTCCGGACCGCGAACCCGAACGCGTCGCGGGCCGAGATCGAGAGTTTCGCCCGGACGATCGATGAGGGATTCCGTGACTATTACTGGTGAGTGGATCGGCGAATGGGCCGGGCGTATGGACGCGCTCGCTTCGACCTTCATGGAGCAGTTCACGTCCAAGTTCGGCTACCCGCCGGACGAGAACTACGTGGTTCGTGCCTCGACTTCTGGATCCGAGGAAATCACGGGCGTCGGTGGCGTGCCCGAGGATCTGGTCACGTTCTACCGATACGTGGAGCGGGTCAGCCTTCCGGACGTGGGCTCGGGGTTCTTCGTCCACCCGGAAGCCCAGACGGTGGCCGGGTTGCGCGGGGACCTGCCGACGCGGATCGTCGGCTCACGCGAGGACTCCGTCGTGGTTTTCGGGTCCGACGGCGGAGGGGCCCTGTTCGCCCTGAGCACCACCGACGGCTCGACCGTGTACCGCCTGCCCCCTTCCCGAGTCGAAGGGGATGTCTACACAGAAGGGCCGATCCCGTGCGAGATCGCCGCTCCGGACCTGGCCGGCTGTCTGTCTCTCCTCGAACGTGAACTGCGGGCGGGGATCTAGCAGTCCGCGATGCTGGGGCCTGCTTCAGCGGTGCCGGTCAGTCCGACGTGTCAGTGATCGTGAACAAGTCCCCGGCGGTCGTGACCGTGAGCGAGCGCCTGAGCCAGGTCCGAAGGACTTCCAGATCGATGCAGTCCGTGATCCGGGCGCGTACGTCGTCCGGGACCTCGATGCCGCGCTCGTCCAGGATCACCAGGATGTCCTCGACGCGGCCTTCCGCACGCAGGCGCTGGGACGTCTCCGAACGGAAGAAGGAGAGGTCGACGGACATCAGGTGCCTCCAGATCTTGGCGGACGGCATGGTGCCGAGGCCGAGTTCGGTGAGTTCGGCGAAGATACGCGCGGTCTCTTCGTCGATGGTCTTCAGGGCGGCGGCCAGGGCTTTCAGTATGGCAGTGGCGTTGTCGTCCTTGCCATGAGTGATGGCGGAGAGCGTGGCGAGGGGGATGTCGCGGGCCGCGGTGGACGGGTCGGTGATGGCCGGGACGTTGTGCGGGCCCAGGACGAGGGGGCGGAGAGTGAGGGTGCGCCACTGTCGAGGGCCGATGGTGACCGGCTCGGCGGCCCATGTGGCGGTCGCCTTGTCCTGGCAGGTGATGAGCAGGACGGGCGGGATGCGGTACTTCGCGTAGAGGTGGGCGATATAATAGGCCCAGCTGGCGGGCTTGTCCGGATCCCTCTTGCCTTGGGCCTCGACGACCAGGAGGTGGCTCTCACCGGAGGCGGTGTCCAGTCTCAGGAGGGTGTCGACCCGTCGCTCCAGCGGTTTAATCTCGGTGAGGTCGGTGGGCATGAGGGACACCGCGACCGGGTCCGGGAACGGGAGGTCGAGGGCCCGAAAGGTCCGCGCGAAAGCGCCGGGGTCCTCCTGGAAGATGCGGTGCATCGCCTCGTGGGATGAGCTGACCATGTGGCGGACGGTAGTGGCCACAGGTCAGGGGCGGTTTGGCATATGTCTATGACTCACTCGTACGGGCGAGTCGGCGAGTCATAGACAGGCCTCAACCCAGCTTCGCGTTCTGCGCCCCGACCACCCCGGTCGCGAGCTTCACATCGCTCGGTCGCGACTCCGCGATCGCCCTGCCGTCCACCGAGAAATAGACGGCGATGACGTCGTCGCGGCGTACGGCGGCCGAGTGGAGCGTGTGTGTGGTGTCCAGGACCGTCATCGTGGACTTGAAGGCGAGGGGCTCGTCGCCCGCCTTGGTGGTCGGTTCCCGCGGTGACCGAGTCGTACGGGCTGGTGCCGCTCTTCGACTTGGCGGTGAAGCCGTCGCCGCAGGAGGCCACCGCCTTGGAGAGGCCGGCCATGGCCGACTCCGCCCCGCCGTCCTCGTAGGCGGTGAGCGTGACGTAGGTGTAGCCGCCGTTGAGGCCGTCCTTCGAGGCGACCCGCGTGAGGTCCGCCTGCGGTTCGCCGAGCGGGAGTTGGTTCATCGCGTACGCCAGCGGGGCGCACATCTTCTTGTCCAGGGTTACCTCGTCCGCGGACTTGGCGAAGACGAACTCGTCGGAGGGCTTCTCGACCTCGTAGCCGTCCTCGTGGTCGTCCACGTCGGCCTTCGTGATCACGAGCTTCGCCAGGCGCTCCGCCGGGCTGACCTCTTTGGCCTTGGAAGCCGTGGCCCCGGCCCCACCCCCGCCCCGCCCCCGTGAGCGAGTAGTGCAGACCTGATGGACGGAGCGTGACGAACGCCCGTCGGAGCAGGGCCGGATGATTCGCTGGTGCACAGCGGCAGCCCCGTATGCAGGCCCTTCCTCAACCGGGAACCGAACGCCCCGCGTTGCGCGTGGATAACGTCGGGGCGTGTGAGATTCGAGGCCATGGGCGCGCCTTGAGGGGCTTATGCGCTGCTGATACGGTGCGATGACTTGACACTCAGTCCGGCCGTGGCTATTCGACCAGGTCGGGCGGTACGCCCGGTGCGGCCGAAGTGTTCCAAGTGTCCTGAATGACGAAACCTTCTTGGGTGTACGGGGAGCGGTTGCGTGAAGATCCAGGAGCGTACGGGGGCGGGCAACAACCGTTCCGCTGCGCCGGTTCAGCCGACGATGGGGGAGCGCCTTCCCTCGCCGCCTCGCGAGCGCAAACCGGCGTTGGCCGCGCTCGCGGTCCTGCTGATCCTCGTGGGTGCGCTCGGGGCGACGATGCTGGTGCTGCGCGCCGGCGACCGCATCGAGGTCGTGAAGGTGACCAGCGACATCCAGGCCGGTCAGTCCGTCGGCGACAACGTGGAGTCGGTGCTGGTCGCGGGCGACTCCGGGGTCAACTACATCAAGTGGACCCAGGTCGACACCCTGAAGAAGCTCAAGGCCAAGTCCACGATCTACGGGGGCACCCTCGTCATCGGCGAGATGTTCGGCACCGAGAGCGCCCTCCCGGCCGGCAAGGCCATCGTCGGTCTCTCCCTCAAGGAGGGGCAGTACCCCGAGGGCATCGAGCCGGGTGACCTCGTGGCCGCCTACCAGGTCGGCAACACCAGCTCCTCGAACTCGGACGACGAGACGGGTACCGGTGCCGCGGGCAGCGGCAGCACTCCGATCGTCTCCGACGCGCGTGTCAACACCGTGCCCTCGACCAAGAGTGACGCCACCATCAGCAGCACCAACAAGCGTTACACGGTGACCGTCGACGAGAGCGATGCCGCCGCGCTGGCCCGCGCCGCCGCGGCGAACCAGGTCGCCCTCGTCAAGGTCCCCGGCAACTAGCGGCGAAGAGAGTCACACACACCATGGCCCTCATCGCCCTAGCCGCCGACAAAGGTTCCCCCGGCGTCACCACGGCGGCCGTCGCCCTAGCCGCCGTCTGGCCCCGCAGGGTGCTGCTCGCCGAGACCGACCCGGCCGGCGGCGACCTCGTGTACCGCAGTGCCGCCGCGCACGGCGGGCCGCTGAACCCGAACACCGGCATGCTGTCCATCGCCGCCACCGCCCGCCGTGGCCTCGTACCGGACCAACTCTGGGACCACGTACAGCCGTTGAGCGGTGGGCTCGAAGTGCTCGTCGGGCTCGGGAACGCCGAGCAGGCCGCCGGGCTCGCGGGGCTGTGGCCCACGCTCGGCCGGGCCTTCGCGCAGCTCGCCGACTCCCCGCACGCGCCCGCCGACGTCATCGCGGACTGCGGGCGGATCAGCGGGGACACCCCGGCCGTCGAGATGTTCTCGCAGGCGGCCCTCGTACTCCTCATCTCCCGCACCGAGCCGGAGGCCATCGCGCGCGTACGCGACCGGGCCGCCGCCCTCGGCGCCAAGCTGCACGGCGGAGCACGGGGCGCGGCCGCCCTGGGCACGCCCCTCATCGGGGTCGTCCTCATCACCGACCCGGGCGAGTCCGGCAAGCTCGTCCACCAGGTCAACGACATGCTGGTGGCCGCGCAGACCGGCGCCCGCGTCGTCGGCACGATCGCCGAAGACCCGGCCGGGGCCGACCAGTTGGCCGGCCGCAAGCGTGGCCGGCTCGACAAGTCGCTGCTCATCCGCTCGGCGCGCAAGGTGACCTCGGATCTCTACCAGCAGTTCGGCGCGGCCTGGGCCGTACCGGCGGCCGGCGGTTCGAACGGTCAGGCCACCGCCGGAGCCGGCCGATGACGGCGGGGACGTACACGCGTAGGGCAGCGGGGGGCGGGCGATGACCGCCGTCGACCACCAGCTGGTCAAGCGGTTCCGGCAGGAGGCCGGCGACCGTATCGCCGAGCAGCGCCGTCTCGACCAGGTCTCCGGCGTCACGCCGATGTCCAACGAGGACGAGCGGCACTACGCCCGCGCGGTGATAGCCCAGATACTGGAGGAGTACGCCCGTACGGAGATCAACTCCGGGCGTACGCCGCTGGACGCGGAGACCGAGGAGCAGTACGCGGCCGCCGTGCACGCCGCGCTCTTCGGAGTGGGGCGCCTGCAGCCACTGCTGGACAACCCCGAGGTCGAGAACATCGACATCAACGGGTACGACCAGGTCTTCGTCGGCTACTCGGACGGGCGGGAGGAGAAAGGCGATCCCGTCGCCGAGACCGACGAGGAGCTCATCGAGCTGATCCAGATCCTCGGCGCCTACTCCGGTCTCTCCTCCCGGCCCTTCGACTCCGCGAACCCGCAGCTCGACCTGCGGCTGCCGGACGGGTCCCGGCTCTCCGCCGTCATGGACGTGACCCGGCGCCCGGCGCTCTCCATCCGTCGTGCGCGCATGGGCAAGGTCTTCATGTCCGACCTCGTGGGCAACGGCACGCTCACCCCCGACATCGGGCACTTCCTCGCCTGTGCCGTCCGGGCGCGCAAGAACATCATGATCGCGGGCGCGACGAACGCCGGTAAGACCACCCTCCTGAGGGCCCTGGCGAACGAGATCCCGCCGCACGAGCGCCTCATCACCGTCGAGCGAGCCCTGGAGCTCGGCCTCGACCAGTTCGCCGATCTGCACCCGAACGTCGTGGCGTTCGAGGAGCGGCTGCCCAACTCCGAGGGCCAGGGCACCATTTCGATGGCGGAGCTGGTCCGGCGGTCGCTGCGTATGAACCCCTCGCGCGTCATCGTCGGTGAGGTCCTCGGCGACGAGATCGTGACCATGCTGAACGCGATGTCGCAGGGCAACGACGGCTCGCTGTCCACGATCCACGCCAACAGCTCCAGCGAGGTCTTCAACCGTATTTCCACGTACGCGCTCCAGGCCACCGAGCGGCTGCCCATCGAGGCCAGCCAGATGCTCGTCGCGGGCGCGGTGAACTTCGTCGTCTTCGTCCAGCGGCGCAACAACTACCAGACGGGCGGCCGACTCCAGCGCATGGTCACCTCCATCCGCGAGGTCAACGGCGTCGACGGACGCGTCCTGTCCAGCGAGGTGTTCGCCGAGGCGGCGGACGGCCGGATCGTGCCGCACGCGCCCCTCGCCTGTCTCGAAGACCTGATCCAGCACGGCTATCGCCTGCCCGGCGGCGGGAACTGGGGGTGAGCTGACCATGAACCTCGACGGACTCGGCTCCATGGGCGGGCTGTTCTCCACCACGGTCCTGTACGCGCTCGGCTGCGGCATCGCCGTCGGCGGCGGTCTCGCGCTGTTCGCCGTCGCGGTCCGCGGACTGCCCGCCAAGCCCGAGCACGAGAAGCAGAAGGCGAGCGAACGGGCCTCCGAGCTCGTACGGTTCGCCGGGCAGCGCGGTTCGATCGCGGCCGGCGCCGGAATCGTCGTGCTGCTGCTCACGCGGTGGGCCGTCGCCGGAATCGCCACCGCCATCCTCGTCTTCTTCTGGGACAAGCTCTTCGGCGGCGCCTCCGAGGAGAAGTCCGCCATGCGCCGCGTGGAGGCCCTCGCCTCCTGGACCGAGTCGCTGCGCGACACCATCGCGGGCGCGGTCGGCCTGGAGCAGGCCATCCCCGCCTCCGCACGTGCCGCGGCACCGGTCCTGCGCCCGCACCTCGACGCCCTCGTCGACCGCCTCCGCTCCCGTACGCCGCTGCCGGAAGCCCTGCAGCAGCTCGCCGACGAGATCGACGACGCGTCCGCCGACATCATCGTGGCCGCCCTGATCCTCAACGCGCGGCTGCGCGGCCCGGGTCTGCGGCAGGTCCTGGGCGCGCTGGCCAAGTCGGCGCGCGAAGAGGTCGACATGAGGCAGAGGGTCATGGCGCAGCGCGCTTCGACCCGTCGCTCCGTACAGATCGTCGTCGCGGTGTCGGTCGCCTTCGTCCTCGGGCTGTCGATCTTCAACCGCGAATTCGTCGAGCCGTACGGCACGGCGGTCGGCCAGCTCGTACTCGCCTGTGTCTGCGGCCTGTTCGCGCTCGGCTTCGTATGGCTGCGCAAGCTGTCGACCATCGAGACGCCGGAACGCTTCCTGGTACGGGACGAGTCGTCCGTCCAGTTCGTCCGGCCCCGTACGTCGTCGCCGACGCCGTCCCAGCCCCAGTCGTTGCCGGAGGAGGGGGTACGCCGATGAACTCGTCCCTGACCATGCCCGTCGTGGTCGGCGCCGTCCTGGGCCTGGGCATCTACGCCCTCGTACGCGCCCTGATGCCGTCCAAGCGCAGCGCGGTCTCGCAGGTCGCGCGCATCGACGCCATGCGGGCGCGGGGAGCTGCGTACGAGTCCTCGCACCGCACCACCTCCGACAAGGGGCGGCTCGGCGGCGTACGGACCGGAGTCGGCGCGCGCGTCTCCGAGTTCTACATGCAGCAGGGCTGGGAACTGCGGTCGCTGCGGGCCGACCTGGCCGTGCTGGACCGGAGTTGGGAGAACTTCCTCGCGACGAAGGTGCTGCTGGCGGCCGCCGGGCTGTTCTTCGGCCCGTTCATGTTCGCCGTGGTCTGGACGCTCGGCTTCGGCAGCAGCCCCGTCATCCCGGTCTGGCTCGCGCTGATGTTCGCGACCCTCTTCTTCTTCCTGCCGGACCTGGAAGTACGCAGGGACGCGGCGGAGAAGCGGCGTGACCTGCGCCGCGTGATCGGCGCGTATCTGGACCTCGTGTCGATGAGCCTGGCGGGCGGCCGGGGTCTCCCGGAGGCCCTGATGGCCGCCGCCGAGGTCTCCGACGGCTGGGCCACGCAGCGCATCCGTAATGCGCTCGCGGACGCCCGGATCACCGGCATCAGCCAGTGGCAGGCGCTCGGCTCGCTGGGCGAGGACCTGGGGGTCGAGGAACTCAAGGACCTGTCGGCGTCGTTGGCGCTGGTCGCGGACGACGGCGCGAAGGTGCGCGAGTCGCTCGCCTCCCGCGCCGAGACGATGCGGCACCGCGAACTCGCCGAGATCGAGGGCAGCGCGGGCGAGAAGTCGCAGTCGATGCTCGTCGCGCAGCTGCTGCTCTGCGCGGGCTTCCTCGTCTTCCTGATCTTCCCGGCGGCGATGCGTGTGTTCCAGGTCTGACAGGTCTGACTCCGGTACCGACAACTGCACCAACTGCATCCCCGAACTGCTCTGAAATGACTCGAGAACTGTCTTGAGAGGACAACTCACCATGAACGGACGGAACTTCAGCACCGGGATCCCGGGGGTGGACTTCCTGATCACCTTCCTCCAGGGCCGGGTGCAGCGCGCCCGCTCCGGCGAGCTCGACCGTGGTGCGTCCGCGGTGGAGTGGGTCATCATCTCGGCGGTCGTCGTGGCGATCGTCGGCGTGGTCGCCGCGATCATCAACGCCGCGCTGAGCGACGGCGCCAACAAGGTCGGCGACTGCATCAAGGGCGCGGACGCGGGCAGCACCTGCTGATTCCGCCTTCCGACTCTCGCCCCTCTCATATCTCTCATATCTCTCATACGGGGTAACTGGTGAGCGTACGACGCTGGGTACGCCGCCGGGTGGAGGCCGCCTCCGCCCGCGGCGACTCCGGCATGACCGCGATCGAGTTCGTGCTGCTCACGCCCGTGCTCTTCTTCATGATCTTCGCCACCGTGCAGTTCGCGCTGTACTTCTTCGCCGACCACGTGGCCCAGGCGGCGGCCCAGGCCGGCGCCCGCAAGGCCCGCGCGACGGCCGACGAACAGCCGGGCGCGTGGCGGGGCGAGGCACGGGACGTCGTCGACAGCTACATCGCGCAGCTGGGGCCGCAGTTGGTGCTCTCCCCGAACGTGGAGATGCTCCAGCCGGAGCAGAACACGGTGGGTGTGGAGATCACGGCGAAGGTGCCGTCGGTGTTTCCGGGGCTGGACATGACGGTGCACGCGCAGTCCTCGGGACCGGTGGAGCGGTTCGTGCAGGAGGAGGGCAACTGATGCGTGCGCTTCCTGCCCGAGTGCGCTCGGCGGCACGGGCTTTCGTGGGGGACTCCGGTGGGGGCTTTGCACGAGACTCCGTACGGGGCTTTGTACGGCGGCGGGCTCGTGTCGCCGCCGCGGCCGCCGCGGGTGCCCGCGACCGGGGGCTGTCCACCATCGAAGTGGTCATCCTGGCCCCGGTGATGATCCTCTTCATCCTGGTCCTCGTGGCCTTCGGGCAGCTGGTGGACGGGCGCGGTGCGATCGACGGCGCCGCGCGGGACGCGGCCCGGGCCGGCTCGATCCAGAAGAACCACGCCATCGCCATGTCCGAGGCACGCAAGGCGGCCGCCGCGGACCTCGGCGACGTCTGCTCGGGCCCCGTGACCGTCAACCAGACCAGCGCGGGGTTCGAGCCCGACAGCATCTTCACGGTCGAGGTGAGCTGTGAGGTGCGGGGCCTGGCGATGCTCGGCCTCGACGTCCCCACGACGCTGACCGCGAGCTTCAGTTCGCCGATCGACCCGCTGCGGAGGGCCGCGTGAACATCCCTCCCGCCGTACGCGACTGGGTCTCCGCCCGCCGCACACGGCTCGACGACCGGGGCTCCGGCGCCGGAGCGGTCATCATCTTCGCCCTGGTGTTCCTGTCCCTCTCGGCCTTCGTCATCGACGGCGGCCTGTCGATCTCCAAGCGGGAACGCGCCGCCGACATCGCCGAACAGGCCGCCCGGTACGCGGCCCAGGACATCGACCGCGAGGCCCTGTACGAGAACGAGGGCGGCCCCGCCCCCATCCTCTTCGAGAACTGCGGCGCCCGGGTCAAGGCCTTCGCCCAGGAGATGGGCATGAACGGCGCGGACATCGCCGCCACCCACTGCGTTGCCGCCAACGCCGACGAGGTCGAGGTGGAGGTCCAGCTCACGTACTCGCCGGTCTTCACGGGGATGTTCTACGGCGGGGATGTGACGGTCCGGGGACGGGCGGTGGCGGAGAACGAGGTCGGCTGACAACGAGGTCGGCTGACAACGCCCCCTGCGGGGCGGCCTACTTGCCGCCCTCGCCGCCCTTGCCGTCGGACTTCACGCCCTCGGAGACCTGCTTCGCCAGGTCGTCGTCCAGCTTCTTGAACTCCCGGACGATCGCCTCGGACATCTGGGCCAGCGCGTCGAGCTGCTGGTTGATGTCCTCGCGGCCGTCCTCCCAGTTGGACTCGAAGTCCTCCAGCTTGTCGTAGACGCCGCCGTCACCGATGTCGTCCTTGTAGGACTCGAAGAGCTTCTTGGTGTGGTTCATCCGCGACTTGATGTCACGCAGCCGGGTGCCGTAGTCCTCCAGCTCACTGAGCGGCAGCGCGAGGTCGGGCTTGCCCATGTGCGTTCCCCCTGTGGTGTCCGTGCCTCGTGATGTCTACCGAAACGAAGGTACCCGTACCCGCGTCGAAGATGCCGTACGAGATCGGCTTCGGCGGCGGTGCGGGGAGACCGCCGCCGGTCTCGTCGTCTACTTCGAGTCCGTCATCCGGTACTCGTACGCGATCACCGAGGGCTTGCCCGACTTCGGCAGGGTGGCGAGCGTCATGCCCTGGAAGGTGTCGGTGACGAGGGCGCGCTTGGCGGGGTTGTAGACGGACTCCTGCTTGTTCGGGTTGATCTCGAAGCTGCCCATGTACTGCTGCTTGAGGAGCGTCTCCTGGGTGTGGGCGGTCGGGACGACCGCGAGCACCCCGCCGTCGGCCAGCCGCAGCGCGTAGGTCGTCCCGTACGCCGGGTCCTTGGCGAAGTACTTCTTGGTCGCCCACTTGGCCAGATCGAATGTGTCGCGCTCCTTGTAGAGCTTGAGGGCGTCCTTGGCCGGGTCCGTGGTGTGGGAGATCCCGGCGCCGGCCTTCTTCCCACCGGTCTCGTACAGGTCCTCGAAGGCCGCGCTCACGTCGTTCGGCGCCAGGGCTCCGACACGGGTGGAGGGCGCCACGGCGGTGGCGAGACCGTGGTTGCCCGTGTCGATCGCCGGGATCGGTGCCTCGGAGTAGACCGCCGACGTCAGCTTCCAGGCCCCGCCCTCCTTGTCGAAGACCAGGAGGGCGGGGGTCTTCGATCCACTGGCGGTGGCCTTGACGGCGAACCAGTCCTCACCCGCGGGGAGGTAGTACGTACGGTCCTGGTAGGTGAAGGGCTTCTCGTAGTCGCTCTGGTCCGCCTTCGTCCAGGTGCCGAAGGTCTTGTAGTCGGCTTTGCTCTGCTCGTGGACCTGGCCGCCTTCGACCGTCGCCAGCAGCTTGGCGTTCCGCGTCTTGTTCGCCTTGCCGTTGACAGCCGCGTAGTTGTCGACGATCTTCGCGGCCTGCTCGCGGGTCACGGCGCCCTTGGGGGCGGTGGAGGCCGGGTCCTTCGTGCCGGCCTTCCCGTCGCCCTCGTCCGTGGTGCCGCCGCACCCGGTGAGAGCGACGGTGGAGGTCAGACCGAGCATCAGCAGAGCGATACCGGTCGTGCGTACGGCGCGTGCCGAGTGGGGGGATGCCATGGTGTGCGCGTCTCTTCTTCTGTTGTGGGTGCCGGAGAAGTTGCGGGACTCGGAGCAGGGGAACGCCTGCCGCGAAGGGAACGACTGCCGCGAAGTGGTGGCCGCGCGTCAGCGGTTGATCGACTGGATCTCCTGGACGTTCATGTCCTGGGTGGTCTCGAAGGTGCCGTCGGGCAGGTCACCGCCCGCACCGCCGTTGCCCTCCCAGGAGATCTGCCAGGTGACGGAGGCCTTGAGCGCGTACGGCTCTCCGCTGGTGGCACGCAGGTACGTGATCCCGCAGGGAGGCGTCTGCTCGGCGTCGCCCTTCTTGTACGGGGTGCCGATGGAGCCGTCGTCGTTGATCTCGCACTCACCGGAGGCGGGGTAGGTCTCGGCGTCCGCCGTACCGGGTTCGAGATGAAGACTCACCGGCTTCGCGGTGGTCTCCGCCCAGATGCCCGTGTTGGGGAGTTCGGCACGGACCTGGACGTCTTGGAACGTGCCCTTGTCCAGCCACACCCAAGTGGGCAGGTTGACCGTGGACTTGGCCTCCGGCCGCAGCTCGATCTCCGTGTCGGGGACCTCGATCTTGTCGTAGGCGTACTCGGCCAGGGTCTTGGCAGTCGGCGCGTTGGGCACGTCGGGGATCTGGCCGGCGTCCTGCCAGAACATGATGAGGCCGCAGTCCCAGGAATCCGGGTCGGAGTCGTCGGGCGCGACGCTGCGCCAGAAGTAGCCGTCCTTACCCTTGTTGTAGTTCTCGTAGCCGGGGGCGGACGTCCAGTTGTCGTCCATGTTGTCTTCCGGCTTGCCGTCCTTGTAGTGGTCGGTCCAGAGCCCCTTGCCGATCCACGACTGGTGGATACCGACGTCTCCGACGCCGTCCGACTCGTCCACGAAGCGCTCAAGGCTCTCGGGGGTGAAGACGGGCTCGTACCAGCAGGCCGGGGGCTTCCAGTTCGGGTCGACCGCCCCGAGATTGCCCTTCTTCCCGCCGCCGTCCCCGCCCTTGGGGTACGAGATCCGGATCTGTGAGTGGGTGGCGGAGGCGTAGATGTCCTTTCCGCCCGCGCCGCCGGACGACTCGCCTTCGTGTCCCGGTTCGCCGAGGGCGAGTGCAGGTGACGGCGCCAGTGCGGTTGTCAGTGCCAGCGGGACGACCAAACCCACGAGGACGTACCGAGCCGTGCGCATCATCAGCACCCTCCCGGCTTCGTCTCGACGGTCTGGGTCTTCCAGACGCCGTTCGCCTCTCTCCCCAGGCTCGTCCGGTACTGCACCTTCGGGGACTCACCCTTGGGAGTGCCGGCCTTCTCGCCGGTCTTGAGGTCCTTGCTGAAGCCCTTGCTCTCGTCGACGCAGTAGAAGAGCGTGGCGCGCTTCTTCGTCTTGCCGATGTAGGTGATCTCGGGGGCGTAGGCCTTGACTTCGCCGACGATCGTCAGGCCCTTGTAGCCCTTGACCCACGCGGAGCCGGTGCTCATCGCCCCCTGCCCGCTGTAGAAGGACATGGAGGCGGCCTCCGGGTCGCCGTCGATGATGGCGGCGTACGAAGCCCGAAGCCGTTCCTTGCCGTCGTTCAGAGCGGCCTGGAGTTCGGGATCGCTGTCCGTCCAGCCCTCGAAGTCCGCCTGGAAGCTCTTCGGCAGCTCGATGACGGGCCGGTTTGCCTTCGAAGCCGCGGACGCTGAAACCGACGGACTGCTCGACCCCTTGTCCGCCCCCTTGATGTCGTCCGACGACGAGTCGTCGCCCCCACCACAAGCGGTCAGCAGAAGCGCCGCGGTGGCGGCGAGCGCGGCAGCGGTGGTCACGGTGCGGCGGGCCACGGGTGTACTCCCCCTGTATAAGGCATGTGTGCAACAGAGAACGAAGCTACCAGGGGCACGTAGAGGGCCTCGGGGCGGTGGTGGGGGATTGTGTGGGGATCGTGAGATCTGTGACGTGACAGTTGCGAAGTGCTTGGAGTCGAGGCGTGGAACGGCGGACGCCCGAATGGAAATCGCGGGCATAGGGGGCGGGCGGTGAGGAATCGGTCGGGCTCAAGGACTGCTTCTCTCCCCGCCCTTCGACACCCTCAATAGGATCTAAGTAGGCTCAGCACACCCCCGCTCTCCCTCCCTCCACACACGACACCAGGACACCCGCCATGGCGCGACGTACCACTTCCAACTCGACGGGAAGCTCGCCGGGTCCGAGGAATCGGACGCCGCAGCCCTTGCCTCGGCGGCGCCGTACGGTCGGGGACTTTCTGAAGGCGTTTCTCGCCTTCGTGGCCCTGCTCGTGCTGCTCATCGGGGTGCCCGGGGCGCTGGCCTCGCAGATCGGGTGGCCGCTGCCGAGCGGTTCGCCGAGTCTGGACTGGCTCCAGAAAGAGATCAGCGTCGATACGTTCGTCAACACGCTGACCGTCGTCGTCTGGTTCGCCTGGGCCCAGTTCACCGCGTGCGTGCTCGTCGAGGTGAAGGCCGCCCTGTCGGGTGTCGGGCTGCCGAACCGCGTGCCCGGCGCCGGCCCGAGCCAGCTGCTCGCGCGGCAGCTCGTCGCGGCCCTGCTGCTCGTCGGCGCGACCGCGGCGAGCTTCACGCCGGGGCTGTCGCAGCTCGGGCAGCAGCTGGACGGGAACCAGCGGCCGGTCGCCGCGGCCGCGCAGCAGACGCCGGGCGGGCTGCTGGGCCAGCAGCAGGAGCAGGCGGCCTCGACGGCCGCCGCCCTGGCCGAGCAGGCGGCCTCCGCCGCCGCGCACGCCGAGAGCGGGACCGGCGCCCACGCCTCCGACGACGACACGAAGTTCTACCGGATCCAGCCCCCCGAGGGCCGTCACCACGACTCCCTCTGGGAGGTCGCCGAGCGCCACCTCGGCGACGGGCGGCGGTACAAGGAGATCTACCAGCTCAACAAGGACCGTACGCAGCCCGACGGTTCGAAGCTCTCCGAGGCCAGCCTCATCCGGCCGGGCTGGATCATGGAGATGCCCGGCGACGCCCGCGGCGGCGAGCTGGTGGAGATGCCCGACGAGGCCCCGAAGGTCTCGGAGGAAGTGCAGCAGCAGATCTCCGACTACGCCCGGACCGGCGGTGCCGAGGGCGCCGGCGGCCGGCAGGGCGGCGGCTCCGGGTCCCTCGACCGCGACACCGCCCACATCAGCCTTCCCGAGCAGCGGCCCGCCCCCGACCAGGGACACCAGCAGGGTGGGGACGGGCGGCAGGGGCAGCAGGGGCAGGAGCATGCCGCACCCGCCGCCGGGGAAGACGGCGGGTTCGGGCTGCCGCAGGCACTGCTCGGCGCGCCCCTCCTCGCCGCCGGACTCCTCGGCGCACTCGGCCGGCGCCGCCGTCAGGCCCTGTGGCAGTCCGCCCTCGGTGCCGTCGGCGGACGGCGCGGCATGGAACCGCCGACGCCCACCGGCGCCGCCGCCGACGCGCAGGACGCGCTGCTGGTGGGGGCCGACCCCGAGGGCGTACGCCTTCTCGACCTCTCCCTGCGCGGGCTCGCCGCGTCGCTCGCGGGCGAGTCCCGCCCGCTGCCGACCGTCTACGCGGCCTGGATGAGCGGCAACGGCGACCTGCACCTCCAGCTCGCCCAGCCCGCCGGGAAGCCGCCGGCGCCCTGGCAGCTCGGACAGGACCAGACGTTCTGGATGCTCGCGAGGGCGGACGCCGAGCGGTACGAGGACGTCGACACGGCCGCCCCCTACCCCGGCCTCGTCAGCCTCGGCACGATGGACGACTCTCGGCTCCTCCTCAACCTGGAGGCCGTGCCCGGCATCGTCTCGCTGAGCGGCCGCGAGCAGGACCGGGCGGGCGTGTTCGCCTCCGTGGCCGCCGAGTTGGCCACCAACGGCTGGTCCGACCGCATGACGATCACGCTCGTCGGCTTCGGCGAGGACCTCACTCCCCTCGCGCCCAACCGGCTCCGCCACCTCGACGACATCGAGGCGCTCGTGGAGACCATGGAGGCGGAGACGCGGCAGCGGCGCGGTGCGCTGGGTGCCGCGGGGCACGACTCGGTGCTGACCGGGCGTACGGGCCCTGCCCAGCACACCCGTTGGGCCCCGCACCTCGTGCTGCTCGCCGCCGAACCGTCCGCCGAGGACGCCGTCACGCTCGCCGAACTGGCCGCCGACGCAAGCCGGTTGGGTATCGGGTACCTCGTGGGTACGCAGTCGGGCGATCTGCCCGGCGCCGCCTGGGAGATGGAGATCACCAGCGAGGGCAAGCTCCTCGCGCCGCTCCTCGGACTCGAACTCGACGCGCAGCTCCTGCCGGTGTCCCAACAGCGGGCCGTCGTCGAGCTGTTCACCGACGCCGACCCCGAGCGCGACGACGACCGCCCCACCACCACCCCGCCGTTCCTCGTCGACATCAGCGAGCAGGGGCGTCCCGCGGTGTACGCGCGGCTCGTCGGCCCGTACGAGATCATCGGCCTCGAAACGCCGGACGGTGAGCGCAGCCCGCTGCTGCACGAGGCGTTGGCGCTGCTCCTTCTGCACCGCGAGGGTGTGCATCCGCGGGTGCTGTCCTCCGCGCTGTGGCCGCGCGGGGTCACCGACGACGTGCGGGACGCGCTCGTCGAGCGGCTGCGCGCCTGGCTCGGCAACGACCCGGACGGTACGCCGCGGCTCGGCACCGACTCGACCGGGCGGCTCAAGCTCGCCAAGTCCGTCGTGTCCGACCTGGACGTGCTGCGGTCGCTGTACCACGAGGCCACGCAGGGGCGGGGCGCCAACAGCCGTGCCGTGCGCGGGCGTCTGCTGACCGACGCGCTGGTGCTGGTGCGGGGGCCGTTGCTGGCCGAGCGGCCCGCGGGGCGGTACGGGTGGCTGACCCACGAGATCATCGACGCCCAACTGCCCCTGCTCGTCGCGGACATCGGGCTCGCCCTGTCCGCGTTCCACCTGGAGAAGGACCGGGCGGAGAAGGCGATCGAGGCACTGAACGCGGCGCTGGGCTCCGCGCCTGGGGATGAGCGGCTGTGGAACGAGTTGCTTCGGGCCACGCATGCCACCGGTGACAGTGATCGCCTCAAGAGGCTCGCTGCGGATCTGGTGGCGCGGAGTGGGGCGCGTGGGCTGCCGCCCAGGACCGAGGCCCTGCTGGACGAGTTGCTTCCTGCTTGGCGGAGTGGTGTTGCTGCCGTCGGATGAGTTGGGGTTGGTTGGCAGGGCGCCCGGACCCGGTGGCTGTGCCCACCCGTTCCGCCCTGCGGAACGCCTGCCCACAGTGGTAGCGGGGAGCGCCCAGTGGACCTGTTGCTGATGATCGTCGGCGCCGCCCTCTGGGGCGGTGCCGCCGGGCTGCTCATCCCCCGCGCCGCCCACCGCTTCTCCGTCACCCCCGACGAGCCGTGGCAGACGCGATGTCCCGAAGGGCACCTCGTCGGCGGCTGGGTCGGCCCGGCCCGTTGCCAGGAGTGCGCAGGGCGGCGGACGTACGGGCCCAGCACCCCCCTCGTCGTCCTCGCGACCGCGCTCGTCTGTGCGGCGCTGGCCGCGGCGACCGGTACCCGGCCCGAGCTGGGCGTCTGGCTGTTGCTCGCGCCCCTCGGTGTGCTCCTCGCCGTCGTGGACTTCACCGTGCAGCGGCTGCCGGACGTGCTGACGCTGTCGCTCGCGGGAGCCGCCCTGGTGCTGCTCGCGGGGGCGGCCGCCGCCCCCGAGAACGCCGGGGACTGGCTGACCGCCCTGTACGGAGCCCTCGCCCTCGGCGGCGGCTACTTCGTCCTCTTCCTCATCAACCCCAACGGCATGGGCTTCGGCGACGTGAAGCTCGCACTCGGTCTCGGCGCCGTCCTCGGCTGGTACGGCTGGGGAGCCCTGCTGCTCGGCACCTTCGCCGGGTTCCTGTTCGGCGGGCTGTACGGGCTGGGCCTCGTCGTCGTCCGCAGGGCCGGGCGCAAGACCTCCATGCCGTTCGGGCCCTTCCTGATCGCGGGCGCCTTCGTGGGCCTGCTGATCGGGGCGTACGCGGCCTGACGTCGGGTGATCAGGTTGCCTGGCGTCGGGTGATCACATTGCCTGGCGTACGCTGGATCAGTCCGTCCACACCCCTATGAAAGGGACCGCTCCGGTGACCGAGAAGGCCGACCTTCAGTCCGTCCTCGACCGTGCCGCCGAGGGTGGGCGGATCACCCCGGAAGAGGCGCTCGACCTCTACCGCGACGCCCCGCTGCACGCGCTGGGCGCCGCCGCCGACGCCGTACGCCGTCGTCGGTACGCCGGTACGGAGCACATCGCGACGTACATCATCGAGCGCAACATCAACTACACGAACGTCTGCGTCACGGCGTGCAAGTTCTGCGCCTTCTACGCGCCGCCGAAGGACACCGCCAAGGGCTGGACGCGCGACCTGGACGACATCCTGCGCCGCTGCGCGGAGACCGTCGAGCTCGGCGGGACGCAGATCATGTTCCAGGGCGGGCACCACCCGGACTTCGGCGTCGAGTACTACGAGAAGCACTTCGCCGCGATCAGGGCCGCCTATCCGCAGCTCGTCATCCACAGCCTGGGGGCGAGCGAGGTCGAGCACATGGCCCGTATCTCCAAGGTCTCCGCCGAGGAGGCGATCCAGCGCATTCACGCCGCCGGGCTCGACTCCTTCGCCGGCGCCGGGGCCGAGCTGCTGCCCGCCCGGCCCCGCAAGGCCATCGCCCCCCTGAAGGAGAGCGGCGAGCGCTGGCTGGAGATCATGGAGGCCGCGCACAACCTGGGCGTCGAGTCCACGTCGACGATGCTCATGGGCACCGGCGAGACCAACGCGGAGCGCATCGAGCACCTGCGGATGATCCGTGACGTGCAGGACCGGACGGGCGGCTTCCGGGCCTTCATCCCGTACACGTACCAGCCCGAGAACAACCACCTCAAGGGCCGCACGCAGGCCACGCTCTTCGAGTACCTGCGCATGATCGCCATCGCGCGGCTCTTCATGGACAACATCGCCCACATCCAGGGCTCCTGGCTGACCACGGGCAAGGAGGTCGGCCAGCTCTCCCTGCACTACGGCGCCGACGACCTCGGCTCGATCATGCTGGAGGAGAACGTGGTGTCGTCCGCCGGCGCCAAGCACCGCTCCAACCGCATGGAGATCATCGACCTGATCCGCAAGGCCGGCCGTGTCCCGGCCCAGCGGGCCACGACGTACGAGCACCTCGTCGTCCACGACGACCCGGCGAACGACCCGGTCGACGAGCGGGTCCAGTCCCACATCTCCTCGACGGCGATCGAGGGCGGCACGGCCCACCCGGAGCTGAAGCTCCTCGCCTCCAACTGAGCCCTTACGAGGACCAGTTGGAGACGATCCACACTGCTGACGAGGTACGCGTCGTCTGGGACGGCGGAGAGCCGATCAAGGACGGCGCGGTCGTCGTGGAACGGGACCGGGTGGGGGCCGTAGGGACGTTCGCGGAGATCCGCGAGCGGTTCCCGGGCGCCCGCGTCCGGCGATGGCCCGGAGTGCTCGGGCCCGCCCTGATCCACGAGGGCCCGCTCCCGGACGCCCCGACACCGCGCGAACGGCTGCACTCCGTGCTGAAGCGGGGGGCGGTGGCGGTTCTGGAGGAGTACGCCGACACGGCCGAGCTGAGGGCGGCGGCCGGGCGCAATGACGTGGCCGTCCTGTCCCGGGTCCGCCCCGCGGCGATCGTGGCCGGGGGCCGGGCCGACCTCGCGGTCTTCGACGAGGACGGGGCGTGCGTGGCGACTGTTTGCGCGGGGCGCCTTGTGCATCGGCGCCGTTGAGCTTTCTGTTGCTTGAGGGTGCGGGTTCGTTGTGGCTGGTCGCGCAGTTCCCCGCGCCCCCGCGCCCCTAAAAAGCGGGTCGGCCTTCAAAACCGCGGTGCACCAGGCGCCCTGGTCTTTTGTCTTTCAGGGGCGCGGGGAACTGCGCGACCAGGCCCCACTCACCCGCAGCCGAAATGTGACGGTAGTCACCCGGTAAACGCCTCCGCGAAATCCCCGGCCCCTTGTTCCACCCCACTGCAATTCGTCGCCGCGTCATCCGAAGCCGCGTCGTCCCCCTCGCACGGCTGGTCCCGGAACGTCGACCACATCGACACCCACGCGACCCCCTTCTCCTCCGCGAACGAGCGAACCTGCGCCGCGTCGGACAAGGAGAACGTCTCGTTGTCCACGTCGTTGACGCCGATCATCGAGGTGAGGGCGAGCCCCTTCCAGGCCCCGTCGTCCGACAGCCCGAAGACGTCCTTGAGTTGATCGTGGGCGGCCTCGGCCGACGTCTTGGCGTAGTCACCCATGTCCTCGTCGTACGAACTGCCGTAGTTCATGGTCATGATATTGACCGTGGAGACCTGGACGCCGTTGTCGTTGGCGGACTCCAGCAGCGCCAGGCTGTCGTTGTCGAGCCCGGACGGCATCACGGGCAGGGTGAAGGTGACCGCGAGGTCGGAGCGCTCCTTCTGGAGCAGGGCGATCGCCTCGGAGCGCAGCGCGACCGAGTCGGAGTCGGTCAACTGCTTGCCCTCGATGTCGAAGTCGGCCTCCGTGGCCCCGGCCGCGTCGAGCGCGGCCCCGTAGGCCTCGGCCAGTTCGGAGGCGCTGTCGCAGGTCGAGGCGAGCTCCTTGCCGGAGGCGCCGCCGAAGGAGACGCGCACCGCGCCACCGGACTCCGTGAGCGCCGATATACGGGACTTGACCGCCGAGTCGCCGATCGCCGTCGTGCCGTTCCACTTCGGCGTGCAGCTGCTGCCGCCCGCGATGACGAAGGCGAGGTTGTACGTGGCCGGGGAGCCGGCCGAGTCGTTGTCGGAGGCGGTGGTGGCGCTGACGTACGGGGCGTACGTGGTGGCCACCGAGGCCGAGGCCGATGGCGATGACGACTCCGAGGCCGCCCCCGCCGCCGACGGCTGTGAGGACGACGAGGACGACGACTCCGAGTCCGGTTCCGAGGAGCACCCGGCGCAGGTCAGGGCCGCCAGACAGACGAACCCGGCAGTCGGCTTGAGGAAACTCCGCATTGCGTATGCACCGCTCTCTGGTTCACGTCGTGGACCGAAAACGTCTCACAGGCGACCGCGGTGCACGAAGCCGAGCCGGACTCTCTCAGGGAAACGACAGGATCAGGCATTTCTCATGGCTGTCTCACAAGGAAATCAGAGTTTCGGACACATAAAGGCTGCCTAATATCCGGGGAATGCATTCCGAGCCTGCCATCGAATCCCGCGCCGCTGGGCGCGACCGCCGCCGCAAACGCGGCAACGGGTCCAACGGGTCCGAAGACGGTCCCGTGTTCGTTGACAACTCCGGGCGCAGAGCCAGGCTGCTGCGCCGGATCGGTCTCCTCCTGGGCGTCGTCTGCATCGGGTACGCGGTCGTGCTCGGCATGGCGTTCATGGGCTGGGGCCCCTCACTCTCCCCGTCCTCGCTGCTGCCCTTCGGGGGCGGCGGCCCGGGCAACCAGAACTCCCGGCCCGGCGGCGGTGCCCAGCCGCAGGGCGGCACCGGCACCCCGCCCGCGCAGCCCACCGGCGTCCCGCCCACGGGCGTCGCCACCGGCGCCCCGCCGGCCGGAGCCGCGCCCACCGCCGCCCCGTCGGCGTCCGCGGATCCCGCCTCCGTCTCCGCTCCGTCCGCGTCCGCCTCGGCGGCCGCGGGCGCCAACTGACCGGAACGCACTCACACTCATGGCTACCACGACGCCCTCGCGCGGCCGCAGGCGCGCCCCGTCCCGGATGACACGGGCCGCGGGCAAGGCCGCGGCGCTGCAGAAACCGCGTGTCATCCTCGCCCTGCTGCTCCTTCTCGCGCTCACCAGCGTGATGCTGCTCGACGGCTATCTGCGCGCCGAGGTCGGCGGCGACGAGCGCGTACGCAGCAACGCCAGTTCGAGCAAGGTCCCCGACAAGGTCCTCGACGGCGGGCCGATCCTCTCTTTCCGGGGCGGAGAGGCACAGAGCCAGTCCGTCCCCGAGAAGACCATCGCGCTCACCTTCGACGACGGCCCCAACCCCACCTGGACTCCGCAGATCCTCAAGATCCTTGAGGCGAACGACGTCCCGGGCACGTTCTTCGTGGTCGGGTCGATGGTGTCGCGCTATCCGGGCATCGTGAAGGACCTGGTGGACCAGGGCAACGAGATCGGCATCCACACCTTCACGCACGTCGACCTCTCGTACCAGAGCGACGACCGGATCGCCCGCGAGATGGACCAGACGCAGCTCGCGCTCGCGGGCGCGGCGGGCATCACGACCACGCTGTTCCGTGCTCCGTACTCCTCCGAGGCGGACGCCATCGACAACTACAGCTGGCCCGTCTACAAGAAGCTCGGTGAGGAGGGCTACACCAGCGTCTTCGTCGACACCGACAGCGACGACTGGAAGCGCCCGGGCGTCTCGAAGATCATCAAGTGGGCCACGCCGTCGAAGAACAAGGGCGCCTCGGTCCTCTTCCACGACGCGGGCGGCGAGCGTTCGCAGACGGTCAAGGCGCTGGGGACGTACATCAAGAAGATGAAGGCGAAGGGTTACACCTTCACCACCATCAGCGGCGCCATCCGGCAGGGGAACGGCCAGAACACCGAGAACGCTCAGAGCGGCCAGGCCGCCCAGAACGGTCAGCAGCCCGGCAGCGAGCAGGGCGAGCAGAGTGGGCAGGCGGGCGATCAGGTGCCCGGCGGTCAGCAGGGCCAACAGGGCCAGCAGCCCGGCCAGTCGGGGCAGGCGGGCCAGGCCGGCGGAGTCAACAGCCTCCAGGCCGCCCACCGCACCGCAACCGGCACCACCCTCTACGAAGGCAAGGCCCTCGTCGCGGCCGTCGCCGTCGCCGAGTGGACCGTACCGGGGCTCGCGACCGGGCTCGCCGTCGTCGGCGTCGCCGTCATGGGCCGCTTCGGGATGATGCTGATCCTCGCCCGCAGGCACTACCGGCAACGCAACAAACGCCGGTTCAGCTGGGGGCCGACCGTCACACAGCCCGTCAGCGTGATCGTGCCCGCTTACAACGAGAAGGAGTGCATCGCCAACACCCTTGAGTCGCTGGCGAAGAGCACCCATCCGATCGAGATCATCGTGGTCGACGACGGCTCGACGGACAACACGTCCGAGATCGCGCGCAGCGCGGCCGAGTCCTTCGGCATGACGAACGTCCGGGTCATCCGCCAGGAGAACGCGGGCAAGCCGGCCGCCCTCAACAACGGTGTCCGCAGCGCCAGTTACGACATCGTCGTGATGATGGACGGTGACACGGTCTTCGAGCCGGACGCCGTTCACCAGCTCGTCCAGCCCTTCGCGGACCCGGAGGTCGGCGCGGTCGCGGGCAACGCCAAGGTCGGCAACCGCAACACGGTCATCGGCGCCTGGCAGCACATCGAGTACGTGATGGGCTTCAACCTCGACCGCCGTATGTACGACCTGCTGCGCTGCATGCCCACCATCCCGGGCGCGATCGGCGCGTTCCGCCGGGACGCCGTCCTGGAGGTCGGCGGCATGAGCGAGGACACGCTCGCCGAGGACACCGACATCACCATCGCGATGCACCGCGGCGGCTGGCGGGTCGTCTACCAGGAGCACGCCAGGGCCTGGACGGAGGCGCCCGCCTCGCTCAAGCAGCTGTGGTCGCAGCGCTACCGCTGGTCGTACGGGACGATGCAGGCGCTGTGGAAGCACCGCAAGTCCCTTACGGACAAGGGTCCTTCGGGCCGCTTCGGCCGCGTCGGCATGCCGCTGGTCGTCATCTTCCAGATCGTCACGCCGGTCTTCGCCCCGCTCATCGACGTGTTCACCCTCTACTCGATGATCTTCATCGACTTCAAGGCGGCCCTGCTCGCCTGGCTGGCCGTGCTCTGCGTCCAACTAGTCTGCGCCGCCTACGCGTTCCGGCTCGACCGCGAGAAGTACCGCTACCTGCTGATGATGCCGCTGCAGCAGCTCGCGTACCGCCAGATGATGTACCTCGTCCTCATCCACTCCTGCATCACCGCCCTCACCGGCGGCCGCCTGCGCTGGCAGAAGCTGAAGCGCACGGGCGAGGTCGGCACCCCGGCGGGGGTCGGCTGATGAGCTGGGGGACGGATCAGCCGGGCTACCCACAGGATCAACCGCAGGGCTACGGCTACGGGTACGACCGGCAGCAACAGCCGTACGGTCAGCCGCAGTACGGCGGCACGCCGTACCCCCAGCAGTACGCCGGCCACGACCAGCAGGGGTACGCATCGGAGTACGCGCCGCAGTACACGGCGTACCCCGTGCCGGAGCAGGCGCCAGAGCAGGTGTCGGGCGACACGGCACAGCTGCCTACGGTGGAACCTCCGCCGGTGGAAGGGAAGTTCGCGGCCGCCACCGGGGCCGAGGCCGGGCTTCGTGACCGCGGGCCGGAGTCCGAACCGGCCCCGGACGCGCCGCCGAAGCCCGTCGGCCGCGACCGCTACTTCGACACCCTGCGCGCGGTCGCCCTGGTCCGCGTCGTCACGTACCACACCTTCGGCTGGGCCTGGGCGGGCATGGTCTTCCCCTCCATGGGGATCATGTTCGCGCTGGCCGGCACGCTGATGGCGAAGTCGCTGGAGCGGCCCGCCCCCAAGGTGATCAGGAGCCGGATCCGCCGGCTTCTGCCGCCCTTCTGGTTCTGGGGCTTCTTCGTCGTGGTCGCGATGCTGATCCACGACTGGATGCCCGGCTGGCAGATCGTCTACTGGATCGTGCCGCTCGGCGACCCGCCGGGCAACGCGTGGGGCGAGCAGGCCTGGGAGATCCTCTGGTACCTGCGGACGTACCTGTGGTTCGTCCTGCTCTCGCCCCTTCTCCTGAGGGTGTTCCGGCTGGCCCCGGTCGCGGTGCTCGTCCTCTCCCTCACCCCGATCCTGGTCGTCCACTTCCTGTGGGAGCCGCCGGACAACCGCTTCGGGAGCGCGCTCACCGACCTGGCCGTCTTCCTCTTCTGCTGGATCCTCGGCTTCGCGCACCGTGACGGCGTCCTGCAACGGCTGAAGCCGTTCGCCGTCGTCGTCCTCTCGCTCGCCGCGATCGGCTACGGCGGCTGGTACGCCTTCACCCACCAGGCCGAGACGGGCTCGTACGACCTAGACGACATCCCGCTCGCGCAGGCCTTCTGGTCGGCGGGGTTCGTGACGCTCCTGATGTACGCGAAGGCGCACTTCGCGATCGACTTCGCCGGGCTGGCCCGCTTCAGGCGCCTCGACCGGATCGTGACGATCTTCAACGCCCGTGCCGTGACCCTCTACCTATGGCACGAGATCGCACTGATCCTGGCCGTCCCGCTGATCGACCAGTTCTGGAACGTGCCGGCCTTCGAGACGTATCTGCCGCTGGAGAGCCAGTGGTTCATGTTCGGCATCGGCTGGATCCTCATCGCCGTGTTCATCCTGCTCTGCGGGTGGGTGGAGGACGTGGCGGCGAAGAAGAAGCCGAGGCTGCTGCCCTGACGGGCCCGCTGCTGCCCCGAGGGCCCTTGCGAGAGCCGTCCTCGCGGCGGCGTTCCGACCGGCGTACGGGCCGGGTGCTGGAGAGTCACCCGGCCCGTACTGCCACAATGGGACCGTGACCCGCGCATCCCTGAACAAGCAGCCGCACGAAGTCGCCTCGATGTTCGACGACGTGGCGGAACGTTACGACCTGACGAACGACGTGCTGTCGCTCGGCCAGGACCGGGTGTGGCGCAAGGAGGTCGCGAAGGCGGTCGACGCGCGGCCCGCGCAGAAGATCCTCGACCTCGCGGCGGGCACCGCCACCTCGTCGTTGCCCTTCGCACGCACGGGTGCGTACGTCGTCCCCTGCGACTTCTCCCTCGGGATGCTGAAGGTCGGCAAGAAGAACCACCCCTGGCTGCCGCTCACCGCGGGCGACGCCACGAAGCTGCCGTTCAAGGACGACACCTTCGACGCGGTGACGATCTCCTTCGGCCTGCGGAACGTGCAGTCCACCAGCATGGACACCGCGCTGCGCGAGCTGTACCGGGTGACCAGGCCCGGCGGACGCGTCGTGATCTGCGAGTTCTCGCATCCGACTTGGGCACCGTTCCGCACGGTCTACACCGAGTACCTGATGCGCGCCCTCCCGCCGGTGGCCCGCGCGGTCTCCTCCAACCCCGACGCCTACGTCTACCTCGCCGAGTCCATCCGCGACTGGCCCGACCAGCCCGCCCTCGCCGAACGCCTCACCAAGGCGGGTTGGTCAAAGGTCGCCTGGCGCAACCTGACGGGCGGGGTCGTGGCCCTGCACAGGGGCTACAAGCAGGCTTCGTAAGCCAACGCGACCAGCCCCACCGGCCCGCGGTGTCCCCACAACCCGCAGCCCCAGCGGCTACCGCAGCACGGCAAACGGATCCCCCGGCTCATCAAGCTCCCGGTACAACCCCCCGGGCGGCGGCCCACCCCGCCGAGGCTCCCGCACACCCGCCCCGCCACCGCCTTCCCCCTCGCCGAAGTCGAACCACACGGTGACGACCGCACCCCGAGGCACCTCCGACCCGGGCAACGGGTACTGCCGTACGACGTAATCGACGACGGTCAGATGGAAGTCGGGCCGATCCGGCGCGGCGAGCAGCACCCCTCGCGCCTCGGCCGTCTCGCGCGCGTCCACGGCCATCAGACCGACGAGCCGCGGTACGCGCACTTCGGGTGTCTTGCGTGGTATGCGCACAGACGTCACCCCCAGCGGTACCGGCAGAGTAAGCCCTGCCGGGCCGTGCCGGAAGGTGTCGGAAGCCCGGCCGAAAGCCCCCGGAATTCCCCGGAAACCCGGTGGGAGCCTGGTCGGAAACCGTCAGAGAGCCAACCGGTAGCAGTGCCCCAGCTGGTCCGACGTCTCCGTCGTGAACGTCTCGGCGAGTTCCATCCCGAGGCGTCTGGTCACCGCGATCGAGCGTTCGTTGCGGGAGTTCACCATGGCCACCACGCTGGGTACGCCCGTCGCCCGCACCCGTTCCAGCGTGATCCGCGCGGCCGTGGTGACGTACCCCTTGCCCCAGTGCCTGCGCCCGAGCCGCCAGCCGATCTCGATCTCGCCCTTCGGCCCCCACTCGCGCGGCCACGGCTGGGCGCCGGTGAATCCGATGACCTGGCCCTCCTCGTCGAGCATGGTCCAGAAGCAGAATCCGTACTCGGCGTCGTGCCGGCGCTGCCGGGCGGTCAGTTCCTCGTAGAAGGACAGCTCGGCCGGCTTTCCGCCGTGGAACTCCATCACGTCCGGGTCGTCGAAGACCCGGTGCCAGGCGAACGCGTCCTCGTCGGTCGGGACGCGCAGGTGTACCACGGGGAGAGCTCGGTTCACGGGGCAGCCCTTCAGCCAGGTGATCAGTACCGCTGCATAGACTGCCCATGTCCCGTGCCCCTCAGCACGCGGATTTCGAGACTTCGCACTTCGAGACCTAGAGACCTAGAGCCTTCGAGACTTGGGGAGAACCCGCCGTGACCGAGTCCCAGCCCCTCTCCGAACACACCGCCGATGTGATCGTCGTCGGGGCCGGGCCAGCCGGTTCCACCACCGCCTACTACTTGGCCAAGGCCGGACTGGACGTCCTGCTCCTCGAAAAGACCGCGTTCCCGCGGGAGAAGGTGTGCGGTGACGGGCTGACGCCGCGCGCCACCAAACAGCTCGTCTCCATGGGCATCGACATCTCGGAGGAGGCGGGCTGGCTCCGGAACAAGGGGCTCCGCATCATCGGCGGCGGCGTCCGCCTCCAGCTGGACTGGCCGGATCTCGCCGCCTACCCCGACTACGGACTCGTACGGAAGCGGGACGACTTCGACGAGCAGCTGGCCCGGCAGGCGCAGAAGGCGGGCGCGCGGCTGCACGAGCGCTGCAACGTCGGCGCCCCGATCATCGACGACCGCACGGGCCGGATCACCGGTGTGCACGCGAAGCTCGGCGACGCCGACTCCAAGGAGAAGCGCGAGGTCACCTTTCACGCGCCCCTCGTGGTCGCCGCCGACGGCAACTCGACCCGGCTGTCGCTCGCGATGGGCCTGCACCGCCGCGAGGACCGTCCGATGGGCGTCGCGGTCCGTACGTACTTCACGTCCCCGCGCCACGACGACGACTACCTGGAGTCGTGGCTGGAACTCTGGGACAAGCGCGGCCCGGGCGAGGACCGGCTCCTGCCCGGCTACGGCTGGATCTTCGGCATGGGTGACGGTACGTCGAACGTCGGCCTGGGCGTCCTCAACACCACGTCCTCCTTCAAGGAGCTGGACTGGCGCGAGGTCCTGAAGGCCTGGTGCGCCTCGATGCCCGAGGACTGGGGCTACACCCCGGAGAACATGACGATCCCGATCCGGGGCGCCGCCCTCCCGATGGCCTTCAACCGCCAGCCCCACTACACGAAGGGCCTGTTGCTCGTCGGCGACGCGGGCGGCATGGTGAACCCCTTCAACGGCGAGGGCATCGCGTACGCCATGGAGTCCGGGCAGATCGCCGCCGACGTGATCGTCCAGGCGCACGCCCGCGCGACCCCCGCCCAGCGCGAACTCGCCCTCCAGCGCTACCCGAAGGTCCTCAAGGACACCTACGGCGGCTACTACACGCTGGGCCGCGCCTTCGTGAAGCTCATCGGCAACCCGAAGGTCATGAAGATCGCCACGCAGCGGGGTCTCACGCACCCCGTTCTAATGAAGTTCACGCTGAAGATGCTGGCCAACCTGACCGACCCGACGGGCGGTGACGCGATGGACCGCATCATCAACGGTCTCTCGAAGGTGGCCCCGAGGGCGTGATGCACGGACGGCCTGGAAGCGGACGCGCCGGAAGCTGGCGGGGTCCCGCTTCCAGGGGCGCGCCGGGGCGCGTCGTTCGGGTGGGGCCGCTGAGGCACGGCTGAGGGCCGCTCCCCGTGTTGGGGGAGCGGCCCTTCAATGTGCGTGGCCGGGGCCCGGAGAAGCCCGGTCAGGGGGCGGGAAGGCGTGACCGAGGTCAGAGGACGCGTACCGCGCCGCTCGCCGGGTAGCCCGACAGGTCCTGGATGACGACACCCTTCGAGGGGTTCGCGGCGTCCAGGTACTGGCCGCCACCGATGTAGACACCGGTGTGGTACGCCGAGCCAGCGCCACCCCAGTAGAGGATGTCGCCGACCTGGATGTTGGACAGCGAGACCGGGGTGCCGGCCACGGACTGGTCCTGGGAGACGCGCGGCAGGTCCACGCCGACCTGCTTGAACGCGGCCTGCACCAGGCTGGAGCAGTCCCACGCGTTGGGGCCGGTGGCGCCCATGACGTAGGCGTCGCCGAGCTGCGCCTTGAGGAAGTTGACGACCGTGCCGACGCTGCCGCTCGCGGGTGCGGGGACGTCACTGTCGGCCGACGTCGATGTCGAGGTGAGCGTGGTCCGCTCCGACGACCGGGTGGCGCGCTCGGCGGCGGCCTTGCGGGCGTCCTCGGCCTTCTGCTTGGCCTCCGCCTTCTTCTTGGCGTCGGCGAGGTCGGCCTTGGCCTGCTTGGCGGCCTTGGCGGCGGCCGCGTCGCGCTCGGCACGCAGCTGGTAGTCGGCCGCGGCCTGCTGGGTGACCTCCGCGGACTCGGCGACCTGAGCGGTCATGTCGGCCGTGAGGGTGGGCAGCTCGATGGTCTGGGTCACCGGCTCGGCAGCGTTCGCCGATCCGGCCGCACCGGCCACTGCCAGGGTGCTGAGGACGCCACCGGCAACTCCGGCGCGCATCGCGAGCGCCGAGCTGCTGCGAGGCCGGGGTTTCCGGTGGCTGCGTATGTGAGCGGTGTGGGACATAGGGACAACCGGTATCAGGGGCTCCTCCATACCTTCAAGAAACGTGTGGTGCGCCACAGTTGTTCAATGGGCCGCCCGAATCCCGGGCGTGGCGTTCCTTATTGACGCCGTAACGGGCATTGCGGACACTGCCCGTCAGGGCTGTGATCACGGCCTTTCCGCGTTACGCCCGAATTGCCCGCGACCTACCACCCGTTGGAGCCGTTGGCCAAGCCCGGTTGTTTCCCGGCCGTTACCAATGTGACGCAGGTCACGGAACGGCTGCCCCTGCGGCGGTGTCGCGCGCGTGAGGCGGGGGAGTCGTGGAGGTCGGGCCGGCGACCCTCTTTCGCTCGTGAACGGATGCACGCGCGATGCGCGCACCCGGGTCGTCCACACCGGGCACTCCAACTCCCCCCGAAGTGTGAACGAGTTCCTCTATCAAGCACCGATGTCCAAGGCCAATTTGCCTTGGATCTCACCGCCTTGATAGTGCGTCGAGGCCTGGACCAGCGATGACGGGCGAAAATGTCACCTCTGGTGATCACTCGGACGCTTCTCGTACGAAGATCGGCACTGATCCGACTTCATGATCGTTCGCCAGGTGGTGGAGATCACAAAGGCGTTGTCGTACCCCGTGTCGCAGATCACAGACCCGCAGGCATAAGATGCGAGGCAGTTGGGCTTGTGACCTGCTTCACATGTACGCGATCTTCGTGGAGCCGCACGGAGCTCGTGGGCCTCATGAGGTTCATGGGGCACGCGGGGCAGGGAACAACGCCTGATGCAACCGCCAGCAGTCAATGCCGACTGAGAGGAGCGAGGAGCGGTGAACGCGTATGCGCCCATCCTCGTACTGGGAGCCCTCGGAGCAGGCTTTGCGATCTTCTCCGTGGTCATGGCCACGCTTATCGGTCCAAAGCGATACAACCGGGCCAAGCTCGAAGCCTACGAGTGCGGTATCGAGCCGACCCCCACGCCGGCCGGCGGCGGGCGGTTCCCCATCAAGTACTACCTGACGGCGATGCTCTTCATCATTTTCGATATCGAGATCGTCTTCCTCTATCCCTGGGCCGTCACGTTCGACGCACTCGGGGTTTTCGGGCTCGTGGAGATGTTGCTCTTCGTGCTCACCGTCTTCGTCGCGTACGCGTACGTGTGGCGGCGAGGCGGCCTGGAATGGGACTGAAACCCGCATGGGACTGAACCCCGCAAGGGACTGAGCCCCGTATAGGGGACAGAGGAGCCACTGAGCATGGGACTCGAAGAAAAGCTGCCGAGCGGCTTCCTGCTGACCACCGTCGAGCAGGCCGCGGGATGGGTGCGCAAGTCGTCCGTCTTCCCCGCCACCTTCGGCCTCGCCTGCTGCGCCATCGAGATGATGACGACGGGCGCGGGCCGATACGACCTGGCGCGCTTCGGCATGGAGGTCTTCCGCGGCTCGCCGCGCCAGGCCGACCTGATGATCGTCGCCGGACGCGTCAGCCAGAAGATGGCGCCGGTCCTGAGGCAGGTCTACGACCAGATGCCGAACCCCAAGTGGGTGATCTCCATGGGGGTTTGCGCCTCGTCGGGCGGCATGTTCAACAACTACGCGATCGTGCAGGGCGTCGACCACATCGTCCCTGTCGACATCTATCTGCCCGGCTGTCCGCCACGGCCCGAGATGCTGATGGACGCGATTCTCAAGCTCCACCAGAAGATCCAGTCCTCGAAGCTCGGCGTGAACGCCGAGGAGGCGGCCCGCGAGGCGGAGGAAGCGGCGCTCAAGGCGCTCCCCACCATCGAGATGAAGGGCCTGCTGCGGTGAGCGACGCGAACGGCAACGGGGTGAACCCCGAGAAGGACCTCGGCGCCTCCAACCTCCCGGGCCAGCGCGGCGAGGGCGGCGAGGAGATCCGCGTCCAGCGCGGCATGTTCGGCGCCAACAACGGCGGGGACACCTCCGGCTACGGCGGCCTGGTCCGCTCGATCCGGCTGCCGGGAGCGGCCTCCCGCCCGTACGGCGGCTGGTTCGACGAGGTCGCCGACGAGCTCGAAGGCGCTCTGGAGGAACAGGGCCTCGTCCCCGAGAACGCGATCGAGAAGACGATCGTCGACCGCGACGAGATGACCTTCCACATCGACCGCGAGCACCTGCTCCAGGTCGCCCAGACCCTGCGCGACGACCCGGCCCTGCGCTTCGAGCTCTGCACCGGAGTGAGCGGGGTCCACTACCCGCAGGACAAGGGCCGCGAGTTGCACGCCGTCTACCACCTGCGCTCGATCACCCACAACCGGCTGATCCGCCTCGAAGTCAGTGCCCCGGACAGCGAGCCGCGCATCCCGTCCCTGGTCACGGTCTATCCGACGAACGACTGGCACGAGCGCGAGACGTACGACTTCTTCGGCATCGTCTTCGAGGGCCACCCGGCACTGACGCGGATCATGATGCCGGACGACTGGCAGGGCTTTCCGCAGCGCAAGGACTATCCCCTCGGCGGCATCCCCGTCGAGTACAAGGGCGCCCAGATCCCGGCTCCGGACCAGCGGAGGTCGTACTCATGAGCACGTCGCACGCATCTGCCCGCGAGACGACCGAGGGCACCGTATACACGGTCACCGGCGGCGACTGGGACGAGGTCGTCCAGACCGCGGCCAAGGCCGACGACGAGCGCATCGTCGTCAACATGGGCCCCCAGCACCCGTCCACGCACGGCGTGCTCCGGCTCATCCTGGAGATCGACGGCGAGACGGTCACCGAGGCCCGCTGCGGCATCGGCTATCTGCACACCGGCATCGAGAAGAACCTCGAGTTCCGTACGTGGACACAGGGCACGACCTTCGTGACGCGCATGGACTACCTGACGTCGTTCTTCAACGAGACCGCGTACTGCCTGGCCGTCGAGAAGCTCCTCGGCATCGAGGACCAGATCCCCGACCGCGCCACGATCATCCGAGTGCTCCTGATGGAGCTGAACCGGCTCTCCTCGCACCTGGTGTGCATCGCCACCGGCGGCATGGAACTCGGCGCCACCACGATCATGATCTACGGCTTCCGTGATCGTGAACTCATTCTCGACATCTACGAGCTGATCACCGGCCTGCGCATGAACCACGCGTACATCCGGCCGGGCGGCCTCGCCCAGGACCTGCCCCCGGGCGCGGTGGACCAGATCCGCGAGTTCGTGAAGAAGATGCAGAAGAACCTTCCCGAGTACGACAAGCTCGCCACCGGGAACCCCATCTTCAAGGCCCGTATGCAGGACATCGGTCATCTCGACCTGGCCGGCTGCATGGCCCTCGGCGCCACGGGCCCGATCCTCCGCTCGGCCGGCCTGCCGCACGACCTGCGCAAGGCGCAGCCGTACTGCGGCTACGAGACGTACGACTTCGACGTGCCGACCACCGACACCTGCGACGCGTACGGGCGCTTCCTGATCCGCCTTGAGGAGATGCGCCAGTCGCTGCGGATCGTCGAGCAGTGCCTGGACCGGCTGCAGCCCGGCCCGGTCATGGTCACCGACAAGAAGATCGCCTGGCCCGCCCAGCTCGCGCTCGGCCCCGACGGACTCGGCAACTCGCTCGACCACATCAAGCAGATCATGGGCACCTCCATGGAGGCCCTGATCCACCACTTCAAGCTGGTGACCGAGGGGTTCCGCGTGCCGCCGGGACAGGCGTACGCGGCCGTCGAGTCGCCGAAGGGCGAACTCGGGGTGCACGTCGTGTCCGACGGAGGCACCCGCCCCTACCGGGTCCACTACCGGGACCCGTCCTTCACCAATCTGCAGGCCATGGCGGCGATGTGCGAGGGCGGCCAGATCGCCGACGTCATCGTCGCCGTCGCGTCCATCGACCCCGTGATGGGAGGCGTCGACCGGTGACCACGACCCCCGAGGGCGTCAGCCTGGGCATGCCCCAACTGCCCGCGCCCGACTACCCGGACGACGTTCGAGCCAGGCTGGAGGCGGACGCGCGCGAGGTCATCGCCCGCTACCCGGACTCCCGGTCCGCCCTCCTGCCGTTGCTGCATCTCGTGCAGTCGGAGGAGGGCCATGTCACGCGCACCGGGCAGCGGTTCTGCGCGGAGATGCTCGACCTGACCACTGCGGAGGTCACCGCGGTCGCGACCTTCTACTCCATGTACCGGCGCAAGCCGAGCGGTGACTACCAGGTGGGCGTCTGCACCAACACCCTGTGCGCGGTCATGGGCGGCGACGCGATCTTCGAGTCCCTCCAGGACCACCTCGGTGTCGGCAACGGCGAGACCACCGACGACGGCAAAGTCACCCTGGAGCACATCGAGTGCAACGCGGCCTGCGACTTCGCGCCGGTCGTGATGGTCAACTGGGAGTTCTTCGACAACCAGACCGTGGCGAGCGCGAAGCGCCTCGTCGACGACCTGCGCGCGGGAACACAGGTCGAGCCGACGCGCGGTGCCCCCTTGTGCACGTTCAAGGACACCGCCCGCATCCTGGCGGGCTTCCCCGACGAGCGCGAGGGCGCGGTCGAGGCGAGCGGCGGCGCTGGCCCCGCCTCGCTGATCGGCCTCCGGCTGGCCAAGGGGGAGACGGGCCCCGCGCGCGTGGTGCACCCGCGAGGGTCCGGCGCTCCCCAGGACGAGGCGCCGCACGACCCGTCCCCGTCCGAGCACCTCAGTTCGCACGACGCACCGCAGGACACGTCGGCCTCCGACCCGTCCCACCCGGCCGGGCCCACTGCCGAGGAGGGGGAGTGATGACCTTGTCCACTCAATACGGGGGCACCTCTCAGCCGGAGGCCGGCGGAGAGACCAGCCCCGAGAAGCTGCTCTCACCGGTGCTGTCCGCCTTCTGGGACGAGGACAAGTCCTGGTCGCTGGACGTCTACCGGAGGCACGACGGGTACGAGGGCCTGCGCAAGGCGCTCGCGATGTCACCGGACGACCTCATCGCGTACGTGAAGGAGTCCGGTCTGCGCGGCCGTGGCGGCGCGGGATTCCCCACCGGAATGAAGTGGCAGTTCATTCCCCAGGGTGATGGAAAGCCTCACTATCTAGTTGTCAACGCCGACGAATCGGAGCCGGGCACCTGTAAGGACATCCCGCTTCTCTTCGCGAACCCGCACAGCCTCATTGAGGGCATTGTCATTGCCTGTTATGCGATCCGGTCGTCGCATGCCTTCATCTATCTGCGTGGTGAAGTCGTCCCCGTGCTCAGGCGGTTGCACGAGGCCGTCCGCGAGGCCTATGCGGCGGGCTACCTGGGCGAGAACATTCTGGGCAGCGGGCTCGATCTGCAGCTCACCGTGCACGCGGGCGCGGGCGCGTACATCTGCGGTGAGGAGACCGCACTGCTCGACTCGCTCGAAGGCCGCCGTGGACAGCCGCGACTTCGTCCCCCTTTCCCTGCCGTCGCGGGCCTCTATGCCTGTCCGACTGTTGTGAACAACGTCGAGTCCATCGCGTCGGTTCCCGCGATTCTCCACAAGGGCAAAGAATGGTTCCGGTCGATGGGAAGCGAGAAGTCCCCGGGCTTCACGCTCTACTCCCTCAGCGGGCATGTCACCAATCCAGGTCAGTACGAGGCCCCGCTCGGCATCACACTCCGTCAGCTCCTCGACATGAGCGGCGGCATCCGGCAGGGACACCGCCTCAAGTTCTGGACGCCGGGCGGCTCCTCGACCCCGATGTTCACCGACGAGCACCTCGACGTCCCTCTTGACTACGAAGGAGTGGGCGCCGCGGGTTCCATGCTCGGCACAAAAGCACTCCAGTGCTTCGACGAGACGACCTGCGTCGTCCGTGCCGTCACCCGGTGGACCGAGTTCTACGCCCACGAGTCCTGCGGCAAGTGCACGCCCTGCCGCGAAGGGACGTACTGGCTCGTGCAGTTGCTGCGCGACATCGAGGCCGGCAAGAGCGTCATGTCCGACCTCGACAAGCTGAACGACATCGCCGACAACATCAACGGCAAGTCGTTCTGCGCCCTCGGCGACGGCGCCGCCTCGCCGATCTTCTCCTCGCTCAAGTACTTCCGCGCGGAGTACGAGGAGCACATCAACGGCCGGGGCTGCCCCTTCGACCCCGCCAAGTCGACGGCCTGGGCCGACAAGGAAAAGCACACGGAGGTGAACGCATGACGGTAACCACGAGCGCTCCCTCCGGAGGCGGGGAGGCTGCGGTTCCGCCGGAGGATCTCGTCTCGCTGACCATCGACGGCGTCGAGATCAGCGTGCCCAAGGGCACCCTGGTCATCCGCGCGGCCGAACAGCTCGGCATCGAGATCCCCCGCTTCTGCGACCACCCGCTCCTCGACCCGGCCGGCGCCTGCCGTCAGTGCATCGTCGAGGTCGAGGGCCAGCGCAAGCCCATGGCGTCCTGCACGATCACCTGCACGGACGGCATGGTCGTCAAGACCCACCTCACCTCTCCTGCCGCCGAGAAGGCCCAGAAGGGTGTGATGGAGCTCCTGCTCATCAACCACCCGCTGGACTGCCCGGTCTGCGACAAGGGCGGCGAGTGCCCCCTGCAGAACCAGGCCATGTCGCACGGCCACTCCGAGTCCCGCTTCGAGGGCAAGAAGCGCACGTACGAGAAGCCCGTCCCGATCTCCACCCAGGTGCTGCTCGACCGCGAACGCTGCGTCCTGTGCGCCCGCTGCACCCGGTTCTCCAACCAGATCGCGGGCGACCCGATGATCGAGATGGTCGAGCGCGGCGCGCTCCAGCAGATCGGCACCGGCGAGGGTGACCCCTTCGAGTCGTACTTCTCCGGGAACACCATTCAGATCTGCCCGGTCGGCGCGCTGACCTCGGCGGCGTACCGCTTCCGCTCCCGGCCGTTCGACCTCGTCTCGTCGCACTCGGTGTGCGAGCACTGCTCCGGTGGCTGCGCGACCCGCACCGACCACCGGCGCGGCAAGGTCATGCGGCGCCTCGCCTCCCCGGACCCCGAGGTCAACGAGGAGTGGCTCTGCGACAAGGGGCGGTTCGGCTTCCGGTACGCCCAGCAGCGGGACCGGCTTCAGACGCCCCTGGTGCGCGGCGAGTCCGGTGAGCTGGAGCCCGCTTCCTGGCCGGAGGCCCTGGAGGCCGCTGCCCAGGGGCTGCTGGCCGCGCGCTCCCGGGCCGCCGTCCTCACCGGCGGCCGGCTGACCGTCGAGGACGCCTACGCGTACAGCAAGTTCGCGCGCGTGGCCCTCGACACGAACGACATCGACTTCCGCGCGCGCGTGCACAGCGGCGAGGAGGCCGACTTCCTGGCCGCCCGGGTCGCCGGACGCGGACGGGACCTCGACGGTACGGGCGTCACGTACACCGCACTGGAGAAGGCACCCGCCGTCCTGCTCGCCGGATTCGAGTCCGAGGAGGAGGCGCCCGGTGTCTTCCTGAGGCTGCGCAAGGCCTGGCGGGGACACGGGCAGAAGACCTTCTCGCTGACCACGCACGCGACCCGCGGCCTGGACAAGGCGGGCGGCACGCTGCTGCCGGCCGCCCCCGGCACCGAGACCGAGTGGCTGGACGCACTCGCCTCCGGGGCCGGCCTGGAGGGCGACGGAGCGAAGGCCGCCGAGGCGCTGCGCACCGAGGGCGCCGTGATCGTCGTCGGCGAGCGGCTGGCCGCGGTGGCGGGCGGGCTCACCGCCGCCGTACGGGCCTCCACCGCGACCGGCGCCCAGCTGGTGTGGATCCCGCGCCGGGCCGGGGAGCGCGGCGCGATCGAGGCGGGGGCACTGCCCTCGCTGCTGCCCGGCGGACGCCCGGCCACCGACCCGCGCGCGCGGGACGAGGTCACCCTGGCCTGGGGCATCGCGGCACTGCCGCACCGCCACGGCCGCGACACCGGACAGATCGTCGAGGCCGCCGCCACCGGGGAGCTCTCCGCGCTCGTCGTGGCGGGCGTCGAGGTCGCCGACCTTCCCGACCCGGCACGCGCGCGTGAGGCACTTTCCGCGGTGGGCTTCCTGGTGTCGCTCGAACTGCGCCCCAGTGAGGTCACCGAGCAGGCGGACGTCGTCTTCCCCGTGGCCGCGGTCGCCGAGAAGGCGGGCACCTTCCTCAACTGGGAAGGCCGTGCACGCCTCTTCGAGTCCGCGCTCAAGCCCGAGCAGCTGACCCGCCGGCTGTCGCCCACCGACGGGCGCGTCCTGCAGATGCTGGCCGACGCCATGGACGTACACCTGGGGCTGCCCGACCTGCGCACCGCGCGCGTGGAGCTGGACACGCTCGGCACCTGGGACGGGGCGAGGGCCACCGAACCCGTGGAGACCGCGGCCGTGCTGCCGCGGCCCGCCTCGGGGGAGGCCGTGCTCGCCGGACACCGGCTGCTGCTCGACCAGGGCCGCCTTCAGGAGGGCGACGAGGCGCTCGCCGGGACGCGGCACGCCGCACACGCGCGCGTGTCGGCCGCCACGGCCGCCGAGGCGGGCGTCAAGAACGGCGACCTGCTCGCCGTGACCGGCCCCTCCGGAGTGGTCGAACTTCCCCTGCAGGTCACCGAGATGCCCGACCGCGTGGTCTGGCTCCCGCTGAACTCCGCCGGAGGAGGCGTCGCCTCGGACACGGGCGCGCTGCCCGGCGCACTCGTCCGCATCGGTCCGGCGACGCTCGCCGCCGAGACCCCCAAGGAGGTGGAGGCATGACCGGAAACCTCGCCGCGCCCGTGTACCTGGCCGCGGAGGACCTCTCCATGTTCGGCCGCGACCCCTGGTGGCTCGTCGTCATCAAGGCGGTCTTCTGCTTCGCCTTCCTGATGATCACCGTGCTGTTCTCCATCGTGTGGGAACGCAAGGTCGTCGCCTGGATGCAGCTGCGCATCGGCCCCAACCGGCACGGCCCCTGGGGCATGCTCCAGTCGCTCGCCGACGGCATCAAACTGATGCTCAAGGAAGACCTGATCGTCAAGCGCGCGGACAAGGCCGTCTACATCCTCGCGCCTATCGTGGCCGCGATCCCGGCCTTCATGGCGATCGCCGTGATTCCCTTCGGACCGGCCGGCAACGAGATCTCGATCCTCGGCCACCGCACCACGATGCAGCTCACCGACCTCCCGATCGCGATGCTCTACATCCTCGCGGTCGCCTCAGTCGGCATCTACGGCATCGTGCTCGCGGGCTGGTCCTCCGGGTCGACGTATCCGCTCCTCGGCGGTCTGCGCTCCTGCGCGCAGATGATCTCGTACGAGATCGCCATGGGCGCCGCGTTCGCGTCGGTGTTCCTGTACTCCGGCTCGATGTCGACCTCGGAGATCGTCGCCCAGCAGCAGGACCGCTGGTACATCATCCTGCTGCCGGTGTCGTTCCTGATCTACATCGTGACGATGGTCGGCGAGACCAACCGCGCCCCCTTCGACATGCCGGAATCCGAGGGCGACCTGGTCGGCGGCTTCAACACCGAGTACTCGTCCATCAAGTTCGCGCTGTTCATGCTCGCCGAGTACGTGAACATGGTGACCGTCTCGGCGGTCTCCGTGACGCTCTTCCTGGGCGGCTGGCGGGCCCCCTGGCCGGTCAGCACCTTCTGGGAGGGAGCGAACCACGGCTGGTGGCCGATGCTCTGGTTCGTCATCAAGGTGCAGCTGCTGCTGTTCTTCTTCATCTGGCTGCGCGGCACGCTGCCCCGCGTCCGCTACGACCAGCTGATGAAGCTCGGCTGGAAGGTCCTCATCCCGGTCTCCGTGGTCTGGCTGATGTGCGTCGCGACCGTACGGACCCTGCGGAACGAGAACTACGACTTCGCCGACATCGCCCTGTACGTGGCGGGCGCGGTCCTTGTCCTGCTGTTGCTCTCCTTCATCGCCGACATGTACCGCGACCGGAAGGACGCCCAGGAGACGCCGGACGAACCCGTCGCCTTCGACCCGATGGCGGGCGGATACCCCGTACCGCCGCTGCCCGGACAGGAGCTGCCGCCGGTGCCCCGGCGACGCCCGCGCCGGGAGCGGGAGTTGATTGTCAGTGGTGGCGTGAATACTGACGGTGACGGAATCGATGGACCTCGTGATGGAAAGGAGGCGTCCGATGGCTGATGAGCAGAAGGAGACCAAACCCGGTTTCCAGAACCCCGTCGCAGGCTTCGGCGTGACCTTCAAGGCCATGTTCAAGAAGCGGCTGACCGAGCAGTATCCGGAGCAGCCGAAGACCACCGCTCCGCGGTTCCACGGCCGGCACCAGCTCAACCGCCATCCGGACGGCCTGGAGAAGTGCATCGGCTGCGAGCTGTGCGCCTGGGCGTGTCCCGCGGACGCCATCTATGTGGAGGGCGCGGAGAACACCGAGGAGGAGCGCTACTCCCCGGGCGAGCGGTACGGCCGCGTCTACCAGATCAACTACGCCCGCTGCATCCTGTGCGGCCTGTGCATCGAGGCGTGCCCCACACGCGCGCTGACGATGACGAACGAGTTCGAGCTGGCCGACAGCAGCCGCGCCAACCTCATCTTCACCAAGGAGCAGTTGCTCGCCGGTCTTGAGGAGGGCATGGTCGAGTCACCGCACTCGATCTTCCCGGGCATGGACGAGGGGGACTACTACCGGGGTCTGGTCACGGAGGCCGCGCCCGGCACGGTGCCCCAAGTAGCGGTCTCCAAGGGCGAGGTCGTGCAGGAGGGTGAGTCGACCTTCGGTGAGGGCGAGCCGGCGTCGGAGAAGGTGATCCGCCGATGATCGCGCAGCTCGCCACCCCGTCCACCTCCCTCGCGGCCTACTCGACGTCCACCGGCGAAGCCTTCCAGTTCTGGATCCTCGGCACCGTCGCCGTGATCGGCGCCCTGTGCACCGTCTTCATGAAGAAGGCCGTGCACAGCGCGCTCTGCCTCGCCGGGACCATGATCGTCCTGGCGGTTTTCTACCTCGCCAACGGCGCGTACTTCCTGGGCATCGTCCAGGTCGTCGTCTACACCGGCGCGATCATGATGCTGTTCCTCTTCGTGGTCATGCTCGTCGGTGTCACCGCGGCGGACTCCCTGAAGGAGACCATCAAGGGCCAGCGCTGGCTGGCCCTCCTGTGCGGCCTCGGCTTCGGCATCCTGCTCTGCGCGGGCATCGGCAACGCCTCGCTGTCGGAGTTCAACGGCCTGACCCAGGCCAACTCCGGTGGCAACGTGGAGGGTCTGGCGGCCCTCATCTTCACGAAGTACGTCTTCGCCTTCGAGATCACCGGCGCCCTGCTCATCACGGCCGCCGTCGGAGCCATGGTGCTCACCCACCGCGAGCGCACCGAACGGGCCAAGACCCAGCGCGAACTGGCCGGGGAGCGCGTACGGGCGAACAAGCAGCTCCCGCCGCTGCCCGCCCCCGGCGTCTACGCCCGGCACAACGCGGTGGACATCGCCGGTCTTCTCCCGGACGGCACCCCGTCCGAGCTCACGGTCATCAAGACGCTGCGAGACCGCGGCCAGATCCGTGACGTGTCGGACGAGGCGATCAAGGACCTCAAGGCGCTGGAGCAGCGCTCCGAGGAGCGGCTCGGCCGCGAAGAGCGGGAAGAGGAGGCAGCGAAGTGAACCCCGTCAACTACCTCTACCTCGCCGCCCTGTTGTTCACGATCGGCGCCACCGGCGTCCTGATCAGGCGCAACGCGATCGTGGTGTTCATGTGCATCGAGCTGATGCTCAACGCCTGCAACCTCGCGTTCGTCGCCTTCTCCCGGATGCACGGCAATCTCGACGGCCAGATCATCGCCTTCTTCACGATGGTCGTCGCCGCCGCGGAGGTCGTGGTCGGGCTCGCGATCATCGTGTCGCTGTTCCGTTCCCGCCACTCGGCCTCGGTCGACGACGCCAGCCTGATGAAGCTGTAAGGGGTCGCTGAATCGTGGAGAACCTGATTGCGCTGCTTGTGGCGGCGCCTCTGCTCGGAGCGGCCGTACTGCTGTGCGGCGGTCGGCGGCTGGACGCCGTCGGCCACTGGATCGGTACGGCTCTCTCGTCCGTCTCCTTCGTGATCGGCGCGATTCTGTTCGCCGACATGCTGGGGAAGGACGCGGAACACCGGGCCATCGGCCAGCACCTGTTCAGCTGGATCCCCGTAGAGGGCTTCCAGGCGGACGTGGCCTTCCAGCTCGACCAGCTGTCGATGACGTTCGTACTGCTGATCACGGGCGTCGGCTCGCTGATCCACGTGTACTCCATCGGGTACATGGAGCACGACGAGCGGCGCCGCCGCTTCTTCGGCTATCTGAACCTGTTCCTCGCGGCGATGCTGCTGCTCGTCCTCGCGGACAACTACCTGCTGCTGTACGTCGGCTGGGAGGGCGTCGGCCTCGCCTCGTACCTCCTGATCGGTTTCTGGCAGCACAAGCCCAGCGCCGCCACCGCCGCGAAGAAGGCCTTCCTGGTCAACCGCGTCGGCGACATGGGCCTGTCGATCGCGATCATGCTGATGTTCACCACCTTCGGGACCTTCGCCTTCGGGCCGGTCCTGGAGGCCACGGGTGAGACCGGCGAGGGCACGCTGACCGCCATCGCCCTGATGCTGCTGCTCGCCGCCTGCGGCAAGTCCGCCCAGGTACCGCTGCAGTCCTGGCTCGGGGACGCGATGGAGGGCCCGACCCCGGTCTCGGCCCTCATCCACGCCGCGACCATGGTGACCGCGGGCGTGTACCTGATCGTCCGCTCCGCCGACATCTTCAACGCCGCGCCGGACGCCCAGCTCGTGACCACCGTGGTCGGAGCGGTCACGCTCCTCTTCGGTGCGATCGTCGGTTGCGCCAAGGACGACATCAAGAAGGCGCTCGCCGGTTCGACCATGTCGCAGATCGGCTACATGATCCTCGCGGCGGGCCTCGGCCCCATCGGCTACGTCTTCGCGATCATGCACCTGGTGACGCACGGCTTCTTCAAGGCCGGGCTCTTCCTCGGCGCCGGTTCGGTCATGCACGGCATGAACGACGAGGTCGACATGAGGAAGTACGGCGGCCTCAGGAAGTACATGCCGGTCACCTTCGTGACGTTCGGCCTCGGCTACCTGGCCATCATCGGCTTCCCGGGCCTGTCCGGCTTCTTCTCCAAGGACAAGATCATCGAGGCGGCCTTCGCCAAGGGCGGCACCGAGGGCTGGATCCTCGGCAGCGTGGCCCTGCTCGGCGCGGCCATCACCGCGTACTACATGACGCGCGTGATGCTGATGACCTTCTTCGGAGAGAAGCGCTGGCAGCCTGACGAGAACGGCCACGAGCCGCACCCGCACGAGTCCCCCAGGTCCATGACGATCCCGATGATCGTGCTGGCCTTCGGATCGGTCTTCGCGGGCGCCTTCTTCGGCGTCGGCGACCGTTTCATGCACTGGCTGGAGCCCGTCACCGAGCACGCGCACGGCCACCCGCCGATCAGCGCGACGACGGTCACGCTCTCCACCATGGTCGTGCTCGTCATCGGCGCCGGTCTCGCGTACGTCCAGTACGGGCGCCGTCCCGTCCCGGTGGTCGCCCCGCGCGGCTCCCTGCTCACCCGGGCCGCCCGGCGCGACCTCCTCCAGGACGACTTCAACCACGTCGTCCTCGTACGCGGCGGAGAGCACCTCACGCGCTCCCTGGTGTACGTCGACCACACCCTGGTCGACGGGGTCGTGAACGGCACGGCGGCCTCGATGGGCGGCCTCTCCGGACGGCTCCGCAAGCTGCAGAACGGCTATGCGCGGTCGTACGCGGTCTCCATGTTCGGCGGTGCTGCGATCCTCATCGCCGCGACCCTGCTGATGAGGGCGGTCTGATACCGATGTCCTTTCCTCTGCTGACAGCGACGGCGGTGCTCCCGGCAGTCGGGGCCATCGCCACGGCAGCCGTGCCGGCCGCGCGCCGCACCGCCGCCAAGTGGCTGGCGCTGCTCGTCTCGCTCGCCACCCTGGTACTCGCCCTGGTCGTCCTGATCCGCTTCGACCCGGACGGCGACCGCTACCAGCTCACCGAATCGCACGCCTGGATCGCGGACTTCGGGGTGCGGTACGAACTGGGCGTGGACGGCATCGCGGTGGCGCTCATCGCGCTGACCGCCCTGCTGATCCCGTTCGTGATCCTCGCGGGCTGGCACGACGCCGACCCGCTGGAGACCAGCAGCAGCCGCTGGCGCCCGACCCAGGGCTTCTTCGCCCTGATCCTCGGTGTCGAGGCGATGGTGATCATCTCCTTCGAGGCCACCGACGTCTTCCTCTTCTACATCTTCTTCGAAGCCATGCTCATCCCGATGTACTTCCTCATCGGCGGCTTCGGGGACCGTGCCCACGCGGGCTCGGACGAGCACGCGGCGGCCCAGCGCTCGTACGCCGCCGTGAAGTTCCTCCTCTACAACCTGGTCGGCGGCCTGATCATGCTGGCCGCCGTGATCGGTCTCTACGTGGTGGCGGGAAACTTCTCGCTCCAGGAGATCGCCGAGGCCCGGGCCAACGGCACGCTGGACATGGCGACCAACACCGAGCGATGGCTCTTCCTGGGCTTCTTCTTCGCCTTCGCGGTGAAGGCGCCCCTGTGGCCGCTGCACACCTGGCTGCCCAACGCGATGGGGGAGGCCACCGCCCCGGTCGCCGTCCTCATCACGGCGGTGGTCGACAAGGTCGGCACCTTCGCGATGCTGCGCTTCTGCCTCCAGCTCTTCCCGGAGGCCTCGAAGTGGGCGACGCCGGTCATCCTCGTGCTCGCCCTGATCAGCATCATCTACGGGGCGCTGCTCGCGGTCGGCCAGCGCGACATCAAGCGGCTGGTGGCGTACGCGTCGATCTCCCACTTCGGGTTCATCATCATGGGCATCTTCGCCATGACGAGCCAGGGGCAGTCGGGCGCGACGCTCTACATGGTCAACCACGGAATCTCGACCGCCGCGCTGATGCTGGTGGCCGGCTTCCTGATCTCGCGGCGCGGCTCGCGTCTGATCGCCGACTACGGAGGGGTGCAGAAAGTCGCGCCGGTGCTCGCCGGAACCTTCCTGATCGGCAGCCTCGCGACGCTGTCCCTGCCGGGGCTCGCGCCGTTCGTGAGTGAGTTCCTGGTCCTGGTCGGCACGTTCACGCGCTACCCGGTGATCGGGATCATCGCCACCTTCGGCATCGTCCTCGCCGCGCTCTACACGCTCGTGCTCTACCAGCGGACGATGACCGGCCCGGTGAAGCCCGAGGTCTCCGCGATGCCCGACCTCCGGGTGCGGGAACTCGTGGTGGTCACCCCGCTGATCGCCCTGCTGATCTTCCTCGGTGTCTATCCGAAGCCGATCACCGACATCGTCAACCCGGCGGTCAAGCAGACCATGTCCGACGTACAGAAGAAGGACCCCCAGCCCGAGGTGGAGGCGGCCCCGTGAGCGCTACAGCCGTCCACAGCCTGTGGACAATGGCGGCCGACCCGATCGACAAGATCGACGCGCCGAAGATCGAATACGGGCAGTTGTCGCCCACCCTGATCGTCATCGGTGCGGCGATCATCGGGATCCTGGTCGAGGCATTCGTGCCCCGGAAGTCCCGCTACTACGTCCAGCTGTTCGTGTCCGTCGTCGCCCTCGCCGCCGCCTTCGCCGCGGTCGTGGGACTCGCGGCCGGCGGATACGGCACGACGAAGGCCGGTATCGCCGCGATGGGCGCCATCGCGGTCGACGGGCCCGCGCTGTTCCTGCAGGGCACGATCCTGCTGGCCGGTGTGCTCGGCGTGTTCACGTTCGCCGAGCGGCGTCTCGACCCGGTGGCCCACGGCAACCGCGTCGACTCGTTCGCCGCGCAGGCCGCGTCCGTGCCGGGCAGCGACAGCGAGCAGGCCGCGGTCAAGGCCGGGTTCGCCACCACCGAGGTGTTCCCGCTGCTGCTCTTCGCGATCGGCGGCATGCTCGTCTTCCCGTCGGCGAACGACCTGCTGACGCTGTTCATCGCCCTGGAAGTCTTCTCGCTGCCGCTCTACCTCCTGTGCGCCGTGGCCCGCCGCAAGCGGATCATGTCGCAGGAGGCCGCGGTCAAGTACTTCCTGCTCGGCGCCTTCGCCTCCGCGTTCACCCTCTTCGGCATCGCCCTGCTCTACGGCTACGCCGGTTCCGTGTCGTACGCGACGATCGCGCAGGTCGTCGACGGCACCATCGGGACGGTGAACCCGGCACTCGCCGACACCATGGGCAACGACGCACTGCTGCTCATCGGCGCCGCGATGGTCGTGATGGGCCTGCTCTTCAAGGTCGGCGCCGTGCCGTTCCACATGTGGACCCCGGACGTCTACCAGGGCGCGCCGACCCCGGTCACCGGCTTCATGGCCGCCGCGACCAAGGTGGCCGCCTTCGGCGCGCTGCTGCGGCTGCTGTACGTCGTGCTGCCGGGCCTGCGCTGGGACTGGCGGCCGGTGATGATGGGCGTCGCGGTCGTCACCATGCTGGGTGGTGCGATCGTCGCGATCACCCAGACCGACATCAAGAGGCTCCTCGCGTACTCGTCGATCGCGCACGCGGGATTCATCCTCGCGGGTGTCATCGCGACCACGCCCGACGGTGTCTCGTCGGTGCTCTTCTACCTGGGCGCGTACTCGTTCGTGACGATCGGCGCCTTCGCGGTGGTCACCCTCGTACGGGACGCGGGCGGCGAGGCCACGCACCTGTCCAAGTGGGCCGGTCTCGGACGCAGGTCACCGCTGGTGGCCGCCGTGTTCGCGGTCTTCCTGCTGGCCTTCGCGGGCATCCCGCTGACCTCCGGCTTCGCCGGGAAGTTCGCCGTGTTCAAGGCGGCGGCCGAGGGCGGCGCGGGCGCGCTGGTCGTGGTCGGTGTGATCTCGTCGGCCATCGCGGCGTTCTTCTACATCCGGGTGATCGTGCTGATGTTCTTCAGCGAGCCCCGTCCGGAGGGGCCGACGGTCGCCGTACCGTCGCCGCTCACGATGACGGCGATCGGGGTGGGCGTGGCGGTCACGCTGGTACTGGGTGTGGCGCCGCAGTACTTCCTCGACCTGGCCGGTCAGGCGGGCGTGTTCGTTCGCTGACCTGGTGTTCTTCGGGCCCCGGTTCCTTTGGGAGCCGGGGTCCGAGGTGTTTTTCGGGGCGTGGCGGAGGTGTTTCGGGGCGCGTCGGCGGGTGCGTTGCGCAGATACTCCGTCGCAGCCTGTGGATAACTCTGAGGCTGTCGGTGCGGACCCCTATCGTGGACGCAGTGGTCGAGGCACGACGCACGGGGGATGGGACGATGGGCGGGACGGGTGTGATGACAGAGGTGGCGGAGAGCGAAGCGCTCGGCACGCTCCACCGGGTCTTCGGTTACGAGGCCTTCCGAGGTGAGCAGGAAGCCGTCATCGAGCATGTGGTGAGCGGCGGGGACGCGGTCGTCCTCATGCCCACGGGCGGCGGAAAGTCGCTCTGCTACCAGATTCCGGCCCTGGTCAGACCGGGCACGGGAGTGGTGGTCTCACCCCTCATCGCGCTGATGCAGGACCAGGTGGACGCGTTGCGGGCGCTCGGCGTGCGCGCCGGGTTCATGAACTCCACGCAGGACTTCGGCGAGCGGCGCGCCGTCGAGGCCGAGTTCCTCGCGGGCGAGCTCGACCTGATCTACCTCGCGCCGGAGCGGCTCCGCCTGGAGTCCACGCTCGACCTCCTCAAGCGCGGAAAGATCTCCGTCTTCGCGATCGACGAGGCGCACTGCGTGGCGCAGTGGGGCCACGACTTCCGCCCCGACTACCTTTCGCTCTCGCTGCTGGGCGAGCGCTGGCCCGACGTACCGCGGATCGCGCTGACCGCGACGGCCACGGACGCCACGCACAAGGAGATCACCCAGCGCCTGGGCATGCCGGACGCCCGTCACTTCGTGGCGAGCTTCGACCGGCCCAACATCCAGTACCGGATCGTGCCGAAGGCCGACCCGAAGAAGCAGCTCCTGTCCTTCCTGAAGGAGGAGCACGCGGGCGACGCGGGCATCGTCTACTGCCTGTCGCGCAACTCGGTCGAGAAGACGGCCGAGTTCCTCGCCCGCAACGGCATCGCGGCGGTGCCGTACCACGCGGGTCTGGACTCCGGCACGCGCGCCGCCCACCAGTCGCGGTTCCTGCGCGAGGACGGGCTGGTGGTGTGCGCGACCATCGCCTTCGGCATGGGCATCGACAAGCCGGACGTCCGGTTCGTCGCCCACCTCGACCTGCCGAAGTCGGTCGAGGGCTATTACCAGGAGACGGGCCGCGCCGGCCGCGACGGACTGCCGTCCACGGCATGGATGGCCTACGGCCTGAACGACGTCATACAACAGCGCAAGATGATCCAGTCGAGCGAGGGCGACGAGGCGTTCCGGCGCCGGGCAGCCTCGCATCTCGACGCGATGCTCGCGCTGTGCGAGACGGCCCAGTGCCGGCGCGGTCAGCTGCTCGCCTACTTCGGCCAGGACCCGGGGGCCCCGGCCTGTGGGAACTGCGACACGTGCCTGCTTCCGCCCGAGACCTGGGACGGCACGGTCGCGGCCCAGAAGGTGCTGTCCACCGTGGTGCGGCTGCAGCGTGAGCGGGGGCAGAAGTTCGGGGCGATCCAGATCGTCGACATCCTGCTCGGGCGAAGGAGCGCCAAGGTCATCCAGTTCGACCACGACCAGCTGTCCGTGTTCGGCATCGGTGAGGAGCTGGCCGAGGGCGAATGGCGCGGTGTCGTCCGGCAGCTGCTGGCCCAGGGGCTCCTCGCGGTCGAGGGCGAGTACGGCACGCTGGTGCTGACCGAGGCGAGCGGGACCGTGCTGCGGCGCGAGCGGGAGGTGCCGCTGCGCAAGGAGCCGCCGAAGCCGGTGACTTCCCGTTCCTCGTCCTCCTCGTCCGGTTCCGGTCGGAGCGAGCGCAAGGCCAGGGCGGCGGCCGCGGCGGCCGAGCTTTCTCCGGATCTGCTCCCCGCCTTCGAGGCCCTGCGCGCCTGGCGTGCCGGTCAGGCCAAGGAGCAGGGCGTTCCGGCGTACGTCATCTTCCACGACGCCACGCTGCGGGAGATCGCCACGGTGTGGCCCGGCTCCGTCGCGGAGCTGGGCGGGATCAGCGGGATCGGCGAGAAGAAGCTCGGGACGTACGGGGAGGGTGTGATCGGGGTGCTCGCTTCCCTGGAGCGCCCCTCCGCCTCCGGCTCGGGCCCTGATTCCGGCTCGGGCCCGGGCTCCGGCTCCGGCGCTGGGCGAGTGGAGGATCCGGGGAGCGGCGAGCGGTCGGTCCCGGCGCCTCGGAGCGACGACGCCCCCGGGTTCTACTGGCCCGAGATGGAGCCGGAGCCGGAGGACTGGATATAGGTCTGGGCGTGGGTCTGGGCACAGGCCGGCTCGGTGGGCGGTGCGACGCGTGCTTCCGCACCGCCCGGGGCACGGCGTACGCGCTAGAGCGTGCGTGAGGCGTACGCCCTGACGTCCGAGTCCGTCGTGGCCGTGGCGAGAGCGGCCCGGGCGGCGGCGGTCGCCGAGGCGGTCGACGTGTCGGTGTCCCCGGACTGGGCGTGCCGGACGAGTGCGAGGACCGCGGCCTTCCGGACGTCCGCGTTCGGGTCGCTAAGGATCTTGGCGAGGGCTGGCAGGGCGACCTCGGCGTCGGCCGCGGACAGCGCGGTGGCGGCGCCGGCCCGGACCTCCCACGCGGGATCGGCCTGAGCACGGACGGCGCGTTCGGCCGACGGCGCCTGGCATCCCGTGCCGACCAGCGACGCGAAGGCGGCGCCGCGGACCAGGGCGTCGGTGTCCCCGGTGAGACGGTCGAGGGCGGCGAGTACGGCGTCGGCAGCCGTGGCGTCCGGCGCCGCAGCGGGGCCCGCGCCCGCCTCACCGCCTGCCGCGCCCGCGCCGCCCGCCGCGACAGCCACGTTCCGGCGGTCGGCGCCCGTGCCCACCGTCGCCAGTGCCTTGGCCACGGTTACCCGGACCTCGCGGGAGGTGTCGTCCGCCGCCCGGACCAGTTCGCCGGCCGCGTCGACGGAGACCAGTGCCCGGACCGCTTCGATACGGACGGAGATATCAGGATCGCCCAGTGAGCGGGCGAAGAGGCCGGCGTCGCCCAGCCGCAGGGCGCGCAGGACGTCGAGGGCGGCGGCGCGGACGACAGGGTCGGGCTGTGCGAGGGCATGGGTGAGCGGGTCGCGCAGGGCCGGTTCCGGTGTGAGCGTCTCGACGAGTTCGCGCAACGAGGCCGCCGCGGAGGCACGTACGGCAGCGTCGGTGTCGGCGAGTGAGGCGGCCAGCGCCGGACCGGTTCCGGGAGGCGTGGTCTCGGTGAGCACGCTGACGGCCGCTCGCCGGACGGAGGGCTCGGAGTCGGTCAAGTAGGGCTGCACGGCGGCGAGTTCGGGCTCCTCCTCGGCGAGGGCGAGAAGTTCGAGCAGCCGGGGTGAGGCGTTCTCGCGGGCGCTGTCGCTGCCGGCGCCCTCGCTGCTGGTGCCGTCGCTGTCGCCGTCGGGACCGGTGCTCCCGGCCGCGGCGGTGGACGGCCGCGCGGCCACGGGCGCCGCGTCCCGTGCGCCCGCCGTGGCCACACCCCCCCCGGTGGACCTCGCCGAGGTGCCGGGAGGGGCCGCCGGCCGGGTCGAAGCCGTCGACGGGGACGGCGTAGGGAGCCACGGGACGAGCCGTGAACTCCATCGAACCAGAGGGGGACTTGTGCAGGTCGAGGTGGAGGTGGTGGAACCAGGAGACGTCGTCGCGCGCGGGATGGTCCGTGCGGTCGTGGTAGAGACCCCAGCGGGACTCCGTACGGGCCAGCGAGGCGCGGGCCGCCATCTCCGCGCAGTCGCGGATGAAGGTGACCTCGGCGCACCGCATCAGTTCGTGCGGAGTGCGCCCGCCCATCGCGGAGATGTCGTCGCGCATCCGCTCGAAGGACTCGACGGCGAGCGACAGCCGGGCACCGGACTTGGGGGGCGCCACGTAGTCGTTCACGAAGCGGCGGAGCTTGTACTCGACCTGGGGCTGGGGCGGCCCGTCCGGGTTGCGCAGCGGGCGGTAGACCAACTCGTGCGCCTCGCGCAGCTGCTCCTGGGGCAACTCGCCCTCGTGGGCGCGGTACTGGGCTGCGTCCGCCCGTGGGTGACGAAGACGACGGTCGCCCCTGTGCCGTGCAGCACCTCCACCAGCAGGTCCTGCATGCCGGCGCGGGTCTGGGCGTCGAGGGCGCCGAAGGGTTCGTCCATCAGGACGGCGCGCGGGCGCGGGGCGAGCGCGCGGGCCAGCTGCGCGCGCTGGCGCTGGCCCCCGGAGACGCGATGCGGCAACTGCGTCGACCGGTCGGCGAGTCCGACCCGGCCGAGCCAGGACTCGGCCTGCCTCCTGCGTTCGCCGCGCGGCAGTCCCTGGATGGCCAGGGGCAGTTCGACGTTGGCGCGCAGGGTGCGCCAGGGGAGCAGGGCGTCCTCCTGGAAGACGAGGGCGCGATCTGCCACCGGCCGCCGCCCATGGTGCGTACGGCCTCCTCCCAGGCGGGAGTCAGCGCGCGGACCGCGTGCCGGGTGCAGACCAGGACCGGGAAGCAGGCGGCCGTGAAGGTGATGAAGACGATGCCCTGTTCGTTGGAGGGGAAGAGGAGGATCGCGACGGGGACGAGGGCGATCGCCGAGATCGGCCGGACGACCTCCAGCAGCGGGCCGAGCAGGTCCTCGGCGAGGCGGGAGCGGGCCACGAGCACGCCCGTGGCCACGCCCAGGACGGCCGCGAGCAGGAAGCCGGTGAGGATCCGGGTGAGGCTGTCGGTGAGGTCGGTCCAGTAGTCGGGGCCGCTCACCCGGTCGGCGAAGGCGTGGGCCACGTCGGCGACCGTCGGGAACTGCGAGAAGCGCGGCCACAGGTCGACGTTCAGGCTGGTCAGCAGCTGCTCGGCGTGCCCGAGCGGCTGTCCGGTGATGCCTTCCAGGAGGCGGAAGACGTCGGTGTTCTCCAGGTCGGCGCCGAGCAGGGCGGTGCCGAGGTCGAGTGGGATGTAGGTGAGGTCGAGGGAGAGCGGAAGGCCGTTGAGCCGTCGCAGCCGCTCGATGTAGAGGACGTCGGCGCCTACGGGCACCCGCAGCCGTTCGGCGACCGGTGCCGGTGCGGCGACCGGGCCCGCGGTGCGTACCTCGTTGCTCACCCGGCCGTGTTAGCGCAGGGTCTCCGCGAGTCTCATCAGCCGGTCGAGTCCGTGCGGGTACTTCTCGGCGACGACGACCGTGCCGACACCGGGCTGCCGTTCCACCAGACCCTCGGCCCGCAGCAGGTCGAGGGCCTGGCGCACGGTGTTGCGCGAGGCCCGGTAGTCGGCGCCGATGGCCGCCTCGTGCGGCAGCGTGCCGTGCGGGAAACCGCCCGCCAGCACCCGGTGGCGCAGCAGGTCGGCGAGTTGCCTGGCCCGGTCCGCGCGCAGCCGCCGCCGGCGGGCGGCGACGGTGGTCGCGCCCTGGCCGGCGTGGTCACGGATGCGTTCGGTGGGCATGAGACGGACCATACCGAGGGGGTACGGGATGTGGTGTTGCCGGAGTGTTGCGCCACCAGGGGCGCCGTCGGTCGAGCCGATGACCTGCGGGTTCTCCGAGGGCGCGGCAAGATCTGCCACTGCGGGCGCCGCCGGGGAGGGCACGTGCCCGTGGCGCGCCGCCTCGTGAAGGGCCGCCTCGGCAACGGCTCCCTTCAGGGGCGCGGGACTGTGACATTTTGCGGCTCCGCCGCGTGGGCGCGACAGGCCCCCACCGCCCCGCAGGTCCGAACAACCCCGCGTCAGCGAGCGCCGACGCGGACGCGCCCCACCGGAAAGGCCGCCCCAGCCAGGTGCGGACCGCTCCGGCTAGGTACATGGACCGCTCCGGCAAGGTACACGGACCGCCCCCAGCCAGGTACATGGACCGCTCCGGCCAGGTACGGGACCGGCCCGCGTACGGAACCCGGCCCGCGTACGGGACGGGCCCGCGTACGGGACGGGCCCGCGTACGGGACGGGCCCGCGTACGGAACCAGCCCCGCGTGCGGGACAGCCGCGCGGCCGGGCGCGCCCGCGTGCGGACAGTTACGCGCTCGCCGCGATGCGCCCGCTCACCTCGCCGAGGCCCACCCGTGTGCCATGCGGCCCGGGAGCCCACGCGGTCAGCGTCACCGTGTCCCCGTCCTCCAGGAACGTCCGCTTGCCGTCCGGCAGTTCGAGGGTGTCGCGCCCGTTCCAGGTCAGCTCCAGGAGGGAGCCCCGCTCGTTGTCCGAGGCCCCGCTCACAGTGCCCGATCCGTACAGGTCGCCGGTGCGCAGCGACGCGCCGTTCACCGTCATGTGGGCCAGCTGCTGGGCGGCCGTCCAGTACATGGTCGAGAAGGGCGGCTCGGAGACGACGTGGCCGTTGATGGCGACGGAGATGCGCAGGTCATAGCCGCCGGGGTCCTCCGCGGCGTCGTCGGCGTCGTCCAGGTACGGCAGCAGCGGATGCGTACGTGTCGGGGGCGCGACCCGGGCGTCGTCCAGCGCGTCGAGCGGTGTGATCCAGGCCGACACCGAGGTGGCGAAGGACTTGCCGAGGAACGGGCCGAGGGGGACGTACTCCCAGGCCTGGAGGTCGCGGGCGGACCAGTCGTTGAGGAGGCAGAGCCCGAAGACGTGGTCGCGGAAGTCGCTCAGCGGTACGGCCGTGCCCATCGCGGAGGGTGTGCCGACCACGAAGCCGACCTCCGCCTCGATGTCCAGCCGGACGGACGGCCCGAAGACCGGCGCCGGGTCGGCCGGGGCCTTGCGCTGGCCCGAGGGGCGTACGACCTCGGTCCCGGAGACCACGACGGTGCCCGACCTGCCGTGGTAACCGATCGGCAGATGCTTCCAGTTGGGGGTGAGGGAGTCCTCGGCGTCGGGGCGGAAGATCTGGCCGACGTTACGGGCGTGGTTCTCGGAGGCGTAGAAGTCGACGTAGTCGGCGACCTCGAAGGGGAGGTGGAGAGTCACCTCGGAGAGCGGGTGCAGCAGGGGCGCGATCGTCTCGCGGTGGGCCGGCACCGTCACCCACGCCGTGATCGCGCGCCGCACGTCCGACCATGCCGTGCGGCCGGCCGCGAGCAGTGGGTTCAGCGAGGGACGGGCGAGCAGCGCGGCGTACGGGGAGCCGAGTTCCACGGCCGCGGCCCCCGCGTCCAGCACGTGGTCGCCCAGCCGAACGCCCACGCTCCGCCGGCCGGAGTCGCTGTCGGACCCGCTGTCGGACCCGCTGTCGGATCCGCCAAGGGAGAACACGCCGTACGGAAGATTGTGCGGGCCGAAGGGATCGCCCTCGGGGACATCGAAGGGGGGCATGGGGTGCTGCCTCGCTTTCCGTGTGGGTGGGGCACACGTTACGGGGGAGTTGCCCTCCTTGGGCAGTGTCTAAAGGGTTCGCAATGTCCGTTCTAAGGGGTTCGCAAGAGTTCGCAATGTCCGATTGGGGCCCGGGGCGGAGTGGTTGATTCCGGCTTAGCGTCCATTCGGGGGGCACGGGCGAGTTGGGTCCGCGTCCGTAGGGGGGACACGTGGGGGGACCCGTGGCCAGAAGCTCCGCAGGCATGCCTTTCGACGTGCCTTTCGACCTGGACCGGGAAGTGCCGGGCCTGATCGTGAAGTTCGGCGACTACCCGCTGCACCACGGCGGAGTGGGCGCGATCCGCAGCCTCGGGCGCCTGGGCGTACCGATGTACGCGATTACGGAGGACCGGTACACGCCCGCCGCGGCCTCGCGGCATCTGCGGCAGGCGTTCGTCTGGCCGACCACGGGCACGGAGCGGCCGGAGCGGCTCGTCGAGGGACTGCTGCGCGTCGGACGCCGGATCGGCCGGCCCACCGTGCTGATCCCGACCGACGAGGAGGCCGCGGTGCTGATCGCCGAGCACCAGGCGGAACTCGCGGACCGCTTCCTGTTTCCCGGAGTGGACGCCGGCCTTCCGCGCCGCCTCGCCAGCAAGCAGGGCCTGCACGAACTCTGCCTGGAGCACGGCATACCCAGCCCGGAGTCCGCCTGCCCGGAGTCGTACGAGGAGATCGAGGACTTCGCGGCGAAGGCGACCTTCCCGCTCGTGGCCAAGAACCGCGAGGCCTTCGTGCGCCGCGCGCGACCGGCCGTGAGCGGGACGACCCGAATCGCGACCCGCGGGGGGCTGCTCGCGCTCGCGCACGGCTGGGGCGAGCGCCCCGGGGTGATCCTCCAGGAGTATCTGCCCAGGGAGGACGCCGAGGACTGGATCGTGCACGCGTACTTCGACGCGGACTCGACGCCGCTCGCGATGTTCACCGGTGTCAAGGTCCGCTCCTGGCCGCCACACGCGGGGATGACGGCGAACGCGTACGTGGTCGACAATCCGGAACTCTCGGACATCGCCGCGCGTTTCATCAAACAGATCGGCTTCAGCGGCGTCATCGACCTCGACCTGCGCTTCGACCGGCGTGACGGCCAGTACAAACTGCTCGACTTCAACCCGCGGATGGGCGCGCAGTTCCGGCTCTTCGAGAACGAGTCGGGGATCGACGTCGTCCGTGCCATGCATCTGGACCTGACCGGCCGCACCGTTCCGGAGGGGGAACAGCTCGCGGGCCGGCGCTACATCGTGGAGAACATCGACCTGCCCGCCCTGCTCGCGTACCGCCGCAGCGGCTACACGACGCCGCACGCCCCCGCCCGCGCGAGCGGCACGGAGCTGGCGTGGCTGGCGGCGGACGACCTGCGGCCGTTCTTCACCATGCTCGCGCGCTTCGTACGGCCCGGAGTCAAGCACATGTACCAGCTGTGGCGGACCAACCGCCGGCGCACCCGTCCGAGCACGGGGTGAGGGTTCCCGAGTACGAGCGAGTACGAGCCAGCAGTACGACGAGTCAGCAGCGGGACGAGTCAGCACTACGACGAGTCGGCACTACGACGAGCCAGCAGTGCACAGCACCTGTTGGTGCTGACCACGAGGTGACGAAGCAGCGTCCTGGGGAGGGGACTTCGTGATGGAGCCGGTGGCAGTGATCGGTGCCGGGCCCTTCGGCCTGTCCACCGCCGCGCATCTGCGAGCGCGCGGCATTCCTGTACGGGTGTTCGGTGAGCCCATGGTGAGCTGGCGTGCGCACATGCCTGAAGGGATGCTTCTGAAGTCGACCCCGGCCGCCTCGAACATCGACGCCCCGCAGCGCGGGCACAACCTCGTCGACTACTGCGACGCGGCCGGCATCCGCCGACTCGTCACGGACGAGGACATCGTCCCGGTCGAGACGTTCGTCGCGTACGGGGAGTGGTTCCGGCAGAAGCTCGTGCCGGACCTGGAGCGGGTGCGGGTCGTCTCGGTCGACCGGCGCGGCGATCAGGGGGATGCAGGTCAGGGCGGTCAGCGGGGTGGCCCGGGGGACGGTCGGCGTGGCTCGGGGGGCTTTGAACTCAAGCTGGACTCCGGGGAGTTGTTCACCGCGCGGGCGGTCGTGGTCGCGACCGGGCTGTCCGGACTGGCGTACCTGCCGCCCGAGCTGACCGCGGCCGCACCCGACGGACCGACCCCCACGGGGCCCGTCTCGCACAGCTCGCAGCTCCACGACCTGTCCCGGTTCTCCGGCAAGGAGCTGATCGTCGTGGGCGCGGGCCAGTCCGCCCTGGAGACGGCGGCGCTCGCGGCGGAGGCAGGCGCGCAGGTGCGAGTGGTGGCGCGCGGCAAGGGCTCGGTCGCCTTCGGTGCGCCCCCCTGGGCGCAGCCGCGGCTGCGCCCCGAGTCGCCCTTCGGACGGGCCTGGTCGCTGTGGGCACTCAGCTACTACCCCCACCCCTACCGCCATCTGCCGCCGCAGGCCCGGCACTTCCTCGTCCGCCGTGTGCTCGGTCCTCTCGGCGCCTGGTGGCTGCGGGAGCGGTTCGAGGGGAAGGTGCGGGTGAGCGAGGTGTCGCGGATCGTCCGCTCCGGATCGGCGGGCGGCCACCCGGCCCTCGCCGTCCGGAACCTCGACGGACGCGTCGAGGAACTCTCCGCGGACCACGTCGTCGCCGCGACCGGATACCGCGTCGACCTCGCCGCGATGGACTTCCTCGGGCACGAACTGCGTACGGAGCTGGCGGTGAGCCGGGGGACGCCGAAGCTGGGCGCCGGGTTCAGGTCCTCCGTACCCGGGCTGTACTTCACGGGGCTGCCGGCGGCGGCTTCGTACGGACCCGTGATGCGGTTCGTGTGCGGGACGGAGTTCGCCTCACCGAGGTTGGTCCGGCATCTGGTGGGGGCGCACGGCTGAACGGAACCTCCGCTTCGTGCGCGTACGCATCAATGCGTCACTGAAGCCGCCGAGCGGCGCGAAGGCCCGCGCGCGAGCCGTGTCCACGGGACGAGGCCGGGCACGGGGAGGCGGGGCCAGGGGGCGGGCGAGGGGCCGGTTGACCGGGGGCGGGGGAGCAGGGCGGGCATGGTCAACTGCTCCTCCTCGCCCGCGAATTGCCTTTCGGTGGCCGACGGATGGTGCCGGCGAGTACCCCTGTGCCTGACGAGATACCGGACGACGTCCGGTTCCCGTCGAGTCGTTGGGGCGTTCGATCCGTATTCTCTGATCATGGCCGCACCGATTGCATATTCACTCATCGCCACTGACCTGGACGGGACGTTGTTGCGAGGCGACGACACCCTTTCGGACCGGTCACGCGCCGCGCTGGCGATGGCAATCGGGAGAGGTGCCAGGCACCTCGTGGTGACGGGGCGCCCGGCGCCACGCGTACGCCCCCTGCTGGACGAACTGGGCAGCCAGGGACTGGCGGTGTGCGGTCAGGGGGCGCAGCTGTACGACGCCGGCGCCGAGCGCATGGTGTGGTCGGTCACCCTCGACCGCGAGCTGGCCGAGACGGCGCTCGGAAAGATCGAGGCGGAGGTCGGGGACGTGTACGCCGCGGTCGACCAGGACGGGGTCGACGGACTCACGCTCATCGAGCCGGGGTACGAGATGCCCCACCCGACACTCCCGGCGGTACGCGTCCTGCGCCGCGACGACCTCTGGACGGAACCCATCAGCAAGGTGCTGCTGCGCCATCCCCTGCTGTCCGACGACGAGTTGGCGTCCGCGGCCCGCGGAGCGGTCGGTTCCCTCGCCACGGTCACGATGTCCGGCCCCGGCACAGTCGAACTCCAGCCATGTGGCGTGACCAAGGCGACGGGGCTCGCCCTGGCGGCCGAACATCTCGGCCTCACCCCCGCCACAACGATCGCCTTCGGTGACATGCCCAACGACATCCCGATGTTCGACTGGGCGGCCCACGGCGTCGCGATGGCCAACGCCCACCCCGAACTCCAGGCGGTGGCCGACGAGGTGACCCTGTCGAACGAGGACGACGGCATCGCGGTGGTACTGGAACGGCTCTTCGGCCCGCGGGTCTAGTTCTCCGTCGCCGAGCAGGCGCGGCGGGCCCGCGGAGAGGTCGGTTCCCCTCGCCGCGGGCACATCCGGTGTCGGCTCATGCGGTGTCGGCTCGCGCGGTGTCGGTCCGCCCGGTACCGGCGGCCCGTTCGCTGCCGGCTCGCTCAGTAGGCCCCGAAGACGTTGTCGATCGAGCCGTACCTCGCGGCGGCGTAGTTGCACGCCGCCGTGATGTTGGCGACCGGGTCGAAGGGGTCCATCGAGGTGCCGGCCACGTGGTAGGCGTTGAAGGTCGGGTCGATGGTCTGGAGGAGCCCCTTCGACGGCGTACCGGCCGCGGCGTTGGAGTCCCAGTTGTTCATGGCCTGCGGGTTGCCCGACGACTCGCGCATGATGTTGCGGTAGATGCCGTCGTACGACCCCGGGATGCCCTGCTGGGCCATGATGTCCAGCGACTCCTTGATCCAGCCGTCCAGGTCGTTCGTGTACGTCTTCGCGGCGGCGGGGGTGACGGCGGACGCGGTGGTCGCCTTGGAGGCAGTTGCCGTCTTTGCTGAGGTTTGGGCGTTTTTCGTGCCGACCGTCAGCTTGAGGCCCGGGCGGATGACCGCCGGGTCGTCCCCGATGACCGCACGGTTGGCCTTGTACAGCTTCTGCCAGCCGCCGCTCGTGGAGTGCTTCTTGGCGATCTTGGTCAGGGTGTCGCCCGCGACCACCTTGTACGTGACGAGCGAGACCTGCGGGACCGCGGCCGGTGCGACCTGGGCGGCCTGCGTCGGCTGTGCGGCGTGGGCGCCTGTGGCCCCCACGATGGGGAGCGCGAGCGCGGCTCCGCCGGTTCCCGCGGCGACGATGCCACGCGTGAGGGTGTTCATTCTGGGGCGGCGGTGCTTGCCTCGTGCGGCCATGGCGCGTTTCCTCTCCGACGCCTGCGAGGTGAGCTGTCGGGTTCGGGCGGGAGCTGCCCGGCCGCATGCTGCACGCGGCTTCACCCCGAGCCGTTCCGGAATCCGGACCGGCGGCCTACCTGGGTCCCCCGCTCCTGCCGTACGCGAGTGAATGGGTGGTTGGGATCTCCGGGCGGCGGCAGGATTAGGCGGTCCATCCGGAGTGACGTGAACGTATGCGAGAGCACATGCCGTGAACAAGCCCAGAATTCACATCGCGATGCCATTTACCTGTTCGGGGCGGATGGGAATTCTTGATCCATTCGGAAGGCAAAGTTCAACTTGCTTTGAGCAAAGGTGAATCGACCGGCTCGGCAAAACTGCGGCCCCGGGCCGACGTGACTCAATTCACTGGCGCAGGTGGGGAATTAAGTGCGACACGTGCGTAATACGGGCAAGTCGGGCGGAGTCTGGATGTCCGCCCAGTCAGCATAAGGGGCTATTTATCCAGAAACGTTCTCGCTGCTCTTCGGGATTCCGGAGAGTTCAGTCCTCCGGGTTCCAGAGGGTCAGTACGTCACGCAGTTTCTGCCGGTGGCTGTCGATCCAGTTCCGGGGAAGATCGACGGGGACGCACACGGTGGCCATGGAAATCGTGTCGTCCTCCACGATCACCTCGGGGCAATCCCGTTCTCCCGTGAGCCGAATGGAAATCGACGGGCCTCGCTCCACCGTCATCCATGCGATGTCCTCGCCGCGGTGCAATGCGGCGTCCAGGGCGTGCCCCCAGGTCTCAAGTCGGCGGCGCCACAGAGCGAGTTCGAGGCGGCCGCTGACGAAAGGCGTCTCCACGACGATCTCGGCCGCGAGACCTGCCACCATCCGCGGGTGCCGGCCGAGGACCGTGATCCTGACCGAATTGCCCTCCTCGTCGGCGAGGAGCGCGAGGTCCGTCGGGCCGGTGCGGTGGTCGGCCGGGAGGTCGGCGTCGCAGAGGGCGCAGACGAAGTGGGCGTCCTGTACGGAGTTCCACTCGGCGCAGGACGGGCAGCGGCGGTAGGTGATCGGGTGTGTGTAGCCGCCGGTGTGGGCGCCGGCGCGGTCGATGCTCACACGGGTGAGGGCCGCCGCGAGCGACCGCCACGACTCGGGGTCGGGGCAGTAACCGGTGGACTGGTTGCTCGCGTACGTGACCGCCCAGCCGGAAGAGGTCCGCGCGAAGCCCAACTCCCCGGCGGCGCGCACCGGTTTCCCGTCCGCGCAGGCCACGTGTTCGGATCGGCGTGGAGCCAGGCGCAGGGTCATGGAGGTGTCGACGACGAAGGTGAACGGCTCGGCGAGTTCGTCGGCGGGGCGGGCGGACAGGAAGGCGTCGAGGTCGGCCGGGGTCCGTATCCGGGCGCCGCCCCCGCTGGACCGGACGGCCTCCCTTATGTCTTCGGGCCCCACATAGGCGTACGCGGTCATGGGGTCTCTACATACGCGTCTGCGGTCGCACGGCCTACGTACGCGTCCGCGGTCGTGGGACCTGCATACGCGACCGCAGTCGTGGGACCTGCACACGCGTCCGCGGTCGTGTGGCCCACGTACGCGTTCGCCGTCATGCGGGGAGCGTACGAGCTCACCCCGCGGTCCGCGGAATCCTTTTCTCCCAGGTGCGGTGGAACACCACCTCGTGACCGTCCTTGCAGATCACCTCGTTCGAGGTGATGAAGTCCGCCTCGTCGCAGGTGGTTTCGGAGTGCGCCTCGACGCTCGCGTCCCACGGCAGGTCCGGCCGGTGCAGCCGGACGAACCAGTCCGAGCGGGCGCGGGCCGACAGCGGGTCCGACTCGACGATCGTGTACGTGTCCAGGGCCTCCTCGGTGAATTCGAGGCCGTCGGGATACACCCGGGTGCCTCCGTACCGCGGGTCCACCTCCAGGCGCCACTCGCCCTTGGCGACATCGCGGACGACGAGACGCTCGGGGCGCGGCTCGTCCAGTGTCGCGGGGAAGTTGACCCCCATGGGTTCCGCCTGCTCCGGCTCCCCGAAGGAGATGGAAGGGTCCGACTCCTGTGCGCGGAGCGGGAGTTCCAGCACGCTCCCCGAAGGGGTGAGGGTGGAGCCCGCCTCCGAACCCGGCTGGGGCCAGATCCACGGCCAGTACGCGGAGGAGACGGCGAGACGGACGCGATGGCCCGGAGGGAAGGCGTGGCCGATCGCGTTCAGGTCGAAAGTCACATCCTCCGTAGAGCCCGGTTTCCAGGGAACGACCTGGTCACGGCCATGACGGGCTGACAGGTTCAGGACGCCTCGGGTGACGAGGGTCGAGGAGCCGTCGGGGGCCACGTCGCAGATTCGGGCCACTACTTGTCCTCGCGTCGCCTCCGTGGTGAGCCTCAGGCGCACGCGCGGGCGGCCCAGCACCCAGATCTCCTCCGGGACCTCGAAGTCGAAGCACGCCGACCTCGCGTCCTCGTCCCGCTGGTCGGGCGGCAGGTCCGCGTCGTTGCCGAAGGGGAAGAAACGGCCGGCGTCGACCCCCGTGTGCTGAGGGGACCGGACCACCACGGGCTCACCCCCGAGGGCGTACGTCACCGGGGCCACCAGGGGAGAGGGCCAGGACGGATCGCCGACCCAGCGGCCCGGCAGCGTCGGGTACACGGTCGCGGGCGGGTGGGAGTCGCTGACGTACGAGCGCAGCAGCGGCTCGGACATGATCCCGGTCTCGGTGCCCTTGAGCCAGTGGTCCCACCAGCGCAGCGTCTCCTGGAGGAAGCCGATCGCCGGGCCGGGCGGCAGGCCCCGGTCGGGGTACTGGTGCGACCACGGCCCGACGATCCCCCGTACGCGGTCCGCGGGGAGGTGTTCCACCAGGCGCAGGACCGTGTCCCGGTACGGGTCGTGCCAGCCGCCGACCGCGAGCACCGCCGCCCGGATCGCCGGGTAGTCCTCGCACACGCTGCCGCGGCGCCAGTGGTCGTCCCTCGTCTGGTGCGCCAGCCAGGTGTGCAGGAACGGATCGACGGTCTCCAGTCGTTTGATCCACAGGTCGTGCCAGGCCTCGCCCGCGTAGACCGGATCCGGCGGGCGGGAGACGAACGCGAGCATGGTCGCCGCCCACGCGTGCATGTCGACGGCGAGCACGGAACCACCCATGTAGTGCACGTCGTTGTCATAGCGGTCGTCCGTCGAGCAGACCGTGACGACCGCCTTGAGCGGCTCGGGCGCGAGGGCCGCGATCTGGAGGGAGTTGAAGCCGCCCCAGGAGATGCCGAACATGCCGACCTTTCCCGAGCACCAGGGCTGGGCGGCGAGCCAGTTGACGACCTCGACCCCGTCGGCCAGCTCCGTCGCCGAGTACTCGTCGCCGGGCATGCCCTCGGAGTTGCCGTGCCCCCGGATGTCCACGCGTACGGAGGCATAGCCGTGCCCCGCGTACCAGGGGTGGCGCTGCCAGTCGCGCGGGGCCGTCCAGTCGGTCAGGCGGTAGGGCAGGTATTCGAGCAGGGCCGGTACGGGTTCGTCGGTGAGCGGGCGCCACACGCGCGCGTAGAGCTTGGTTCCGTCCGGGAGGGGAACGCGGAAGTCCTCGTGAGTCGTCTCGTAGGGGAAGGACGTACGGATGCGCATGGCGGTGACCTCCAGGGCCTGTGGGGTCTCAGTGGACCGGGTGCATCGTGCGGCGCAGCCAGGGCGCGGCGGCGATCACGAGCAGGCCCGCAGCGACGGCGATCGCGCCGTTGACGCCGAAGTAGGCGGGCTTGGAGACGTCGTCGTAGAGCTTCACGGTCTGGGCCTGGATGCCGTTGGCGAGCGCCAGCGAGAGGAACCAGAGGGACATCGTCTGGCTGGCGAAGGCCCGCGGGGCGAGCTTGGTGGTGGCCGACATGCCGGAGGTCTCCAGGAGGACGTCGCCGAGCCCCAGCAGGAGGTACGAGCCGACGATCCACCAGGCCGACATCAGGTAGTCGTCGTTGTCATGGCCGGAGGTCGGCAGCACCATCAGGAGGAAGGACAGGCCTCCCAGCACGACCCCGAACGCGATTTTGTTGGAGGCGTGCGGCTGGCTGTGCCCCGTCCGCACCCACAGCGCGGCCACGACCGGCGCGAGTGCCACCTCGAAGGCGCCCAGGGCGGACGCGTACCAACTGGCGGGGAAGTCGAAGCCGAGGATCGTCGTCCCGGCGTTGGACGCGGCCAGCAGCATCATCGTCGAGTACGCCTGGAAGAGGATGAAGTTGAAGACCGTGGAGGCCAGGAACAGCACGATGTACGGGCGCAGTCGGCCCCGTTCCCCGGGCGTCACCCGGGGGCTCGTGAACATCACCGCGAAGTAGACCACCGGCGCGATCACCGAGATCAGGGTCAGCAGGTCCACGAACCGGCTCATGGTCAGCCATCCGGCGGCGGCCAGCAGGACCGCGAGGACGGCCGCCACCAGCAGGCCGAGGGCGATCAGGCGGACGGCCCTGCGCATGGACGCCAGCGGCAGCGCGAACTCGGCCATGTTCCTGCGTCCGGCCAGGTGACGGCGGCCCGCGACGTACTGGATCAGACCGAGGGTCATACCGACCGCGGCCGCCGAGAAGCCCCAGTGCCAGCCCTGGTGGTCGCCGAGCCAGCCGGTGATCAGCGGGCCCGCGAAGGCGCCGATGTTGATCGCCATGTAGTACACGGCGAAACCGGCGTCGCGGCGGTCGTCGTCGGTGCGGTAGAGCTTGCCGACCATGGTGGCGACGTTCGGCTTCAGCAGGCCCGTGCCCGCGCTGATCAGGCCGAGTCCCGCCCAGGTCATGGCCGCGGTGGGCACCGCCATCGCGTAGTGGCCGCAGGCGATCAGGACGCCGCCCCACAGGACCGCCCGGTACGAGCCGAGGATGCGGTCGGCCAGCCAGCCGCCGGCCACCGAGACCAGATAGACCAGCGTCCCGTACGCGGCCGAGACGGACGCGGCCGTTCCGGCGGACATGCCCATGCCGCCGTGGGCCACCGTGTCCGCGAAGTACAGGACGAGGATCGCCTGCATCCCCAGGAACGAGAACCGCTCCCAGACCTCCAGGCCCGAGAGGGTGAGCAGACCCCTGGGCTGTCCGAGGAAGGCATGGTCGTCGGCGGGGCCCGAGGGCGGGCCACCGGGCTCCGGATCGGGCTCCGGATCAGGGTCGGACTCGATCGTGTCGCGGGACAAGAAGCATCACTTCCTGAAAAATGGCTCGCTTTCAGGACGTACCGCATGTGTCGTCAGTACCGGATGTATCAGTCGTATCGGCAGATCAAGAACATACCTTCCGTGATCGGATACCGCCCGGCTGGGAGCGGGGGGCAAAAGGGGGCAGGTGGAGCGTGTCAGGCAGGGTGGTGGCAGGTGACGGGCGGGCGCTCACTGTGATCGAAAGGCGACCGGATACGCTGACTTGAGTGCCAGCAGCGACACATCGACAAACACCCACAGCATCCGCAGCACCTGTAGTACCCAGCAGGCACAGCACACTCAGAGCATCCAGAGACCGCCGCTGAGAGCGTCAGCAGACAGGAGACCCTCGTGACCGTCGTCGGGCCGTTCGGGCTGAGCGTGCGGGACCAGGCTCTCGAAGCCGATGTCCAGGCCGGATTGGCGGCTGTCGAGGAGGGACTGCTCGAAGCCACCAAGAGCGAGGTCCCGTTCATCACGGAGGCCGCGCAGCACCTCGTGCGCGCGGGCGGCAAGCGGTTCCGGCCGCTGCTCGTGACGCTCGCCGCACAGTTCGGCGACCCGTACGCGCCGGGTGTCGTGCCCTCGGCCGTGGTCGTCGAGCTGACCCACCTCGCCACGCTGTACCACGACGACGTGATGGACGAGGCGGACGTGCGCCGCGGAGTGCCCAGTGCCAACAGCCGCTGGGGCAACTCGGTCGCGGTCCTCACCGGCGACTTCCTCTTCGCGCGGGCCTCGCACATACTGGCCGACCTCGGCCCCGAGGCCGTACGCATCCAGGCGGAGGCGTTCGAGCGGCTGGTCACCGGCCAGATCCTGGAGACGGCGGGGCCGCGCGACGGGCGCGACCCGATCGACCACTACATGGACGTGCTCAGCGGCAAGACCGGCTCGCTGATCGCCGTGGCGGGACGATTCGGCGCGATGATGTCGGGCGCCGACGAGACGGTCGTCGACGTGCTGACGCAGTACGGCGAGCGGCTCGGCGTCGCCTTCCAGCTCGCCGACGACGTGCTGGACATCGCCAGTGACTCGCGCGAGTCCGGCAAGACGCCGGGCACCGACCTGCGCGAGGGCATCCCGACGATGCCCGTGCTGCGGCTGCGCGAGCGCGTGGAGCGGCTGGGGCTCGCCGAGGACATCGCGCTGTCGGAGCTGCTCGCCTCGGACCTGTCCGACGACGCGCGGCACGCCGAGGCGCTGGCCAGGCTGCGGGTGCACCCGGCCCTGGACCTGGCCCGCCGCGACACCGTGCGGTACGCGGAGGACGCCCGCGCCACGCTGGCGCCGCTCCCCGAGTGCGACGCGAAGGCGGCGCTGGTGGAGCTGTGCGACGCGGTGGTCCACCGGGCGGGCTGACCTGCGCGTCTCCCCGTTTTCCCAAGACCCCCTCGGGCAGTCTCCAAGATCCTCACTGCATGTGATGCAGGTCACAGACCTGGAACAAGTCCAATCTCGGATCCCGTCCGTAGTTCATTCATAGAAGCTGACGCAGGGGGCGTCAGTGGAACTACGGGGAGAAAAAAGAATCATGGGGACAATCGTTACGTTCGCACAGCGTCGTAAGAAGCTCGTCATGACCGGCGTCGCGGTGGCCACCGCGGCCGGAGTCGCCGCCGCCGTCATCCCGGCGGTCGCCGACAGCGGGAGCTCCGGCAAGGGTTCGAGCGAGAGCGCGAGCGTGGGCCACTCGGGGCACGGGGGCCAGTCCATCGAGGTACAGAGCGGCGCTCTCGCCGGCGGCAGCGGTGGCACCATCCTCGCCGCGAGCCTGAACGGTGCCAACGAGGTGCCGGTGCAGGGCGGCCCCGCCGTCGGTGACAAGGACGGCGCGGCGCTCCAGTTCGTCAAGGTCAAGGGGGACAAGGTGTCCGTCGCCGTCAAGTGGCGCGGCACCGGAAAGCCGACCCTGCTCCACATCCACCAGGGCGCCAAGGGGGTCAACGGCGGTATCAAGGTCGACTTCACCAAGCTGCTGGACAACGCCAGGGGCCGCACGGTCACCGGCACGGTCAAGGTCAAGGACGCCGCACTGCTCGGGCAGCTGAAGGCCGACCCGGGCGGTTTCTACGCCAATCTGCACACCGCCGAGTTCCCGGGCGGAGCCGTCCGCGGCCAGCTCCACAAGGTCACGACGAAGTTCGACTTCCGGCACGCGCTGAACAACTTCCAGGCGTCCGTCATCAAGGGCAAGCAGATCTACGAGTGCAAGAGGGCGGCCGACGGCACCACGTCCTTCGCCCAGCGTGACGTGGCCGCTGTGCTCGGCGGTCCCATCGCGCACTCGTTCGTGAAGCCCAACTCGGGTACTCCGCAGTGGATCGCGGCCGACCGCAGCGCCGTCACCGGCGCGCTGATCTCCAAGACCCCCAACGGCGACAAGAACATCCCCGAACTGGACCTCAGGGCCACGCAGTCCGGCAAGCACCGGGGGCTGCTCGCGGGCACCGCGGAGATCCTGCGGCTGAACACCGTGGGTGGGGTGGCTCCGGCCGGGTCCTGCAAGGTGGGCAAGATCGTGGGAGTTCCGTACGGGGCGGACTACGTGTTCGTGAACCGGTGAACAGCACGCTGACCACCGGCTGATTCGCCGGATCGCGAAGCCATCCACCCGGATCGGGAAGCCATCCACCCGGGATCAGGAAGTGATCCACCCGGATCTGAAAGGGTTTCACCCGGCTCCGGCGAGATACACGGACGGCGTCTTCCCCGCACGACCCCTACGGGTCGGGGGAGGCGCCGTCCACCCATGTCATACCGCAGGTGTACACGGAGTTGGCTCCGAGGTCTGATGCTTTCCGCCGGCCGATTTGGTCAGATTGGACACACCACTTCACAGGAGTTCGGGTGACAATGGCGGCCAGGGGTGGACGAGTGCATCAGCCGCCGACAACGGAGGTAGGGCACACATGGCACCGTACGAATCCGACGACAACACGAACGAGGACCTGCGCACCGGCCGACGCAAAGCCGCTCGGTACGTCGTCCCCGTCGCGGTGCTGGGGGTGGCGGCGGCGACCATCGGGCTCGTCCCGGCGTTCGCCGGTTCCGGCGACCCGGACCTGCCGGACATCACCGCCCAGCAGCTCATCGAGAAGATCGCGGCGTCGGACGTACAGCAGCTGTCCGGCACGGTGAAGATCAGCACGGACCTCGGCCTGCCGAACCTCGGCGGCCTGGAGAGCAGCCTCGGCGGCGGAATGGGCGGAGGCGGCGACGACTCGGGTTCCTCCGCGGACCCGTCGTCCAAGCTGCTTGAACTGGCGTCCGGTACGCACACGTTGCGGGTCGCGTCCGACGGCGAGGACAAGCAGAAGCTCTCACTGCTCGACAAGGCCGCCGAGTACAGCGTGATCCACAACGGCGACGAGGTGTGGGCGTACGACAGCGCGTCGAACGAGGCGTACCACATGAAGGACTCCTCCGGCGCCGACGAGAAGGGGACGAAGGGCAAGTCCGAGGACGTGCCGGCCACTCCCAAGGAACTGGCCGACGAGGCACTGAAGGCGGCCGACGACACGACATCCGTGACCGTCGACGGTACGGCGCAGGTCGCGGGCCGCGACGCCTACAAGCTGCTGATCAAGCCCAAGGCATCCGGTTCGACGGTCGGCGCGATCTCCATCGCGGTGGACTCGAAGACCGGGCTGCCCCTGAAGTTCACGCTGACCCCGGCGAGCGGCGGCGCGGCCGTCATCGACGCGGGCTTCACCAAGGTCGACTTCTCCAAGCCGGCCGCGTCCACCTTCGACTTCAGCCCGCCCAAGGGCACGAAGGTCACCGAGGGCGACGAGGCGAAGGCCGAGGGCAAGGCGGACCGGGCGCGGCCCAAGGGCGGCGAGGACCTGGGCAAGGAGTTCCAGGGCCTGAACGTCATCGGTGAGGGCTGGAGCTCCATAGCCCAGTTCGACACCGGCGGCGAGGGCCTGCCGTCGGAGTCCTCCGGCGCGGGCGACGCGGGTCGCTTCCTCGACTCGCTGGGCGACCACGTGACCGGCAAGTTCGGCTCGGGCACGGTCTTCTCGACCCGCCTGGTCAACGCGCTCATCACGGACGACGGCAAGGTCTACGCGGGCGCGGTCACCAAGGACGCGCTGGTGAAGGCGGCCAACGCGGCGAAGTAGCGCACGCGGTCCCGGAGCCCCTTGTGGGAAAGGCGAAGTGAGGGAGTCGATGGCGGAACTGTCCACCGCGGACGGGGACATGGCAGGTGAGAGCGGCACGGCCGACGCGGGCGACACGGCGGAGGCCGGTCACACGGCGAAGGCCGGTGACACGGCGGCGGACGCGGCAGCGACCGCGGACACGGGTGACACCGTGATCGCCACCCGCGCGCTCACCAAGCGTTACCGCGGCGGACAGCTCGCCGTCGACGGCCTCGACCTGGCCGTCCCGGCGGGCAGCGTCTTCGGCTTCCTCGGACCGAACGGCTCCGGCAAGACGACCACCATCAGAATGCTGATGGGCCTGATCGAGCCGACGTCCGGCACGGCGCGCGTGCTGGGGCAGCCCATGCCGCGCGCCACGAGCACCGTGCTGCCGCACGTCGGCGCGCTCATCGAGGGACCGGCTCTCTACGGCTTCCTCTCCGGCCGCGACAACCTCCTGCGCTACGACTCGGCCGACCCGACCGCCGACCCGCGCACCCGGCGTACGCGCGTCGCGGCCGCGCTGGACCGCGTCGGCCTGACGGCAGCCGCGGGCAAGAAGGCGAAGGCGTACTCCCTGGGGATGAAGCAGCGGCTCGGACTCGCGGCGGCTCTGCTGCAACCGCGCCGACTGCTGGTGCTGGACGAGCCGACCAACGGGCTCGACCCGCAGGGGATGCGGGAAATCCGTTCCCTGGTGAGGGAGTTGGCGTCGGACGGCACCACCGTCTTCCTCTCCTCGCATCTGCTGGACGAGATCGAGCAGGTGTGTACGCACGTGGCGGTGATGGCCCAGGGACGGCTGATCACCCAGGGGCCGGTGGCCGACCTCGCCGCGGGCGCGCGGGGCCGACTCGTCGTGACGACACCGGATCCTGGCGACGCGGCCCGGGTGCTGAAGGAACAGGGCGTGAGCGATGTCGTGGTCGCCGAGGACCGTGTGACCGCCGAGCCACCGGACCGCGAACTCGCCGAGGTGAACGCGGCACTGGTGACGGCGGGCGTCCGCGTCCGGGGCTTCGGGGTCGAACGGGCCTCGCTGGAGGACGCATTCGTGGCGCTCACGGGGGAGGGATTCGATGTCGCGGGCTGAACTCACCGAGCCGCCGGCCCAGGCCGCGAAGACCGCGGCCGGGGTACGGACGCCGACGCCGCTGTGGACCCTCGGCCTGCTGCGCAACGAGCTGGGGACCACACTCCGGCGGTGGCGGACGATCGCGCTGCTCGCCGTGCTGGCCGCGGTGCCGGTGCTGGTCGGGATCGCGGTCAAGATCGAGACGAGCGACGGTTCGTCGGCCGGAGGAGGCGGAGGCGAGGGGCCCGCCTTCATCGCGCAGATCACCAACAACGGACTGTTCCTGGTCTTCACCGCACTCGCCGCCACCCTGCCGTTCTTCCTGCCGATGGCGGTCGGCGTCGTCGCGGGCGACGCGATAGCGGGCGAGGCCAACGCGGGGACACTGCGCTATCTGCTGGTCGCCCCGGCCGGCCGGACCCGCCTGCTGATCACCAAGTACGCGACCACGCTGGCCTTCTGCGTCATCGCGACCCTCGTGGTGGCGACCTCGGCGCTCATCGTGGGCGCGCTCCTGTTCCCACTGGGCGAACTGACGACGATCTCCGGCACGCGGATCAGTTTCGGCGAGGGGCTCGGGCGGGCGCTGCTGATCGCCCTGGCCGTCGCCGCGTCACTGATCGGGATCGCGGCCCTCGGCCTGTTCGTCTCGACCCTGACGAACAGCGGGATCGCGGCGATGGCGACGACCGTCGGCCTGCTCATCACCGTGCAGATCCTCGACCAGATCCCCCAGCTCCACGCGATACAGCCGTACTTCTTCTCGCACTACTGGCTGTCCTTCGCCGACCTCATGCGCGACCCGATTTACTGGGACGACCTGATACGCAACCTGCAGCTCCAGGGGCTGTACGCGGCGGTGTTCGGCGCGGCGGCGTGGGCGCGGTTCACGGCGAAGGACATCACGGCGTAGCTCAGCCGTCGTACGGGAAGCGGGCGAGCGGGGGCTCCTGCGCGAAGAACGTCTTGGCGCGGGTCAGGGCGGCGGAGTCGGTCAGGACGTCCCCGGGCTTGCTGCCGTTGCCGAGGAGGACGCCGCCGAATCGCATCCCCATGTACGCGGCCGAGTGGTTGAGCGTGCCGATCAGCGGGTCGGCGACCTCTTCCTCCTCGTGCGCGAGGGCGGTGACGCCCCACAGCGTGCGCCCGGCCATCGTCTTCTTGAAGTCGAGACCCGGGGTGCGCAGCCAGCCCGACCAGTGGTCCAGGTAGCGCTTGGTGTGCGCGGACAGGGAGTACCAGTACAGGGGGGAGGCGATGACGAGGTCCGTCGCCGCGAGCGTGGCGTCGAGCAGCAGGGCCGTGTTGTCGCCGGACGGCCGGACATGGTCGCTGTCGTGGCGCAGGTCCTCGAAGTCGGGCACCGAATGCTCGGTGAGACTCAGCCAGCGCTGTGTGACGTCGGCCGGCAGTTGTTCCGCGGCCTTGCGGGCCAGGAGCTCGGTGTTGCCGCTGTCGCGGGCGCTGCCCAGGAGGAACAGGAAGTGGCGGGTCATGAGCGGCTCCGTCATGGAAGGCGTACGACGACTGCATGCGTACGCAGTATATGCACACGCATGCAGTCGTCGGCTACCCCGGAGATCGGGCCGCGGCGGACCGGAGTCGTCCGGAGTCGTCTGGAGCCGACCGGATCCGACCGGAGTCTGCCGGAGTGGATCCGCCTGTCCGGCTACTCCGATAGCTCCCAGACCGCGTACGCCAGTGCGTCGCTGTTCCGGTTCAGGGCGGTGTCGTTGATGTTCGACGTCGTGTCGCACGAGGAGTGGTAGCAGCGGTCGAACGACTGGCCCGCCGTGCCGCCCCACTTGGCGGCCTGGGCCGCGGACTTGGTGTTGCTCGCGCCGGTGAAGAGGCCGCCGACGGGGATGCCCGCGCTCTTGAAGGGGGCGTGGTCCGAGCGGCCGTCGCCCTCGGTCTCGATCTCGGTGGCGACGCCGAGACCCGCGTAGAAGTCCTTGAAGGTCTTCTCGATGGCCGGGTCGTCGTCGTAGACGAAGTAGCCGGGGTTCGGCGACCCGATCATGTCGAAGTTGAGGTAACCGCTGATCTTGGCGCGGTTGGCGGTGGAGAGGCTGTTGACGTAGTAGCGCGAGCCGACCAGGCCCAGCTCCTCCGCTCCCCACCAGGCGAACCGCAGATGCTTCGTGGGCTGGTACTGGGCGCGGGACACGGCGAGCGCGGCTTCCAGTACGGCCGCCGAGCCAGAGCCGTTGTCGTTGATGCCGGCCCCCGTCGTGACGCTGTCGAGGTGGGAGCCCGCCATGACGACCTGGTTGGCGTCGCCGCCGGGCCAGTCCGCGATCAGGTTGTAGCCGACGCGGCCGGAGGCGGTGAACTGCTGGATGGTCGTGGTGAATCCGGCCGCATCCAGCTTGGCCTTCACGTAGTCGAGGGAGGCCTTGTAGCCGGTGCGTCCATGGGCGCGGTTGCCGCCGTTGGCGGTGGCGATGGACTGCAGCTGGGTGAGATGGGCCTTGACGTTGGCGACGGGTATGTCGGGTGCGGCGGCCACGCGCGCGGGCGCGGCGTCGGCTATCGCGCTCGTCGTGAGGAGTGCGGCGACGGCTATGACCGCGGCACCCGTGACACGTCCGGGAACAGAGAGCTTCATGTGGGGGGCTCCGAATTCCATACGGGAATGGGTGCCTGATGGTGAAGCTGAGGCTGACGTTCCGTCAAGAGCGCAATCCGGTCAGGGCTGTTCGCATAGCGGACCCCTGGAGTTCACCTGACCGCGGTCGCTCATGACGCTCCGGGGCGTCATGGGGGATGGGGGACGGGGGCGGCCGTTTCCTCGTTGCCGTGTACGGGCGGATGCCCGGGCGGGCATCCCCGGTTGCCGCGTACGGACGGACACCTCGGCCCCCGGTGGGTCCTCGCGTGTCAGTGCACGCAGAACTCGTTGCCCTCCGGATCCGCCATCACGACCCACTCGCCGCCCTGCTCCTTCACCTCCCGGAGCGTCGCCGCCCCCAGCCCGGTCAGCCGTGCGACCTCCCCCTCCCGCGGCCTGTCCCCGGTGTGCACGTCGATGTGCACCCGGTTCTTCATCGTCTTCGGCTCCGGCACGCGCTGGAAGAGCAGCCGTCGTCCGAGTCCGGTTCCGCTGTCCTTGTCGTACGGATCGTCGGGGTGGCGCACGGCCGCGGCGTCGCGCCAGGCTCGGCGGCCGTGCGACTCGACGGTGATCTCGGGCGGTACGGCGCCGAAGCCGAGCAGACGCTCGACCAGGGCGCTGTGGTCCTCGACCAGATAGCCGAGGGTGGCGGCCCAGAAGTCGGCCTGCGCGTGCGGATCGCCCGCGTCGATGACGAGCTTCCAGTGCAGGGGCGCCGGTGCCGACGAGGGTGTCTGGGGCTGGGGCTGGGTCTCTGTCATGGTAACCAGTTATAGTGGTTACGTGAGTGAGCGTGCAATGAAATCGCCCGGACTGACTCTCGTGTCGTACGGGGGGAAGTCGTTCCGCTTCGACCCCGGGGCGCTGTGCATGGAGCTCGTCACGACGGGCGGGCCGGGGGAGTTCGCGCGGTACGAGGTGCTGCACGAGCCCGCGGATCTGGTGCGCTGGGTGGAGCGCAGCCGGTTGCCCGGCGGGCTTGAAGTGACCGTCACGGAAGGGGAGTTGACGCAAACGCGAGCCCTGCGCGACGCGGTCTTCCTGCTGGCCGCGGACCGGGCTCATGGGCGGCCTCTCCAGGCCCGTCAGCTTGACGTCGTCAACGCCGCCGCGGCCGGGGCGCCGCTTGCCGCCCGGATCGAGGCGGACGGGTCGCGCGGGTGGGCGCCGGGGGCCACCGGGGCGCGGTTGCTGGCCACCGTTGCGCGGGACGCGGTGGAGCTGTTCACCGGGCCGTACGCGGATCGGATCCGGGAGTGCGGGTCCCACAACTGCGCGTTGCTCTTCGTCGACACCTCGCGGCCCGGGCGGCGGCGCTGGTGCGCCATGGAACACTGCGGCAACCGCCAGAAGGCCCGCACGCATCGGGCCCGTCGGGCCGAGGGGGACGGCTGAGGCCTTCTTCCGCCTCCGCCGCCCCTACCCATTCCCGTCACCTCCTCAGGGGCTCCGACCCGGACGCCACCCTCTCCGCCTTCCGCGCGGCCCTGATCGTCCCGGTGGCGATGGTGACACTGGGCGCGCTGCTGTCGTCCTTCGGCCTCGGAAGCCGTACGAAGCCGCCGTCGGCCGGAGCGCCCTCCGCACCCACCACGGCCGCGGCCACCGCCACCGTTGCCGTGACGGCTACCTCGACCACCGCGGCCATTCCCGACGCGTCCGCCAACCCCACCCGGCAGGCTTCGAGTTGACAATCGGGCCACACCGGATTCGCCATACTGTTCGCATGACCGCAGACGCCTCCGCTCCGTCCGCTCCCGCTCCCGCCCGCCCCCAGCGCACCCGCGTCGTCATAGTGGGGGCGGGGCCCGCGGGACTCACCCTCGCCAACATCCTCCGGGCCGCCTCGGTCGACTGCGTGGTGCTGGAGAACGAGAGCAGGGAGTTCATCGAACAGCGGCCGCGTGCGGGCTTCCTGGAGGAGTGGGCGGTCCGCGCGCTGGAGGGGCGGGGCCTGGCGGACCGGCTCCTGGCGAACACCGTGGCGCACACCGAGTGCGAGTTCCGGTTCGCCGGGGAGCGCCACAGGTTCCCGTACGCCGATGTGTCGGGCCACCGCCACTACGTGTACCCCCAGCCGCTGCTGGTGACGGACCTGGTGCGGGAGTACGCGGACGTCCGGGGCGGCGACATCCGGTTCGGCGTCCTAGACGTCGAGCCGGCCGGGATCGACACGGACCGGCCCTCGGTGGCGTACACGGATCCGGAGACGGGTGAACGGGTCCGCCTGGACTGCGAGTTCATCGCGGGCTGCGACGGCGCACGCGGGGTGAGCCGGGACCGTATGCCCGCGGAGCACGTCACCGTCGCCCGGCACGACTTCGGTGTCGGCTGGCTGGCGCTGCTGGCCGAGGCGCCGCCGTCGTCCGACTGTGTCGTCTTCGGTATCCATCCGCGCGGGTTCGCCGGTCACATGGCCCGCAGTCCGCAGGTCACCCGCTACTACCTGGAGTGCCCGCCCGACGACGATCCGGAGAACTGGTCGCACGAGCGCGTGTGGGCCGAGCTCCACGCACGCCTCGGGGCGGAGGGGGCCCAGCCGCTCAACGAGGGCAAGCTGATCGAGAAGCGGGTCCTGGCCATGCACAACTACGTGGTGGAGCCGATGGCGTACGGGCGGCTGTATCTGGCCGGCGACGCGGCCCACCTCCTCGCGCCGATCGGTGCTAAGGGCATGAACCTCGCGATCCACGACTCCCTGCTGCTCGGCGACGCGCTCGTCGCGTACTACGGCAAGGGGGACGACAGCGGGCTGCGCGGCTACTCGGCGGCCTGTCTGCGCCGGGTGTGGCAGTACCAGGAGTTCTCGCAGTGGCTCTCCGACGTGTACCACGGCGCCTCGTCCGGCGATCCCTTCAAGGCGGGTACCTCGATGGCCAGGCTGCGGCGGATCCTCGCCTCACCCGCCGCGGCGACCGGCTTCGCGGAACTGTTCCTCGGCAAGGACACGGATTACTGACGCCGTCGGTTACGACGGCGTCACCGACTACGTGTTGCTGCTGGTGGCGGTGTCGCTGGTGGTGGTGCCGCGGGTGGCGGTCGGGCTCGCGGCCGCCGCCTCCCGGGCCGCTTCCGAGGCGGCGGTGGCAGCGGTGGCGGCGGTGGCCGCCTCGCGCAACACCATCCTGGACTTCCGCGCCGTCCGCAGCGCATCCCACGTCAGCAGCGACAACGCGGCCCACACCAGCGCGAACCCGGCCCACCGCTCGGCGGGCATCGCCTCGTGGAAGTACAGGATGCCGAGCAGGAACTGCAGCACGGGCGCGAGGTACTGGAGCAGTCCCAGTGTCGACAGCGGCACCCGGATCGCCGCCGCCCCGAAGCAGACGAGCGGCAGCGCGGTCACCACACCGGTCGCGGCCAGCAGCGCCGCGTGCCCGGTGCCCTCGCCGCCGAAGGTCGCGTCGCCCCGGGACGACGGCCACAGCAGATAGCCCAGCGCGGGCAGGAACTGGATCGCGGTCTCCGCGGCCAGCGACTCGATACCGCCGAGGTTGACCTTCTTCTTCACCAGCCCGTACGTCGCGAAGGAGAAGGCGAGACAGAGGGAGATCCACGGCGGTTGGCCGTATCCGACGGTCAGTACGAGCACCGCGGCGAAGCCGATGCCCACGGCCGCCCACTGCGCGGGCCGCAGCCGCTCCTTCAGGAGCAGGACGCCCATCGCGATGGTGACGAGCGGGTTGATGAAGTAGCCGAGGGACGCCTCCACCACGTGGCCGGCGTTCACGGCCCAGATGTAGACGCCCCAGTTGACCGTGATGGTGGCCGCCGCGATGGTGATCAGGCCCAGTCTGCGCGGCTGTCGCAGCAGCGGACCGGCCCAGGCCCAGCGCCGCATCACCACGAGCGCGATCACCACGACGCCCAGCGACCACACCATGCGGTGGGCGAGGATCTCCGCCGCTCCCGAGGGTTGCAGGAGCGGCCAGAACAGGGGCACGAGCCCCCACATGCCGTACGCCGCGAAGCCGTTCAGCAGACCGATCCGCTGTTCGCCCTTGGAATCCAGACCTATGTGCTGTTCACCCTTGGACTCCACCGGCACGGCCCCTCACTTTCCCCAGGCAGCGGACGCGCGGCTCACCACGCTGCGGACGCGCGGCGTCCGAACCACGCGCAACATCCAAGAAGGTAGCGCCGAGAGCCCCCGCCTGTCATGCCCGTATCGCCATACGGTCATGACAGACGGGGTGCTTCCCGTGGCTCGCGAGCGAGGGTGTTCCAAGGGGGGCGGCGATCAGCCCTTCAGCGCCGCCGCGATCGACTCCGCGATCGGCGTGGTCGGCCGGCCGGTCAGCCGGGACAGGTCACCGGTGGCGACGACCAGCTCGCCCTTCTCGATCGACGCGTCGACGCCGGCCAGGATCGTGGCGAAGGGGGCGGGCAGTCCGGCGCCGGTCAGGATGCCCTCGTACACCTCGCCGGGGACGGAGTTGTAGGCGATCTCCTTGCCGGTCTGCCGGCTCAGCTCGGCCGCGTACTCGGCGAAGCCGAACGCCGTGTCGCCGCCCAGCTCGTACGTCTTGTTCTCGTGGCCCTCGCCGGTCAGCACGGCCACGGCGGCGGCCGCGTAGTCCGCGCGGGAGGCCGCGGAGATCCTGCCCTCGCCGGCGGCCTGGACGACGGCGTTGTGCTCCAGGACCGGGGCCAGGTTCTCGGTGTAGTTCTCGTTGTACCAGCCGTTGCGCAGCAGGGCGTACGTCACGCCGGACTCCAGGATCGCCGCCTCGGTGCCGCGGTGGTCGTCGGCCAGCGCGGCGGACAGGCTGCCCGGAGCGCTGGTGTACGCGAGGAGCGCGACGCCGGCGGCCTTGGCGGCGTCGAGGACGACCTTGTGCTGGGCGACGCGGCCCTTGTCGAACTCGTTGCCCGAGATGAGCAGCACCTTGTCGCCGGCGGAGAAGAGGCCGTCGAAGGTCTCGGGAGCGTTGTAGTCGGCGATCGCGAGCTTCACGCCGCGGGCCGCGAAGTCCGCCCCCTTCTCCTCACTGCGGACGACGGCCGTGATCCGGTCGGCCGGGACCTTCTCCAGCAGGCCCTCGATGACGAAACGGCCGAGGTGTCCGGTGGCTCCGGTGACGACGATGCTCATGGTGGAAACAACTCCTTGTGGGGTGGGTATGGCACTAACCATAGGAGCCGCACTAACTCTGCGAAAGTACCCACTTTGAAGTAAGGTACTGGCATGGCCGTAAGCACCGAAGCAGTCAGCAAGGAAGCAGTCAGCAAGTACGACACCGGCGAGGCGATGTGTCCGTACCGCCTCGTGCTGGAGCACGTCACCAGCCGCTGGGGCGTCCTGGTCCTGATCGAGCTCCTTGAGCGGCCCTACCGCTTCAGCGAGCTGCGCCGCGCGATCGGCAGGGTCAGCGAGAAGATGCTCACCCAGACCCTGCAGACCCTGGAGCGCGACGGACTCGTGAACCGGGACGCCAAGCCGGTCATCCCGCCACGCGTCGACTACTCACTGACCGACCTGGGCCGCGAGGCCGCCGACCAGGTGAAGGCCCTCGCGGGCTGGACCGAGGAGCGGATGGACGCCGTACTGAAGGCCCGCCAGGCATACGACGAGCTGAAGGCGCGCCAGGTGAACGGCGACCTGTAGGCCGGCCGGGCAAACGGTGAGGCCCGGGCCTGAAGAGCCCGGGCCTCACCGAATCCGTACGACGGTGTGGGTGTCAGCCGACGACCGTCCAGGTGTCCCCGCCCGCGAGCAGTGCCGACAGGTCGCCTTTGCCGTTCTGTTCGATGGCCGTGTCGAGCTGGTCGGCCATCTGTGTGTCGTAGACCGGGCGGTCGACGGCCCTCAGGACGCCGATCGGCGTGTGGTGCAGCGTGTCCGGGTCGGCGAGCCGGGACAGCGCGAACGCCGTGGTGGGCGAGGCGGAGTGCGCGTCGTGGACCAGGATCTGCGGCTCGTTCTCCGGAGTGACGGTGACGACCTTCAGGTCGCCGGTCACCGGATCGCGTACGACGCCCTTGGAGCCGAGGCCGCTGTCGAGCGGGGCGCCGAAGCGGATCTGGCGTCCGTGTTCGAGGCGGATGACGGCTTCCTCGGCCTGTTGCCTGTCCTTGAGGACCTCGAAGGCGCCGTCGTTGAAGATGTTGCAGTTCTGGTAGATCTCGACGAGGGCGGTGCCCGGGTGGGCCGCGGCCTGCCGCAGCACCTCCGTCAGATGCTTGCGGTCGGAGTCCACGGTCCGCGCCACGAACGACGCCTCCGCGCCGATGGCCAGCGACACCGGGTTGAAGGGTGCGTCCAGGGAGCCCATCGGCGTGGACTTGGTGATCTTGCCGACCTCGCTGGTCGGGCTGTACTGGCCCTTGGTGAGTCCGTAGATCCGGTTGTTGAAGAGCAGGATCTTGAGGTTCACGTTCCGGCGGAGGGCGTGGATGAGGTGGTTGCCGCCGATGGACAGCGCGTCCCCGTCACCGGTCACCACCCACACGCTCAGGTCCCGGCGGGAGGAGGCGAGCCCGGTGGCGATGGCGGGGGCGCGGCCGTGGATGGAGTGCATCCCGTACGTGTTCATGTAGTACGGGAAACGGGACGAGCAGCCGATGCCCGAGACGAAGACGATGTTCTCCTTGGCGAGACCCAGTTCGGGCATGAAGCCCTGTACTGCCGCGAGGATCGCGTAGTCACCGCAGCCGGGGCACCAGCGCACTTCCTGATCGGACTTGAAGTCCTTCATGGACTGCCTGGCCTCGGCCTTGGGCACCAGAGTGAGCGCCTCGATCGTGCCCGGACCTTCCGTGGTCGTCTCAGCCATCGATGGCCTCCTTGAGAGCCGTGGCGAGCTGTTCGGCCTTGAACGGCATTCCGTTGACCTGGTTGTACGAGTGGGCGTCGACCAGGTATTTCGCCCGGACCAGGGTGGCGAGCTGGCCGAGGTTCATCTCGGGGATCACCACCTTGTCGTACGCCTTCAGCACCGTGCCGAGATTCGCCGGGAACGGGTTGAGGTGCCGCAGATGCGCCTGCGCGATCGCCTCCCCGGCCGCCCGCAGCCGCCGTACCGCCGCGGTGATGGGCCCGTAGGTGGAGCCCCAGCCCAGGACGAGGGTGGTGGCGGCGTTCGGGTCGTCGACCTCTACGTCCGGTACGTCGATGCCGTCGATCTTCGCCTGGCGCGTACGGACCATGAAGTCGTGGTTGGCGGGGTCGTAGGAGATGTTGCCGGTGCCGTCCTGCTTCTCGATGCCGCCGATGCGGTGTTCGAGACCCGGCGTGCCCGGGATCGCCCAGGGGCGGGCGAGGGTCCCCGGGTCGCGTTTGTACGGCCAGAAGACCTCGGTGCCGTCGTCCAGGGTGTGGTTGGGGCCCTGGGCGAACTGCACGCGCAGGTCGGGGAGTTCGTCGGTCTCCGGGATCCGCCACGGTTCGCTGCCGTTGGCGAGGTAGCCGTCGGACAGCAGCAGGACCGGGGTGCGGTAGGTGAGGGCGATGCGGGCTGCTTCGATGGTGGCGTCGAAGCAGTCGGCGGGGGTCCGGGGGGCCACGATGGGCACCGGTGCCTCGCCGTTGCGGCCGAACATGGCCTGGAGCAGGTCGGCCTGTTCGGTCTTGGTGGGCAGGCCGGTGGAGGGGCCGCCGCGCTGGATGTCGATGACCAGCAGCGGCAGTTCCAGCGACACCGCGAGCCCGATCGTCTCCGACTTCAGCGCCACACCCGGTCCGGAGGTGGTGGTCACGGCGAGCGAGCCGCCGAAGGCCGCCCCCAGTGCGGCGCCGATACCGGCGATCTCGTCCTCGGCCTGGAAGGTCCGTACGCCGAAGTTCTTGTGCTTGCTGAGTTCGTGCAGGATGTCCGAGGCCGGAGTGATCGGATAGGAGCCCAGGTAGAGGGGCAGGTCCGCCTGCTTCGAGGCCGCGATCAGGCCGTAGGACAGGGCCAGGTTCCCGGAGATGTTGCGGTAGGTGCCGGTCGGGAAGGCCGCGGTGGCCGGCGCGATCTCGTAGGAGACGGCGAAGTCCTCGGTGGTCTCGCCGAAGTTCCAGCCCGCGCGGAACGCGGCGATGTTGGCCGCCGCGATGTCGGGCTTCTTGGCGAACTTGGTGGCCAGGAACTTCTCGGTGCCCTCGGTCGGCCGGTGGTACATCCAGCTCAGCAGGCCCAGCGCGAACATGTTCTTGCTGCGCTCGGCCTCCTTGCGGGTGAGGTCGAACTCCTTGAGCGCCTCGACGGTGAGGGTGGTGAGGGGGACGGGGTGGACGCTGTAACCGTCCAGCGAACCGTCCTCCAGGGGGCTCGTGGCGTAGCCGACCTTCTGCATCGCCCGTTTGGTGAACTCGTCCGTGTTGACGATGATCTCCGCGCCGCGCGGCACGTCGGCGATGTTGGCCTTCAGCGCGGCCGGGTTCATCGCCACGAGGACGTTGGGCGCGTCGCCGGGGGTGAGGATGTCGTGGTCGGCGAAATGCAGCTGGAAAGACGAAACGCCCGGCAGGGTGCCTGCGGGCGCGCGGATCTCGGCGGGGAAGTTCGGCAGTGTCGAAAGGTCGTTTCCGAAGGATGCCGTCTCGGAGGTGAAGCGGTCTCCGGTGAGCTGCATACCGTCACCGGAGTCCCCCGCGAACCGGATGATCACCCGGTCCAGCCGGCGTACATCCTTTGTGCCCGCCGGTTTGCGCTGTTCTCCTACGACGGTTCCGTCGGCGTGCTCGGCTGGACTGCTGACCTGACTGGTCACTGAAGTGAACCTCCTTCGAGGCGGCTGGCCGGGATCGGCCCTCCCGCAGGCCATCCCGGGTCCAACCCTACGTCGCTAAGGGTCGCCTTCCCCTGACCGTTCGTACGGTGGACCCCTTTTTGAGACCGTCGGACACCCTGATTTGCCATGATTTATCCGCCCCCCGGCGTTACCTGTGAAGACGCTTGACGCTCATCCTTTGGTTCTCGTGCTCATGCCCGGCTCTCGTGCTTGCGTTGTGATGGATTTCTGACACAGTGTCAGGTCGTCAGGAGTTCAGGTAGGTGAGGACCGCGAGAACACGCCGGTGATCCCCGTCACTCTGGGACAGGCCCAGCTTCATGAAGATGTTGCTCACGTGCTTCTCGACCGCGCCGTCGCTGACCACGAGCTGTCGTGCGATCGCGGAGTTGGTCCGCCCCTCGGCCATGAGTCCCAGGACCTCCCGCTCGCGTGGCGTCAGCCCCGCGAGGACGTCCTGCTTGCGGCTGCGCCCGAGCAGCTGCGCGACGACCTCGGGATCCAGCGCGGTGCCGCCGCGGGCCACGCGGACGACCGCGTCCACGAATTCCCTCACCTCGGCTACCCGGTCCTTCAGCAGATAGCCGACGCCGTGACTGGAACCGGCGAGGAGTTCGGTGGCGTACTGCTCCTCCACGTACTGCGACAGCACGAGTACCCCGAGTCCCGGGTGCTGCTTGCGCAGCTGCACGGCCGCCTTCACGCCCTCGTCCGTGTGCGTCGGGGGCATCCGTACGTCCGCGACCACGACGTCCGGCAGCGCGTCCTGCGCAGCGAACTCCGTGATCGTCTTGATCAACGCCTCCCCGTCCCCGACTCCGGCGATCACGTCGTGCCCACGGTCGGTCAGCAACCGGGTCAGGCCCTCCCTGAGCAGCACTGAATCCTCGGCGATGACCACGCGCACCCTGTCCTCCACGATTGCTCGGCCCCCCACGCTCGTATGTCAACCCCCAGCATTCCAGCATTCGGGACCGACTGAGGGTGGGTGAGGGAATCGTTGTCGGTTCGTGGGTGGATGGGCCACCTACCGCACCCCGTCAGGGGCGCGGGGAACTGTTTCGGGAAGGGGCGGGTCCGGGGAAGGGAACGACTCACCCCCGCCAGGGCAGCTCCGCCGTGATGCGAGTCGGCCCGGCGACAGGGGAGTCCACCACGAGGATGCCGTCGACCGCGTCGAGCCGCTCCGCCAGCCCCGCGAGCCCCGAGCCGGCGGCGACGTCCGCGCCGCCCACACCGTTGTCGACCACCTGGATCATGAGCCGGTTCTCGATCCGCCAGACATCGACCGAGGCCCGGGTGGCCCGCGAGTGCTTGCTGATGTTCTGCAGCAGCTCCGAGACGGTGAAATACGCGATCCCCTCGATCGCCGGCGCCGGCCGGGCCGGCAGATCGACCTCGACCTGCACGGGAACCGTGCACCGGGACGCCACCGAGGACAGCGCGGCGTCCAGACCGCGGTCGGTGAGGACCGCGGGATGGATCCCGCGCGCCAGATCCCGTAGCTCCTGAAGCGCCGTCTTCACCTCACCGTGCGCCTCGCCCACCATCCGCGCCGCCGCCTCCGGATCCTCCGTGAGCTTCTCCTTCGCCAGCCCCAGATCCATCGCGAGAGCCACCAGCCGGGCCTGCGCCCCGTCGTGCAGATCGCGCTCGATGCGCCGCAGGTCGGCCGCCGCCGTGTCGATCACGACGCCCCGGTCCGACTCCAGCTCGACGACCCGCGTGGCCAGCCGCGACGGCCCGAGCAGCCCGTGCACCAGCAGCCGGTCCACCTGCGTCAGCGCCCGCACGATCCACGGCGTGGCCATCGTGAGCAGCAGGCCCACCAGCGCGGTCACCGTGATCTCGAAGGGGTTGTCCAGATAGATGCTGTGCCCCTGGTCCCCGTACAGCTGGATGCCGTCCTGCCCGCCGTAGACCGGGAACAGCCAGAACCAGAGCGGATACGTCAGCATCGCCCAGCCGTACACCCAGAAGGTGATGGCGACGGAGAAGGCGAACACGGCCCAGGGGAAGTGCAGCACCGCGTACAGCAGATGCCGCCAGGACGCGCCGCTCTTCAGCATCGCGCCCACCCACGCCATCGCGCCCTGCTTCGACATCCGCAGCGGCTCCGGCGCCGCGACGTCGAGCCCCAGCAGCCCGCGCGCCCGGGTCCGCTCCAGCGCGCCGAGACCGCGGCAGCCCGCGAGGCCAGCGGCGAGCACCGGTATGCCCAGGAACGTGACCAGCAGGCCCGCGCCGAGCGACACCATCGTCACGGCGAAGGTGAACATGATGATGCTGACCGGCAGGCTCAGCATCAGGTACCCGAACTCACGCCAGCTGCGCGCCTCGACCGGCGCCCGCAGCGCGGCCGGGAGCCGGTGCCGCCGCTCCTCGGCGCCCTCCCCGCGGAACCCGGGTCCGCCGTCCCACCCGTATCCCTGTCCGTACTCCGTGGCCATGGCCGCCGTCCGTTTCTACTCGTCCGCTGTTGTAACTCCACAGTGCTCGGTCGCGCGCAGCCGGGACATGGAGCGAGTCGGCGTCTTGGGGCGGGGGTTTTCCCTACCTTCTGGGGTCGGAGTTGGTGCCGGTGTCGGTGCCGGTCCGGGGTTGGGGTTCGGGCTGGGGCCGGGGGTACGGCTGGGCAGCGCGTCGGGTCCACGACGGTGGCAGGCATGAATACAGGCGGGCACGTGCGGGCGGGCGGGCGTGTGCAGGCCGGGCACGTGTGTGCAGGCAGGTGTGCGTGGGCCGGGCACGTGTGTGCAGGCAGGTGCGCGCGGGCCGGGCCCGGAGGACGCGAGGTCCGCATCCGCGCCTGTCCCGCCTGCTCGGCCCACTCGACGTGCTCAGCCCACTCCACCCGCTCCGCCCCACTCCACCGGTTCCGCCTACTCGGTCAGTTCCCGGTCCCGCCACGGCAGTTCCGCCGTGATCGTCGTCGGTCCCCCCACCGGTGAGTCGATGACGAACAAGCCGTCCACCGCGCCGAGCCGGTCCGCGAGTCCCGCCATTCCCGTGCCGCCGTCGAGGGCGGCCCCGCCGCGGCCGTCGTCCCAGACCTGTATGAGGAGGCGGTTGTCGGAGCGCCAGACGTCGACGGACGCGGACCGCGCCCCGCTGTGCTTGCTGACGTTCTGAAGGAGTTCGGAGACGGTGAAGTACGCGATGCCCTCGATGGCCGCGGCCGGCCGCATCGGCAGATCGGCGGTCACCTTCACCGGCACCGTGCAGCGCGAGGCGACCGAGGACAGCGCGGCGTCCAGACCGCGGTCGGTGAGGACCGCGGGATGGATTCCGCGGGCCAGATCCCGCAACTCCTGCAACGCCAGTTTCACCTCGCCGTGCGCCTCGTCGACCATGGCGGCGACGGTCTCGTCAGCATGGCCCTCCAGCAGCTTCTCCTTCGCCAGGCCGAGGCCCATCGCGAGGTTCACCAGCCGGGCCTGCGCCCCGTCGTGCAGATCGCGCTCGATGCGCCGCAGATCGGCCGCGGCGGTGTCGACGACCACTCCCCGGTCGGACTCCAGCTCGGCGATCCGCCGCTCCAGCTCGTCCGAGGGCGAGAGCAGTCCGCGCACCATCGCGCGGTCCGCGTTGGCCAGTCCTCGTGCGATGTACGGAAGCACCGGCCACAGCACGAACAACGAGACCAGGGTGACGGTGAAGGTGACCACGCCCCACGGCAGCCGCATGAACTCGTACAGCACCGTGCGCCAGCCGACCGGATCCTTCAGCGACATCCACAGCTGTGCGAAGAACCCGCCCCGCCCGCGCAACGGCAGCGGGCTCGGCTCGTCCACCCGCACCCCGAGCAGCCCCCTGGCCCGGCCCCGCTCCAGCTTGCCCAGCTGGCGGGCGCCCATCAGCCCGGCCGCGAGCAGCGGAAACCCGATCACCGTCAGGGTCAGGAAGGCACCCGTGAACAGCACGGTCACCACGTACGTGAACCCGACGAGCGACACCGGCAGGTTGGCCAGGAGATGCGCGATCTCCTTCCAGGTGTGCCGGTCGTACGCGAAGCGTGCGGGTGGCGGCCGGTCGGTGCCGCCGTCCGGAGTGTCGGCGGCGAGGATGCGTTCGGTCATAAGCGCCACCCTGCCGGGCTGCGGGCCGCTGCGCCATGAGGCGGACCGCCCGGATCCCCTGGGGAAAACCCCACCATGCCGTAGGACGACCGGAAGACGGCCCGAAGTCGGCCGGAAGACCACCGGAAGCCGACCGGAAGACGGTCGGAAGACGGCCGGAAGGCGGTTGGAAGGCGGCCGGAAGGCGGTTGGAAGGCGGTTGGAAGGCGGCCGGAGCGCGGCCCGGGAAAGCCGTCGCATCATGCCTACCCGTGACGGGCTGCTTACCGTCTCTTTATCAGGCCCTAGACTCCGGTGCGTACAGATCGTCGAACGCGGCGCATCGCACGGCGCACGCGTAGTCGGCGCGTAGTCAGTACGGGGTCATACGAGGTCAGGGAGCGAGGGGCGGACGTGCCGGAACCGACCATGGTCGTGGCGACCGGGACCGCTGGGGCCGCCGAGACAGCCGGGACCGTCGTCGCGGCGGACTATTTCGAGTCCTATTCGGTCGTCGGACTGCTCGCCGTGGTCGGCGTGCTGTTCGTCGCCGTCGCCTTCGGAGCGGGCCGTCTGCTGCGGCCCGTCGTGCCGACGCCCGAGAAGCTCATGACGTACGAATGCGGCGTCGACCCCGTCGGCGAGGGCTGGGCCCACACCCAGGTCCGCTACTACGTCTACGCCTTCCTCTACGTGATCTTCGCCGTCGACTCGATCTTCCTCTTCCCCTGGGCGACGGTCTTCGCCGCGCCCGGCTACGGCGCGGCGACGCTCGTGGAGATGTTCATCTTCCTCGGCTTCCTGGCCGTGGGCCTGCTGTACGCATACAAGAAGGGCGTCCTCACATGGACGTGACCCGTCCGCACCCGGACGCGACCTCTTCGGCCGCTTCGGCTCCCGAGCCGGTGCTTCTGCCGGAACCGAAGCGTCTGGGCGCGCTCGCCCGCCTGGCCCCCGAGCCGATGAAGGTGGTCCTGAACTGGGGCCGCCGCTACTCGCTCTGGGTCTTCAACTTCGGCCTCGCCTGCTGCGCGATCGAGTTCATCGCGGCGTCGATGGCCCGCCACGACTTCATCCGCCTCGGTGTCATCCCGTTCGCGCCGGGCCCCCGCCAGGCCGACCTGATGGTCGTGTCCGGCACGGTCACCGACAAGATGGCCCCGGCCGTGAAGCGCCTGTACGAGCAGATGCCCGAGCCGAAGTACGTCATCTCCTTCGGCGCCTGCTCGAACTGTGGCGGCCCGTACTGGGACTCGTACTCCGTGACGAAGGGCGTCGACCAGATCATCCCCGTCGACGTGTACGTCCCCGGCTGCCCGCCCCGGCCCGAGGCCCTCCTCCAGGGCATCCTCAAGCTCCAGGAGAAGATCGCCCGGGAGTCGCTGAGCGAGCGCTACGGAACCTCCCGCTCCTCCACGGCCGCCCTTCAGAGCGGCCTCGTACAGCCGCCGTCCGGGCAGCCGTCGACGCACACGCCGTCCACCCGACCGTCGGCCACGGGGGACGCCCGATGACCGGTTGGCTCCCCGCCCCCGTCGAGGAACTCTTCGGCCCGGACGCCACGGCCGAGGAGTCGTACGAGGTCCTGACGGTCGACGTACCGCCGACGTCCTGGCTCGCCTCCCTGGAGGCCGCCCGCGACGTGCTCGGCTGTACGTACTTCGACTGGCTGAGTGCCGTCGACGAACCCGGCACCGGTTTCCGCGTCTCGGCCCACGTCGTCGCCCTCGCCCCGGTCCGCCGCCTCCTCGTACGGACGACCGTCCCGCACGACGCCCCCGTACTCCCCTCCGCCGTCGAGGTCTACGCGGGCGCCGCCTGGCACGAACGCGAGACCCACGAGATGTTCGGCGTCACCTTCGAGGGTCACCCGGGCCTGGATCCGCTCCTGCTCCCCGAGGGTTTCGAGGGCCACCCCCTCCGCAAGGACTTCGTCCTGGCCGCTCGCGTGGCCAAGGCCTGGCCGGGCGCGAAGGAACCGGGGGAGTCGGAACACGGCGGCCCCAAGCGCCGCCAGATGCTCCCGCCGGGCGTTCCCGACCCCAACGAGTGGGGCCCCCTCAAGGGCCAACTCCCGCCGGCCCCGGCCCGCCCGGCCCGAGGCGCGGCCCGCGCGACCGGCGACCGCCCGGTACGGCGTGCCCGCACGACGGGGGAGGGCTCAGCAAGCCAGGCGACGGCACCGGGCACAGCCGCGGGGGGCGAGGTCCCCGCAGATGCGCAGGCTGGGCGTGCCGCGTCCGGCGGGGTGCGGGCCGGTGGTGCCGCGTCCGCGAGTGCGCAGGCTCGTGGTGCCGCGTCCGGTGGGGTGCGGGCCGGTGGTGCCGCGGCCACGGAGGGCGGCGGCGCGGCAGCGGAGGCTCGCCCCACGGCCCGTCGGGCTCGCAGCGCGAGTGAGGGCTCGGCGACCCAGCGCCGCCCAGCCCCGACCACGGAGGCGGCGTCGGCCTCGGCCTCGGAGGCCGCCCAGGCTCCGGCCCCTGCCACACCCGCCGACCAATCCGGTGACGACCGGTCGACCGGCCCGGCGCGCCCCCGCAGCTCGGACGCCCCCTGGCACCACGCACGCCCCGCCTTCGACGAGGCCGACCAGGACCCCGCCCCGGAGAAGCCGCCACCGACCGAGCAGCCACGACCGACCGAGCAGCCGGCACCGGAACCCGAGTCCGCTCCGGAGCCCGAGAGCACTTCGGAACCCGAGAGCCATCCGGAACCCGAGGTCACCGAGCCCTCCGAAACTCCTGAAGCCGACCCCACCCCCGCACCCGGCCCGACCCCCACCGACGACGAAAACCCCCCAGGAGGCCGGCAGTGAACGACGCGCTCGACGTCGCCCTGCGACTCCTGATCGTCTTCGTCGTGTTCCTCACCTTCCCGCTGATCGTCGGTCAGACGGAACACAAGGTGATGGCCCACATGCAGGGCCGCCTCGGCCCCATGTACGCGGGCGGTTTCCACGGCTGGGCACAACTCGTCGCGGACGGCGTGAAGTTCGCGCAGAAGGAAGACATCGTCCCCGCGGGCGCGGACCGCCGTATCTTTCAGCTCGCCCCCGCCGTCGCCCTCCTCCCGTACCTCCTCGTCCTCCTCGCCATCCCGATCGGCCCGGGCGAGGGCGCGGTCGGCGAGGTCATCGACGCGGGCATCTTCTTCGTACTCGCCGTGATGGGCGTGGGCGTCCTCGGCTCGCTCATGGCGGGCTGGGCCTCGGCCAACAAGTTCTCCCTCCTCGGCGGCCTCCGCACCGCCGCCCAACTCCTCGCGTACGAACTCCCGATGCTGCTGACCGCCGCCTCGGTCGCGATGGCGGCGGGCACGGTCTCCCTCCCCGGCATCGTCGACGCCTTCGAGTGGTGGTGGCTGCCCTGGCAGATCGTCGGCGCCATCGTCTTCTTCGTGGCGGGCCTCGCCGAACTCCAGCGCCCGCCCTTCGACATGCCGGTGGCCGACTCGGAGATCATCTTCGGCGCGTACACCGAGTACACGGGCCTCCGCTTCGCGCTGTTCCTCCTCGCCGAGTACGCCGGAATCGTCGTCCTGTGCGGCCTGACCACCGTGCTCTTCCTGGGCGGCTGGCACGGCCCGTGGGACGCCGACGGCCTCGGCTGGGTCTGGACCCTCCTGAAGACGGCCCTCCTCGCCTTCGTCGTCATCTGGCTGCGCGTCACCTACCCCCGCCTGCGCGAGGACCAGCTCCAGAAGCTCTCCTGGACCCTCCTCGTCCCCCTCTCCCTCGCCCAGATCGCCCTGACCGGCGTCGTGAAGGTGGTGATCTCGTAATCATGGCCCCCATTCCCGGCTCCGGCCTCGCCAAGGGCCTGGCCGTCACCCTCCGCACGATGACGAAGAAGACCGTCACCGCGCAGTACCCGGACGCCCAGCCCGAACTCCCGCCCCGCACCCGCGGCGTCATCGGCCTCTTCGAGGAGAACTGCACGGTCTGCATGCTGTGCGCCCGTGAGTGCCCGGACTGGTGCATCTACATCGACTCCCACAAGGAGACGGTCCCGCCCGCCGCCCCGGGGGGCCGCGAGCGCAGCCGCAACGTCCTCGACCGCTTCGCCATCGACTTCGCCCTCTGCATGTACTGCGGTATCTGCATCGAGGTCTGCCCCTTCGACGCCCTGTTCTGGTCCCCCGAGTTCGAGTACGCCGAGACCGACATCCACGAACTCACCCACGAGCGCGACAAACTCCGCGACTGGATGTGGACCGTCCCGGCCCCGCCGGCCCTCGACCCCGGCGCCGAGGAGCCCAAGGAGATCGCCGCCGCCCGCAAAACCGCGGGAAAGCTCGCCGCCGCAGCCCAGCCCGAGCCCACACCGGAACCGGGCACCCGGGCGGGAGCCACACCCGGCACGCAGGCCGCGGCCACGCCCGGCACCGAAGCGGGTCCCCAGCTCGGCACCGACGCCGGCCCTCAGCCCGGTCCCGCCCCGCAGGCCAAGCCCACCGATCCGCAGGGCGGTGAATCGTGACCCTCGCCGCAGCCACCGTCACGGCAGCCCACGCCGCGACCACCTCCGCCGCCTCCGAATCCCACGGCTTCCTCTCCCCGACCGGCGTCGAGATCGCCTTCCTCCTCGTCGGCCTGGTCACCTTCGGCGCCGCGGTCGTCACAGTCACCACGAAACAGCTGGTGCACGCAGCCCTGTGGCTGGTGGTGGCCCTCGGCGGTCTCGCCGTCGAATACCTCCTCCTCACGGCCGAGTTCATCGCCTGGGTACAGGTCCTCATCTACGTCGGTTCCGTCGTCGTACTCCTCCTCTTCGGTCTGATGCTCACCAGGGCTCCCATCGGCCGCTCCCCGGACGCCGACTCCGGCAACCGCTGGGCCGCCCTGACCGTGGCGATCGCCGCGGCAGCCGCCCTCGTCTGGGTCGTCGTCGACGCCTTCCGGACGACCTGGATCGACCTGGACGGTGCCGCCGCCGGCTCCACCGAAGTCACCGGCGCGAGCCTCTTCCAGAGCTGGGTGCTCCCCTTCGAGGCCCTCTCGGTCCTGCTGCTCGCCGCTCTGGTCGGCGCGATCGTCCTGTCCCGCAAGACGAAGGCGAACGCGGCAACCACCACGACTATCCCGAGCACCCGAACCGACGGCACCCGAAAAAACGGCACCCGAAACGACGCCACCCGGACCGACGGCCCCGGAAACGACACCCCCCGGAGCGACAAGGAAGGCGCCCGCTGATGCACCTCGCCTATCCCGCCGTGCTCTCCGCCCTCCTCTTCTCCACGGGCCTGTACGGAGTCCTCGCGCGCCGCAACGCGATCCTGGTCCTGATGTCCGTCGAGCTGATGCTCAACGCCGTCAACCTCAACCTCGTGGCCTTCGACGTCTGGCTCAGCAAGACCGCCCAGGACACCCTCCACTCCGGCCAGGCCCTGACCCTGTTCACCATCGCCATCGCCGCCGCCGAGATCGGCATCGGCCTGGCGATCGTCCTCGCCGTCCACCGCAACCGGGGCACCGCGGACATCGACAAGCTCCGCGACACCGCCGAGACCGACGACGACTCCGAGACCGACGACTCCGGCGCAGCCCGTCCCGAACCGGCCGAGAAGGCTGAGGCCACCGCGTGACCACGACCACCCTCGCCGTCCTCGTCCCCCTCCTCCCGTTCCTGGGCGCCGTGGCCGGCCTGCTGCTGGGCCGCACGGCACCCGGTTTCGTACGCCCCCTCGCCGTCCTGCCCCCGCTCGCGGCCCTCGGACTCGCCGTCGTCGTCGCCGTACGACAGGGCGGCGACCAGGCGGTGAACGCCGCCACCGAGCTCACCCCCACCGGCTCGGTCCCCATCGAACTCGCCCTGCACATCGACGGCTTCGCAGCCCTCGTCGCCGTGCTGGTCGGCCTGGTCGCCACCTGCGTGCAGATCTACTCGACGGGCTACCTGCGCGACGACCCGCGCTACCCCTCGTACGCCGCTCTCGTCTCCCTCTTCACCTCCGCGATGCTGCTCGTCGTCTACTCCGGCGACCTGATGGTGCTGCTGGTCGGCTGGGAGATCATGGGCATCTGCTCGTACTTCCTCGTCGGCCACTACTGGGAGACCCCGGAAGCCCGCGCCGCCTCCATCAAGGCCTTCCTGGTCACCAAGCTCGGCGACGTCCCCTTCCTGATCGGACTGTTCGCGCTCGCCGCCGACACCGGGTCCTTCCGCATCACGAAGATCCTCGGCAACGTCGCCAGCGGCGGACTCGACCACCCGACCCTGATCGCCCTGCTGCTCCTGGCCGGCGTGGCGGGCAAGTCGGCGCAGTTCCCGCTGCACACCTGGCTCCCCGACGCGATGGCGGGCCCCACCCCCGTCTCCGCGCTGATCCACGCCGCGACGATGGTCGCCGCCGGTGTCTACTTCATCGCCCGGCTCCTCCCGGTCTTCGCCGCCTCCTCGGCAGCCCTGGTCGTCCTCGCCGTCATGGCCGCCGTCACGATGGCCGGCTCGGCCCTCGCCGCGCTCGCGCAGGACGACATCAAGCGCGTCCTCGCGTACTCGACGATCGGCCAGCTCGGCTATATGACCGGCGCGCTCGCCGTCGGCGACCGCGGTGCCGCCGTCTTCCACCTCCTCTCGCACGGCGCTTTCAAGGCGCTGCTGTTCCTCGGAGCAGGCGTGATCATCCACGCCGCCGGCACCAACTCGCTTGCCGCCATGTCCCGAATGAAGGACCTGCGCGCCCGCGTCCCCGACGCCTACTGGACGATGACCGTGGCGCTCCTCGCCCTCGCCGCGATCCCTCCCTTCAGCGGCTTCTTCACCAAGGAGGCCGTCCTCGGCGCCGCCGAGCACGTGGCCACCGGCCACGCCGAGGGCATCCCCGGCGCCGTCGGCTGGATCGTCCTCGTCGCGGGCCTGGTCACGGCCCTGCTCACCGCCGCGTACGCGATGCGCCTGTGGCTCCTCGTCTTCCGCGGCCATGGACCGGAGGCCCCCGACCACGGCAGGCAGCCCTTCGCCATGAACGCCGTCCTCTGGGTGCTCGCCGTCCCGTCGCTCGCCTTCGGACTCGCCACCGGCCCACTGCCCGACTGGTTCGACGGACGCGACCTGACCCCGACCCTCACCACCTCCGTGCTGGGCACGGGTGTGGCTCTGGTCGGCGGCATCATCACGTACGGCGCCTGGCGGCACACCATGGCCATGGCTGCCCGCGTACCGATCGGTGCGGTCGCGGCCCACCCCGAGGGGGACGCCGGACTCGTCGAGGCCGAGGCCATCGCCAGCCACGCGCCTGCCTACGGGGACGTGGCTTCCGCGCCCGACCCGGCGGATCCGGGCCGCCTACTGCTCGGCCCGCTGCACCGCCACGCGGCGGTCGGTTTCCACCTCGACGCCGTGTACGCGGCCCTGTTCGTCCGCCCGGTCCAGGCCGCCGCCACGCTCGTACGGTTCCTCGACCGCGAGGTCGTCGACACCTACGTACGCGGCGCGGGCGCCCTGCCCCGCTGGCTCGGCACGGCCGTCCGGCGTGCCCAGACCGGCAATCTGCAGACCTACGTGAGCGCGCTGCTCGCCGGCACCGTCGTCCTGGTGGTCGCCGCCCTCCTCGTCGCCACCGCGGGAGCGTGAGCAGGCGTGATCGATATCAGTGAATCCGTGATGCAGGTCCTTCTGGCATTCATCGTCGTCGGCCCGCTCATCGGCGCCGCCGCGGCTCTCCTGCCGGCTCCGCCCGGACTGAAGGGGAAGTCGCCCGAACAGGCCGTGCTGCGACACGGCGTGACCGTCACCGGCGCCGTGCTCATCGCCGCGATCGTCCTCACGCTCGGCTTCGACCACGACACCCCGGCCAAGGCACAGCAGATGCAGGCAACGACGGACATCAGCTGGATCCCCGCACTCGACGTGCGGATCCACCTCGGCATCGACGGCATCTCGCTCCCCCTCCTCGTGCTGACCGCGCTGCTGACCTTCCTCTGCGCGCTGTACTCCTACTTCAAAATGCCGGCGGGCCCGTCCCCGAAGGCATTCGTGGCGCTCGTCCTCGTCCTCGAGTCCGGCACCCTCGCGACCTTCGCCGTCCTCGACCTGCTGCTGTTCTTCCTGGCCTTCGAGATGGTGCTCATCCCGATGTACTTCCTCATCGCCCGCTGGGGCGGTGAACAACGGCAGGCCGCCGCCTGGAAGTTCATCCTCTACACACTGCTCGGTTCCGTCGTCATGCTGTTGGGCCTGCTCCTGATCGGAATCAAGGCGGGCACATTCGACATGGTGGCACTCGCCACTGACAATCACCCGGCGCTGACCACATCGGTGCAGGTCATCGCCGTTCTGGCGATCGGGATCGGGCTCGCGGTCAAGACGCCGATGTGGCCGCTCCACAGCTGGCTGCCGGACGCGCACACCGCCGCCCCGACCGTCGGCTCGGTCCTGCTGGCCGGCGTCCTGCTGAAGATGGGTACGTACGGATTCGTCCGGATCCTCCTGCCCATCACACCGGACGGCATGAGCACGTTCGCGCCCTACCTCGCCGCCTTCGCGGTCGTCGGCATCATCTACGGATCCCTCGCCTGCCTCGCCCTCGCCAAGCAGGGCGCGAAGGGCGACCTCAAGCGCCTCATCGCGTACTCCTCCGTCGGCCACATGGGCTTCGTGCTCCTCGGCATCGCGTCGATGACGCCGACCGGCGTGAACGGCGCGCTGTTCGCCAACATCGCCCACGGCCTCATCACCGGCCTGCTCTTCTTCCTGGTCGGCGCGCTCAAGGACCGCACGGGCACGACCGACCTCGACACCCTCGCCCAGCAGACCGGCGCCGCGCTGTACGGCAAGGCACCCCGGCTCGGCGGCCTGCTCGCCTTCGCCGCCGTCGCCTCGCTCGGTCTGCCGGGTCTGGCCGGGTTCTGGGGCGAGATGCTGGCCCTGTTCGGTGCGTTCGACCCCGCCGACGGCCTCAGCCGCCCCGCGTTCCTGACCTTCATGACGATCGCCGCGTTCGGCACCCTGCTCACCGCCGCGTACATGCTCGTCGTGGTCCGCCGCGTCTGCATGGGCGCGGTCCCGCAGGAGGGTCCGAAGCTCGCCGACGTCCGGTCGTACGAGTTCGCCGCCTGGACCCCGCTCGTCGTCCTGACCGTCATCGCCGGGCTCTGGCCCAAGGCACTCCTCGGCCTGACCGACCCGGCCGTGCAGCAGCTCTTCGCAGGAGGCACCCGATGAGCTCCCAGGCCCAGTCCCTGGTCCAGTCCGTCGACTGGCTCGCGATCGCGCCGCCCACCATCGCGGCGGTCGTCGGACTCGTGGTGCTCGTCGCCGACCTGTTCGTGGGAGACAACAGGAAGGCCCTGCTCGGCTGGGTCTCCGTCGCCGGACTCGCCGCCTCCGCGCTCATGCTGCTGCCCCTCCTGGACGGCGACCGCTCCACCTTCTGTCTGACGGGCGACGCCGCCGTCTGCAGCTACACCGCGGACCGGTTCACGCTGGTCATCCAGTTCCTCGTCCTCGGCGGCGCACTCCTCGCGGCCCTCCTGTCGATGACCGCCCTCAAGGACGCCGACAAGGAACTCCCCGAAGGGGAGTTCTGGTTCCTGCTGCTCTCCTCCGCCGCGGGCGCCGCCCTGCTGCCCGCCTCCCGCGACCTCGCGACCCTGATCGTCGCCCTGGAGGTCGCCTCCCTGCCCGCCTTCGCCCTCGTAGGCATCAAGCACGGCGACAGGAAGTCCTCCGAAGCGGCCCTGAAGTTCTTCCTGTCCTCGGTCACCGCGACCGCCGTGAGCCTCATGGGCATCAGCTTCGTCTACGCGTCGACGGGCACCCTGTACCTCACCGAGATCGCCACCAGGATCGAGAACGTCGACGACCAGTTGCAGACGCTCGCACAGGCGGGCGTCGTCCTCACCCTGGTCGGCTTCGCCTTCAAGACCGCGGCCGTCCCCTTCCATTTCTGGGTACCCGACACCTACGTGGGAGCGCCTCTCCCGGTCGCTGCCTACCTGTCGGTCGTCGGCAAGGCGGTCGGCTTCTCCGGACTGATCCTCGTCACCGTGATCGCCCTCCCGTCGTACGCGGACGTCTGGGGTCCGGCGCTCGCCGCCCTGGCCGCGCTCACCATGACCGTCGGCAACGTCGGCGCCCTCAGACAGCAGTCCACGCGCGCGTACAGCGCGGTCCGCCTGCTCGCCTGGTCCTCCGTCGGCCAGGCCGGCTACCTCCTGGTGCCGATCGCCGCCGCCGCGTACTCCGAGGACGCCGAGAAGGCCATCGGCTCCACCGTCGCGTACGCCCTGATGTACGCCGCGGTGAACCTCGGCGCCTTCGCGGTGGCCGCCCTGGTGGCCCGTACGAAGCCGCTGAACCGCGTCAGCGACTACCGGGGCCTGTACGCCTCACGGCCCCTCGCAGCGCTCGTCCTCGGCTTCTTCCTGCTCTGTCTCGCGGGCCTGCCGCCGGGCGTCATCGGCCTCTTCGCGAAGGTCACCGTCTTCTCGGCCGCCGTCGACGCGGGCCTCGGCTGGCTCGCCGTCGTCATGGCAGTCAACGTCGTGATCGCGCTCTTCTACTACCTCCAGTGGACGACCCTCCTGTTCCGCGCCCCGGAGGGCGAGCCCGAGACTCACCGCGTCCCCGCCCCCCTCACGGCAGCGATCGCCCTGACCGCCGTCCTCGGGATCGCCCTCTCCGGAGCACCCCAACTGGTCCTGCGCTTCTCCGACACCGGCCTCTTCTGACCGCCGCCGCCCCAAAGCACGCGCACGCGCGCGTGAAGCATCCGAGCCCCACGCGCGCGTGCGATGTCCCCCTTCGTCACCCGGACGGCCCACGGGCGTCGCCGCGCGCACAAGGGAACTAGTGCTTCCCGCCTGGCGTTGACCAGTACGGGAGGGTCCACTGGACCGTGGAGCCACGGACCAGTGACGTCAGAGATCGACAAGCAAAGGGTTCCCCTGCCGCACGACTTGGAGGGCGTACCGTGCACCGCCGGCACAACGGGCTCAGGACCGCCGTACTCCTCGGGGGACTGTCCGCACTCATCATCGGCATCGGCAGTTTCTTCGGGCGTACGGGCCTCGTCGTCGCACTGGTCATCGCGATCGGCACGAACGCGTACGCGTACTGGAACAGCGACAAAATGGCTCTACGCGCGATGCGCGCGCGCCCGGTGAGCGAGTTCGAGGCCCCGGCTCTGTACAAGATGGTCCGCGAGCTCTCCACACAGGCCCGCCAGCCCATGCCCCGGCTGTACATCTCCCCGACGGAGGCGCCGAACGCGTTCGCGACGGGCCGCAATCCGCGCAACGCCGCAGTGTGCTGCACCGAGGGCATCCTGCGCATCCTGAACGAGCGGGAGCTGCGCGGCGTCATCGGCCACGAACTGAGCCACGTCTACAACCGCGACATCCTGATCTCGTCCGTCGCGGGCGCACTGGCCTCCGTCATCATGTTCCTGGTCAACTTCGCCTGGCTGATCCCGGTCGGACGGTCCAACGACGATGACGGCCCCGGCATCCTCGGCATGCTGTTGATCATGATCCTGGGCCCGCTCGCCGCCTCCCTCATCCAGCTCGCCATCAGCCGCTCCAGGGAGTACGAGGCGGACGCGTCGGGCGCCCAGCTCACCGGCGACCCGCTGGCCCTCGCGAGCGCCCTGAGCAAGCTGGAGGCAGGCACGAAACAGCTTCCACTGCCTCCGGAGCCGCGCATCGAGACCGCAAGCCACATGATGATCGCCAACCCCTTCCGTCCGGGCCAGGGACTCTCCAAGATGTTCTCTACGCATCCGCCGATGGCGGAGCGCATCGCCCGGCTCGAGCAGATGGCAGGTCGTAACCAGTGAAGACAATCCTGAACATCATTTGGCTCGTCCTGAGCGGCTTCTGGCTGTTCCTCGGCTACATGTTCGCGGGCGTGCTGCTGTGCATCACCATCATCGGCATTCCGTTCGGCATCGCGGCCTTCCGTATCGCCGTCTACGCGCTGTGGCCGTTCGGCCGGACGACGGTCGAGCGCCGTGACGCGGGCGCGCCGTCCTTCATCGGCAACATCCTGTGGGTGATCCTCGCCGGCTGGTGGCTCGCCCTCGCCCACATCGTGACGGGCTTCCTCCAGTGCATCACGATCATCGGCATCCCACTGGGGCTCGCCAACTTCAAGCTGATCCCGGTCTCCCTGCTCCCCCTGGGGCGCGAGATCGTACGTACGGACCAGCCGTTCGCGTCGACGCGCTGGTAGGGCGGCTCCGGAGGTGGAGCCGCCGAAGTACGCCCTTGCGGCGTACGGCGCCGAGGACGAGGTCGACGAGATCTGGGCCCTGTGCGCGGACGCCGAGAACCTCTTCGGCGATCCACCGCCTCCCGCGCGCGGGACGTACGAACTGCTCGGCTGCGCCCCCGAGGGGGAGCTGAGCAAGGCCCTCACGCGCGCGCGTGCCGATGGCTCGGCGCCCCTGGGCACCCTCACCCTGGAGATCCTCGACAAGGAGGGCGCACAGGTCGAGGAGTGGTCCCTGGAGGACGTACGCGTCCTCGGCGACCGTCCGTGCGCGCGTGACCTGTCGCTGCGCGACATCACGGTCGAGGCGAGCGAGTCCCCGGACAACCCGTACGACTATCCACAGGGCCCGCCGCTCTCCCCGGGTTACCGACTGCACGGCGCCCAGAGCGAACCATGGGGTGACTGCCGGGACTTGGCGCATGTCCTGGACGGGCAGCCGGATCTCGCCGAGCCGTCCGTGCGAGTGCTCGGTTGCGCCCCGCGCGGAGCCCTCCAGGAGGCCCTGGACGCGGGGGAGGAGGACCTCGGACACGCCAGGCTGATACGCCTCGACGAGTCCGGCCGCACCGTCCAGTCCGCCGTCGAGGGCGAACTCGTCGCATGGATCCCGTCCGCGCGCGGCCGCGGCCTGGTGGACCTCACGCTCGAACCCTGGTCGGAACGGCCCCCGACAGCGGCCGAGGAGGTCTGGGAGCTGTGGGACGGCGGCCGCCCCACCGAGCCCGGCCTCTGGGCCCGGTGCGGTGTGGGGGGCCGCCGCCACTGGCTCAGCATGGCGCTGGACCATCACGAGCCGGACAGGCCCGACGCGGAAGCCGGCGGCACGTTCCACCTCGACGGCCGCAGCGTCATCGACCTGCCGGGCTTCTTCTGCGCGCTCGGCGAGGCGGTGAACGGGCCCGGAGGCTATTTCGGTTGGGGGCTGGACGCGCTCGCGGACTGCCTCTGCGGCCGCTGGGGAGCCCAGTGGCCCTTCACCCTCGTCTGGCACGACGCGGAGGTCGCCCGTACCTGCCTCGGCCTCGTCCCGCGCACGCGTCTGCGACCCTGGACGTTCGAGGAACTCCTTGAATTCTTCGGGGAAAAGGGCATCGCCGTCCGCCTCGAATGAGGGTTATCCACAGGCTGCCCGAATGTCAGTGGCGACCTGCATCATGAACGCATGACCGAGATCGAGCAGCTGCTGGCACGTGTCTCCGCCGAGGCGCGCAACTCCCGGCCGTGGGGCTGGCCTTCGCTCCCCGAGCCCGTGGACGCGGCCACGCTGGCCCGCGCGGAGTCCACCCTGGGCTTCGCCGTCCCGCCGCTGCTCGCCGCCCTCTATCTGCGGATAGGTGACGGAGGATTCGGCCCGGAGTACGGTCTGCTTCCCCTGCTCGACAGCCCGCCGTCCGGCGAGCCCGCCGTCGTCGCGCAGTACCTCGCCCATCGCGAGAGCGGCCGCAAGGATCCCGAATGGCCCTGGCCCGAGGGCATCCTGCCGATATCCCACTGGGGCTGCGGCATGTACGCCTGCGTGGACTGCCGCAGCCCCGACGCCACCGTCCTCCTCTTCGAGCCCAACGCGGACGAGGCCGACCACGCCTGGTACGTGGACGCCCCCACCCTCACGGTCTGGCTCCACACCTGGCTCGACGGCACGGGCTGGTACGACGAGTCCCACGACGGCGCGGATCTGGAGCCGTGGGGAGACTTCCGCATACGCACGGGGGCGGCGCGGGCTTAGCAGAGGGCCGCCCGTTCAGGGGGCGGGGAACCCGCACATCCACCGTCGCGGCCAACGCGACGACCACCGCTCCGGCGACGGTCAACTCCGCCCGATGAGGCACCCGGAAGCGGGGATGCAAGGCGGTCGGCGCGCCCGGGAGATGCCGGTCTCGGGCCGTCACCAGCGTCGTCCGTGACACCCCCAGAATCAGCGCGAGAAGGGAGCCGTGCGCTGCGGCGCTCCGGGCCGGGCCGAACCTGTCCGGTCGGAATCGGACTGTGCCATGCGTCGCACCCTACTGATCAGTGCAACCGGTCACCGCCGCGCCGACGTCCTCCCCGGCAACAGCAAACGAACAAGCGAGCAAACAAGCGCGCGATCAGCAGCACGAGAGCGGCATGAACACAGCCTGGCCGGAGCAAGATCACAGCACAGGCACAGCGCGGAGAGGCAGGTTCACGGCATGGGCATCATCAGCTGGATCATCCTGGGGCTGTTGGCCGGCGCCATCGCCAAATTCCTGCTGCCGGGCCGTGATCCCGGTGGCTTCATCGGCACGACGCTGATAGGCGTCGCGGGCGCGTTCATCGGTGGCTGGATATCGGCCCGTTGGCTGGACCACCCGTTCGCCAAGGACTTCTACGACGGCGCCACCTGGGCCGCCGCGATCGGCGGCTCGCTCGTCCTGCTGATCGTCTACCGCCTCCTGTTCGGCAACTCGCGCAACTGAGTGCGCACGCCTGAGACCGCGGCCAGCAGGCGAGAAGGGTGGGCACCGCCGGTGCCCACCCTTCCTCGTGCTGCCTTACCCACGCGCAACGAGCACGCGGTCACCGGTAGTTGACGAACTGCAACGCGAAGTCGAAGTCCTGGCCCTTCAGCAGCGCCTGCACGGCCTGCAGGTCGTCACGGCTCTTCGAGCTGACCCGCAGCTCGTCGCCCTGCACCTGCGCCTTCACGCCCTTCGGGCCCTCGTCACGAATGATCTTCGCCACCTTCTTCGCGTTCTCCTGGGAGATGCCTTCCTCGATCGAGGCGAAGATCTTGTACTCCTTGCCGGAGAGCTGGGGCTCACCGGCGTCCAGCGCCTTGAGCGAGATGCCCCGCTTGACCAGCTTGGACTGGAAGACGTCGAGGATGGCCTTGACCCGCTCCTCCGAGTTCGCCTCCATAAGGATCTTCTCGCCGGACCAGGAGATGGAGGCGCCGACGTTCTTGAAGTCGTAGCGCTGCGAGATCTCCTTGCCGGCCTGGTTGAGGGCGTTGTCGACCTCCTGCCGCTCGACCTTCGAGACGATGTCGAAACTGGAGTCGGCCATGTCCTGTGGCTCCTTGTATCGGGGTACGTAGTGGCGGCCGTCGAGCACCGCGTCGCCCGGGCCGCATCCGCATAAGCCTAGCCACCCGCTCCCCTCCGAGCGCCGATCAATCGGGTGGCGAAGCACCCCCGAGCATCGGGTATCGTTTACGTCGTTGCCACGGAGCGCCGCCGAATAGCGGTTCGAACGGCAGCGACCCCGGCGGTGTGCCCGAGCGGCCAAAGGGAGCAGACTGTAAATCTGCCGGCTCAGCCTTCCCAGGTTCGAATCCTGGCGCCGCCACGCTGAGAGAAACCCCCTCAGGACTGCGTTCTCGCAGTTCGGAGGGGGTTTCTGCGTCTCTGGGCGGGGTGTTCTCAGGGGCGAACGCGGCCTTGGCCGCTGTTGCCGTCCTCTGTGGCGCCCCCTGTCGCCGTCCTCTTGTCGCAAGCAGCGTGGCGACCGATTCCCGGGGCCGGGGCCTCCCCGGCCTACCACCGCTTCCTTCGTACCCTGAGTTCATGTCCTCACGTCGCAGGAACTGCCCCGAGTGCCGTCGCGAGATTGCCGTTGTCGCGGGGCGGTTCGCCCGGCACGACCCGCCGGGGGCGCGGGGGAGTGGGGAGCTCGTGTCCTGTCCCGGGTCGCGCAGGCAGGCGGAGCTGGGCGCTGCGCAGCCGGCGCTGGACGGGTATGTCGTCGCGGAGTTCCCCGGCCAGCTGCCGCTCTTCTGACCCCGCTACGCGCTCGCTGACCCCGCCCGCCGACCCCGCAACCCCGGCTGGCCCTGCAGCCCCCTGGCTGACCCCATAGCCCGGCGCTGTACCGCTGATTCCCGTGCAGCGTCCCGCCCCGGCGGTTCAGGGCCGGCGTACGTCCATCCGGCTCACCAGTCCGTCCGCTCCGAAGACGTACACGTGCTCGACGGGCTCCTCCGCCCAGTGTTCGCCCGTGACGTCCCGCAGCCCGGGCCGCACCAGGGCGACCACGCGCCGCCCGTCCTCGTCGAGGTGCAGCCCCTCCAGTCGTACGAGAGGGTGTGCGGCTGCGAACTGCGCTGCCCAGTAGGCGCGTACCGCCTCGTGGCCGTGCAGGCGGACCCCGTCGGCGACGTTCGGCCAGTTCACGTCGGGCGCCAGGCAGTGGGGGATGAACGCCTCGCGTTCGGAGGTGCTGAAGACGTCGTACATCTTCCGCAGCAGGGCTTCCTGAGCTGCGGGTACCTCAACAGGCACGGAATCCCCCTGTCGCTCGTGGGGCAGGGGCGGCCGATCGCCACCCCATGCCCGCGTGCGTCCTCCCGGTCAGTTCCCGGCCACCGACTTCACTGCCACGGACACCGGCGCCGACCCGCTGATCAGCTCCAGCGTCAGCCCGGCCGTCGCCGGAGTGTCCACCAGTTCCGCGAGGACCGCCGCGACGTCGTCGCGCGGGATGGGGCCGCGTCCCGTGGCGGCCTCCAGGCGTACGAGCCCGGTGCCGGCGTCGCTCGTCAGCATTCCCGGGCGCAGGATCGTCCAGTCCAGGCCCCGGTGAGCGCGTACGTACGCGTCGGCCTCGCCCTTGGCGCGCAGATACGCGTCGAAGATGTCGTCCCCGGGGTGCTCCGGATCCGCGCCCATCGAGGAAACGACCACATGCCGACGCACTCCGGCCCGGGCGGCCGCGTCCGCGAAGAGCACGGCGGCGCCCCGGTCCACGGTGTTCTTGCGGTCCGCCCCGCTGCCCGGGCCCGCGCCCGCCGCGAAGACGGCGGCGTCCGCGCCCTCCATGTGCGTGGCGACCTCCTCCACCGAAGCGGACTCCAGATCGCACAGGACCGGTTCGGCACCGGCCGCCCGCAGATCCTCGCTCTGCTCGGCGCGGCGGATGATCCCCGCCACCTCGTCACCGCGCGCGGAGAGCAGCCGCTCCAACCGCAGCGCGATCTGACCATGACCTCCAGCAATGACAATGCGCATGTTTCCGACCGTACGCCCGGTCGACCCCACTCGCCGCACAACCCTGTGGATAACTCGTGGGTCTCATGAACGATCACTGTGTACGAGGGGTGACGCCACCCGGCGTCATGAAGGAGACCGTCATCACCACCACACGCGAGAGCCGCGCGATGCGCATGAGCCCTGCCACGCGCAACCGCCCTGCCCTGCGCAAGACCCTCACCGCGGCCGCATGCACCACGGCGCTGCTCGCCGGCGTGGCCGCCTGCGGCACGGTCGAGAACCTCACCGCCGGTCAGAAGGTCGACCGCGCCTTCGAAGGGCTCGGCGAAAAGAAGTCGCTGGCCTTCGAGTTGGGACTCGACGCCAAGCCCGCCGCCCTCACGAAACTGGCCGGAGAGGCGGAGCCCGGCGAGGAGTTGCCGCCCGAGCTCGCCGAACTCTTCACCGGCGTGCGGGTCAAGGTGTCCGTCGAGTCGCGGAAGCCGCTCGCCGACTCGGGTGAGAAGGATCTCGTCGGTACGGCCGTGACGATCTCGGGGCCGGACGGCGTTCTGGCCGAATACCGTCTCGTCGGCGACTACACGTACTACCGAGCCGACATGAAGGCGCTCGGTGGGGCCATGGGCTTCCCGCTGCCGTCGGCCGACGAACTCCCCGAGAGCGAGAAGGAGCTCAAGAAGGTACTTGAGGGCAAGTGGGCCAAGGTCGACACCAGCGAGCTCGACCGGGCCGGGAACGGCACTTCGGGCTCCGGGAAGGGCGACAAGGACGGCAAGGGTGGCAGGACCGACCAGCCCGGTGGGCCCGACGAGATCGACACCAAGACCCAGCAGAAGATCCTCAAGGCCGTACGCGGAGTCGTCGCCCGTGAGGTCACCTTCAGCAACGAGGGAGGCAGCGACGGCGTCGAACGGATCGTCGCCAAGGCCTCGTTCCGCGAGCTGCTCACCGGTGTCCTCGACAAGCTCCGTCCGCTGGCCGACGACCTTCCGGCGGGCGCCGAACTGCCCACCGACGAGGACCTCAAGGACGCCCCGGACAAGAAGATCGCCGTCAACTTCTCCCTGAAGAACGGCGACTTGACCCGTGTCTCCGTAGACCTCGCCGCCCTCGCGGACGGCCCGAAGGGCACCCGGCTCCCCCTGGTGGTCAAGTTCGGCGAGGCGGGCGACGTCAGCGCCCCGTCCGGTGCCACCGAGATACCCGCGGACGGCTTCGGGGGCCCGGGCAACCCGTTCACCGGCGGCATGCTGAGCGGCTTCTGACGGCTCGTCCGGAACTCGATGGCCACGACGACAGCCCGACGGCGACGGGCAGCCCGGCGACCACGGGTGCGCGGACTCAGAAAGCACCGGCACGCGCGCGTGGAGCCCGAACGGACCTCCACGCGCGCGTGCCCACGCACAAAGGCGCCCCGCCTCAGGTGACCCCTCACGACCCCTCAGGCGACCCCTCCGGACATCCCTCAAGCCACCCCTCCGGACATCAGGACGCCCCAAGCAGCCTCACGACGGCTCCTCCGCCCGCCCTGCCTGCCCCGTCCTCCCCTGCCGAGGCAGGTCCAACGCCACGGTCACAGCGGAGTTGCAGTACTCCCGCACCGCACTCGTACGCGCCACCACCCGCCCCCGATGCACCACGATCCGGCTGTACGCCAGGGACAACGCCGCGTCGAGCCGGTCCCCGCGCACCGCGAGCAACTCCGCGGGAAAGCCGGCCTCCACCCGCACCTCGGGCAGCCCCAGCGCGGCCCGCGCCGACGAACTCACCGCGTCGTAGGCGTCCCCGGCCCGCAGCCCGTACCGCGAGGCCAGCAGATACGCAGCCTCCAGCGGGTCCCCGCGCCCCACGGGGTTCGACACGTCCCTGAGGGCGCCGCTCCCGGCCGCCACGCGCACCCCGGCCGCCCGCAGCAGCCGTACCGGAGCCGTCCCGCGGCGGTCCACGCCCGAGCAGCCGCCCTGGGGCAGACAGATCACGCTCACGCCGGCTGCGGCGAGTTGGTCCGCCGCACGAGAGGCGACCTCGGTGGGCAGCCGCCCGAGTCCGCCGCAGGGGCCGAGCGTCACCCCGGGCCGCAGTCCGCCGGCCATCGCCGCGAGCCGTGCGAGCCGCGCCGGGTCGTCACCGTCCGTGTGCAGATCGACCGGGCAGCCGTGCTCGGAGGCAACCTCCAGGACCGCCTCCACGTATCCCGTCGGATCAGGGTCCAGATCTGGACAACCACCCACTACGGAGGCGCCCATTTTCACCGCGTCCCGCAGTATCGCCAGCCCGTCGGCCCCGGCGAGCCCGGTCAGTACCCGAGGCATCGCCACCACCGTCAACTCGGCCAGCCCCCGCAGCGCGCGCCGTGCCTGGAGCACCGCGCCCATCGAGCCCAGCCCCTGCACATCGCCCACGCGCACGTGCGAGCGCAGGGCGGTGGCGCCGTGCCCGAGCTGGAGCAACGCGGCCTCGGTCGTACGGCGCTGAACCTCCTGGGCCTCGTACGACACCGGTCCGTCGCCGTCCGCCGTCAGGGCCGTGTCCCCATGTGTGTGGGGCTCGGCCGGGGCCGGCAGGAGCAGATAGCCGGCGAGGTCCACGCGCGCGCTGTGCGCGGTGAGGCTGCCCGCCGTGCCGACCGCCTCGATGCGCCCGCCGCCCAGCCTTACGTCCACGGTCCGGCCGTCGGTGAGCCGCGCACCGCAGAGCAGCAGGTCGGAGCCGTCGCTCCGGCCGGACGAACCCGAGGAGCTCGACGAGGACGAGGAGGAGTGGGGCTGCTGCGGCTGACTGTCGGGCATCGCGCTCCTGGGGCTCGGCGGCGGCTGCGAAGGAGGGACACAAGATCACGCAGCGTGAGTCGAGCCTAGGGTGGCGACCGGCGTGCATCGAGGAGGAGCGGAATAGTCGTACCGGTGTGGTCCGTCGTGCGGGAGGGGCGCGTGAAACGCCCCGCGAGCGGCCCGGAACGGGCCGGGGCAGGTGCCGCGAAACGGATTTGGGCGTTCGGTGGCGGAGCGTGTAATGTCTTCATCGCTCGCCCCAATAGCTCAGTCGGTAGAGCGTCTCCATGGTAAGGAGAAGGTCTACGGTTCGATTCCGTATTGGGGCTCTGGTGTGGAAGGTTCCCGTCGCGAGACGGGAACCGATCACATCACAGCGGTGTAGCTCAGTCGGTAGAGCAAGCGGCTCATAATCGCTGTGTCACCGGTTCAAGTCCGGTCACCGCTACTGACAGTAGCCGATTGTGGGGTCGGTCCTTCGATCGGCTACTCTTCTATGTGTTAATGCGCCATTCGTCCCATCCGTTCGTCAAGGAGCACTCCTGTGGCTGCCACCGACGTCCGCCCGAAGATCACGCTGGCCTGCGTGGAGTGCAAGGAGCGGAACTACATCACCAAGAAGAACCGGCGTAACAACCCGGACCGACTGGAGATGAAGAAGCACTGCCCGCGTTGCAATGCGCACACCGCGCACCGCGAAACGCGATAAATCAGGCTCGTACACGAGGCCGTCCCCTGAAGCCGGGGGGCGGCCTCGCGTCGTTACACCCAGCTGCGAACCAGGAGGTGCCGGGCCCATGGCGCTCGACCAGTCCTTCGTGGGGCGGTCCTATCCGCCCACCGAGCCCTATGAGGTCGGCCGGGAGAAGATCCGCGAGTTCGCGGAGGCGGTGGGCGACACCAACCCCGCTTACACGGACCCGGAGGCCGCCAAGGCTCTCGGGCACGCCGATGTGATCGCCCCGCCGACCTTCGTGTTCACCATCACGTTCAAGGCCGCGGGACAGGTCGTCCAGGACCCCCAACTGGGGCTCGACTACAGCCGTGTGGTGCACGGCGACCAGAAGTTCGTCTACCGCCGCCCGGTGCGCGCGGGCGACCGGCTCACGGTCACCTCCACCATCGAGGCGATCAAGTCGCTGGCGGGCAACGACATTCTGGACATCCGCGGCGAGGTCCACGACGAGGCGGGCGAGCACGTGGTGACCGCCTGGACCAAGCTCGTGTCCCGCGCGGCCGAGGGGGCGTGAACAGATGACGGCGAAGATCTCGTACGACGACGTCGAGGTCGGCACCGAACTGCCGGCCCGGACCTTCGGCGTGACGCGCGCCACGCTCGTGCAGTACGCGGGCGCCTCGGGGGACTTCAACCCGATCCACTGGAACGAGAAGTTCGCCAAGGAGGTCGGCCTCCCGGACGTCATCGCGCACGGCATGTTCACCATGGCCGAGGCGGTCCGGATCGTCACCGACTGGACCGGCGACCCGGGCGCGGTCGTCGAGTACGGCGTCCGCTTCACCAAGCCCGTCGTCGTCCCGAACGACGACCAGGGCGCCACGATCGAGGTCAGCGGCAAGGTCGCGGCCAAGCTCGACGACAACACCGTCCGCGTCGACCTCGTCGCGATGAGCGCGGGCCAGAAGGTGCTGGGCATGTCCCGGGCCGTCGTACGCCTGGCCTGACAGGGCGAGGCTCGACGGGAGTGCGAGGAGCGCGAGGAGTGTGAGTAAGGGGCGTCCGCCATTGCGGGCGCCCCTTACTTCTTGTCTTCTTGCGTCTCTCGCTTCCTCTCTCCTCATCCCACCCCTTGACCTAGTTAGTGATTGAGTACTAACTTGTTCGCATGGTCAGGATGAGCGCAGAAGAGAGGCGCGAGAGCGTCATCCGTGCGGCGGTGAGCGAGTTCTCCCGGGGCGGCTACTACGGCACGTCCACCGAGGCGATCGCCAAGCGTGTGGGTGTCTCGCAGCCGTACCTCTTCCGGCTCTTCCCGGGCAAGAAGGCGATCTTCCTCGCCGCGGCCGAGCGGTGCATGGAGGAGACCATGCGCACCTTCGCCGACGCCGCCAAGGGGCTGGAGGGCGAAGAGGCCCTGCACTCCATGGCCAACGCGTACACCAGAGTCATCGCCGAGAATCCCGAACAACTGCTCATGCAGATGCAGATGTATGTCGCGGTGGCGGCGGCCGAGCAGACCGGTGACCACGAACTGGGCGAGGCGGTACGGGCGGGCTGGATGCGCCTGTGGGACACCGTCCATCTGCCGCTCGGTGCCGATGTCGACGAGACCACGACCTTCATGGCGTACGGAATGCTCGTCAACTGCCTGGTGGCCATGGGGTTCCCGCCCGAGCACCGGGTCTGGGAGGGGCTCTACCCCTCGGCCCGGATCAAGGGCCGGCTCGAACACTGAATCAAGGGCAGTGGAGATTGCTGCCTTTTCACGCCCGTGAAAGTTAGTCAGCAATAACTAATCGAAGTCAGCGATCACCCGCTGGGGGAAGCGATGTCACAGCAGACCGCACGTCGCGGGGGAGCCGTCTGGGCCCTCGTCATCACCAGCGTCGCCGGGTTCATGGCGGCGCTCGACAACCTCGTCGTCACCACCGCACTGCCCTCGATCCGCGAGGACCTCGGGGGAGACCTCCCCGATCTGGAATGGACCGTGAGCGCGTACACGCTCACCTTCGCCGTGCTGCTGATGTTCGGCGCGGCCCTGGGTGACCGGTTCGGCCGGCGCCGGCTCTTCCTCGTCGGCATCACCGTGTTCACCGGCGCGTCCGCCGCCGCGGCCATGGCGCCCGGCATCGACTCGCTGATCGCCGCCCGCGCTGTCCAGGGCGTCGGCGCCGCCATCATGATGCCGCTGACGCTGACCCTGCTCACGGCCGCCGTTCCGGCCGCCAAACGCGGGATGGCGTACGGGATCTGGGGTGCCGTCAACGGTCTCGCGGTCGCTTCGGGGCCGCTCATCGGCGGCAGCCTCACCGAGCACATCTCCTGGCAGTGGATCTTCTGGCTGAACGTTCCGCTGGGACTGGCGCTCCTGCCGCTCGCCCGGCTGCGTCTGTCGGAGTCGTTCGGCGTCGGCGCCCCGCTCGACATCCGCGGCACCCTGCTGGCCAGCGGTGGCCTCTTCGGGATCGTGTACGGGCTGGTCCGGGCGCCCGTCGTCGGCTGGACCGACGGGATAGTCCTGCTGGGGCTGTTCGCGGGCACCGCTCTGCTCGTCGGCTTCGTGCTCCACGGCATCAGCGCCAAGAACCCGATGCTGCCGATGCGGCTCTTCCGCAACCGGGCCTTCGCCGGGATCAACGCGGCAAGCCTGCTGATGTTCCTCGGGATGTTCGGCTCGATCTTCCTGCTCAGCCAGTACATGCAGGGAGTCCTCGGCTACTCGCCCACCCAGGCAGGGCTGCGCATGCTGCCCTGGACGGGGATGCCGATGCTCATAGCGCCCGTCGCCGGCTATCTGTCCGACCGGATCGGCGGCCGCCCGGTCGTCGCCGCGGGTCTGTTCCTGCAGGCCGTCGGGCTCGGCTGGTTCGCCACCGTCATCGCGCCCGACACGCCGTACGCCACGCAGCTGCCCGCCCTGATCATCAGCGGCGTGGGTATGTCCCTCTTCTTCGCCCCCGCCTCCAGCCTGGTCATGTCCAGCGTCCGGCCGCAGGAGCAGGGCATCGCGTCCGGCGCCAACAACGCACTGCGCGAGGTCGGCGGCGCGCTCGGTATCGCGGTGATGGCCTCGATCTTCTCCGCCCAGGGCGGCTACGGGACCGCGCAGACCTTCGTGGACGGCACCCAGCCGGCGCTCTGGGTCGGCTCCGCCGCGGTGGCCGTGGCGGGAGTCGCGGCGCTGTTCATCCCCGGTCGTCGCCGTGCGGCCGAGGCGGGGGACGAGAGCGCGGAGGCCGCGCCCGAGCGGGTGCTGGAGACGGCCTCCCACTGAGGACTCACCGAGTCCGGAAGCCAAACCCACGAGAGTTCGGAAATCAAACCGAAAGGGGTCCGGTCATGCCCACCCTTCCCTGGACCGTGCCGAACAAGCCGCCGCAGGGCGCCGAGGTGCACGTCTTCGCCTCCCGCTTCGAGACCCGCACCCGCTGGGGAGCGCTCAAGTTCTTCGCCAGGACACCGGCCGTCTGGCGCCAGGTGAGCAAAGCCCCCGGAGCGTACGGCGCCACGCTCAGGGCGGCCCCGCTGCGGCGGACCTTCTGGACCCTGTCCGCCTGGGAGTCGCCCGCGGCGCTCAAGGCGTTCGCCCGCTCCGGAACGCACGCGCCGACCGCCCGCGGTCTCGGCCCCCAGATGCGCGACGCGAAGTTCGTCTCGTGGACGGTCACGGCGGACGACCTCCCGCTCGACTGGCCGGAGGCGTTGCGCCGTCTGTGACCGACCGCCCCCGCGAACAGCTGCCCGGCCAGGAGAACGGCCCCGCCCCGACCGGCGGGGCCGTTCTCGTACTCTTGGGCACGTGCTGGAACTCCACGACGCCCCGCTCGCCCCGCTGACCACCTTCCGGCTCGGCGGCCCCGCCGCGCGCCTGATCACCGCCACGACCGACGCCGAGGTGATCGCCGCCGTCCGCGAGGCCGACGACTCCGGCACGCCGCTGCTGCTGATCGGCGGCGGATCCAACCTGGTCATCGGGGACAAGGGCTTCGCGGGCACCGCCCTGAGCATCGCCACCCGCGGCTTCGCCCTCGACGGTACGAAGCTGGAGCTGGCCGCCGGCGAGGTGTGGACCGACGCCGTCGCCCGCACTGTCGAGGCCGGCCTCGCGGGCATCGAGTGCCTCGCCGGAATCCCGGGCTCCGCGGGCGCGACACCCATCCAGAACGTGGGGGCGTACGGCCAGGAGGTGTCGTCGACGATCACCGAAGTGATCGCCTACGACCGGCGGACCCGCGAGACGGTCACCGTCCCGAACGCCGAATGCGCCTTCTCGTACCGCCACAGCCGCTTCAAGGCCGACCCCGAGCGCTTCGTCGTGCTGCGCGTCCGCTTCGGTCTGGAGAACGCGTCCGGGCTGTCCGCGCCGATCAAGTATGCCGAGACGGCCGGCGCCCTCGGTGTCGAGCCCGGCGACCGCGTGCCGCTGGAGAAGGCCCGTGAGACCGTCCTGAAGCTGCGCTCCGGCAAGGGCATGGTGCTCGACCCGGAGGACCACGACACCTGGTCGGCCGGCTCGTTCTTCACCAACCCGATCCTCACCCACGAGGAGTTCGCCGCGTTCCACGCGCGCGTGCAGGAGCGCCTCGGCGACGGCGTGCTCCCGCCCGCGTACCCGGCGGGCGACGGGCACACCAAGACCTCCGCGGCCTGGCTGATCGACAAGTCCGGCTTCACCAAGGGCTACGGCAGCGGCCCCGCCCGCATCTCCACCAAGCACACCCTGGCCCTCACCAACCGCGGCGAGGCCACCACCGAGGACCTCCTCGCGCTCGCCCGCGAGGTTGTCGCGGGCGTCCACACCGCCTTCGGGATCACGCTCGTCAACGAACCGGTGACGGTCGGCGTCAGCCTCTGAGGCGCCCCGGGGCGCCCCCGCCGCCCGCCGAGTGCGGCGGCGGGATATTTCGCTTGCCGGTCGCCCGGCCCGGCGATCACCCTGGGGTCATGAGAGAACTCCTGTGCGGCTGAGGGTCGATGAGTTCCGGCCGAGCGCCGGCCGGTACGCGTTCCGGGTGGTCCAGCCGCGCCCCGCGCTGCGGCACACCACGCTCAGCGACCCCTTGCGGGGCTGGGGCTATCTGGTCGGCGACCACGACGGACTGGCCCGCCTCGCCGCACTGTTCTCGTTCGCCGCGTACTCCCCGCACACGGTCGTCCACGTCCCGCTGCGGGACGGAGTTCCCCGGACGTTCGCGCCCGGAGTGCCGGTCGACCTGGTCCTCGCACACCAGTCGCTCGGCCTGCGTCCCTCCACCTGGCCTGCGCTGCGCCGCAGGCTGGCTCGGGGTACCCCGAGGACCGTTCGCACCGACGAACGGCGTACCGCGCGCCACGCCGCCGACTGGCAGGCGCGCTGGAACCAGCGCTGGGACCACCTCGACCGTGTCGACCGGATCCAGCCCGCCGTCCACGCCCGGACGCTGTTCCTCTTCGGCGCCCGGGACACCTTCGCCTCGGCGTCCGTCCACCTGGAGCTGGCGGCGGGTTTCGGCCCGCTCGGCAAGGGTGCCGCCAAGGGGCGGGACGTGCTGGTCGCCTCGCTCTCCACACATCTGCCGCTGACCTGGGGACGAGGGCCGGAGCTGGACATCGGCTTCCAGGCGTACCCGCCCTACGCCCACTTCAGACGACCGGGGCGGTCAGCCAGTCGTCGATCCCGGACAGCAGCTTCGCCTTGATGTCCTGCGGGGCCGCAGAACCCCGTACAGACTGCCGTGCGAGCTCGGCCAGTTCGGCGTCCGTGAAGGCGTGATACTGGCGCGCGATGTCGTACTGGGCGGCCAGCCGCGAGCCGAACAGCAGCGGGTCGTCCGCACCGAGTGCCAGCGGGACCCCCGCCTCGAAAAGTGTGCGCAGGGGGACGTCCTCCGGCTTTTCGTACACCCCCAGGGCGACGTTCGACGCCGGGCAGACCTCACAGGTGATGCCCCGGTCCGCGAGCCGCTTCAGGAGCCGCGGGTCCTCGGCCGCCCGCACCCCGTGCCCGATCCGCGAGGCGTGCAGGTCGTCCAGGCAGTCACGGACGGACGCAGGGCCGGTCAGCTCGCCGCCGTGCGGCGCGGCCAGCAGTCCACCCTCACGCGCGATGGCGAAGGCCCGGTCGAAGTCCCGCGCCATACCGCGCCGCTCGTCGTTGGAGAGCCCGAAGCCGACGATGCCGCGGTCCGCGTACCGCACGGCCAGCCGGGCCAGCGTGCGGGCGTCCAGCGGATGCTTCATCCGGTTCGCGGCCACCAGGACCCGCATCCCGAGCCCGGTCTCGCGCACGGCCGAGTCCACGGCGTCCAGGATGATCTCCAGCGCCGGGATCAGCCCGCCCAGCCGGGGCGCGTACGAGGTCGGGTCCACCTGGATCTCCAGCCACCCCGAGCCGTCCCTGAGGTCCTCCTCGGCGGCCTCCCGCACCAGCCGCTGGATGTCCTCGGGATCTCTGAGGCACGACCGCGCCGCGTCGTACAGCCGCTGGAAGCGGAACCAGCCCCGCTCGTCGGTGGCTCGCAGTTTCGGCGGCTCCCCGCTGGTCAGCGCGTCGGGAAGGTGGATCCCGTGCTTGTCGGCAAGTTCCAGCAGAGTGGTGATCCGCATCGACCCGGTGAAATGCAGGTGCAGATGAGCTTTGGGCAGCTCAGAGACATCACGTACGTGCTCCATTCCAGGATCCTGCCGTACGCCGCGTCCGTATCGGTAGCGCTTTCCCTGAACGTGGTCTTGCTCGCACTGAGACACGAACGCAAGTCACGAACCAGGACACGAAGAAGCGGGCCGCCTCCCAGGGAGGCGGCCCGCTCGTACCCACTCACGGTGAGGAGGTTCAGTCCTTGGCCTCGGCCAGCAGCTTCTGGATCCGCGAGACGCCCTCGACGAGGTCCTCGTCACCCAGCGCGTACGAGAGCCGCAGGTAGCCCGGCGTGCCGAAGGCCTCGCCCGGGACGACCGCGACCTCGGCCTCCTCCAGGATCAGCGCGGCCAGCTCGACGGAGTCCTGCGGGCGCTTGCCGCGGATCTCCTTGCCGATGAGGGCCTTCACCGAGGGGTACGCGTAAAACGCGCCCTCGGGCTCCGGGCAGAGCACGCCATCGATCTCGTTGAGCATCCGCACGATGGTCCTGCGGCGGCGGTCGAAGGCCTCGCGCATCTCGGCGACGGCTGTCAGGTCGCCCGAGACGGCGGCGATCGCGGCGACCTGGGCGACGTTCGACACGTTCGACGTGGCGTGCGACTGGAGGTTGGTCGCGGCCTTCACCACGTCCTTCGGACCGATGATCCACCCGACACGCCAGCCGGTCATCGCGTATGTCTTCGCGACGCCGTTGACCACGATGCACTTGTCGCGCAGCTCCGGCAGGATCGCCGGCAGCGAGGTGAACTTCGCGTCCCCGTAGACCAGGTGTTCGTAGATCTCGTCCGTCAGCACCCACAGGCCGTGCTCGACGGCCCAGCGGCCGATCGCCTCGGTGTCCTCGGCGCTGTAGACCGCACCCGTCGGGTTGGACGGCGACACAAAGAGGACGACCTTCGTCTTCTCCGTACGGGCCGCCTCCAGCTGCTCGACCGAGACGCGGTAACCGGTGGTCTCGTCCGCGACGACCTCGACCGGGACACCGCCGGCGAGACGGATCGACTCCGGGTACGTCGTCCAGTAGGGCGCCGGAACGATGACCTCGTCGCCCGGGTCGAGGATCGCGGCGAACGCCTCGTAGATGGCCTGCTTGCCGCCGTTGGTCACCAGGACCTGGGAGACGTCAACCTCGTAGGAGGAATCGCGCAGCGTCTTGGCGACGATCGCCGCCTTCAGCTCGGGAAGGCCGCCGGCCGGCGTGTACCGGTGGTACTTCGGGTTCTTGCAGGCCTCGATGGCGGCCTCGACGATGTAGCCCGGGGTCGGGAAGTCGGGCTCACCGGCGCCGAAGCCGATCACCGGACGTCCTGCGGCCTTGAGGGCCTTGGCCTTGGCATCCACGGCGAGGGTGGCGGACTCGGAGATCGCACCGATCCGGGCGGAGACCCGGCGCTCGGTGGGAGGGGTTGCAGCGCTCATGGGCCCATCGTTCCAGACACGAAACCTCCCCGGCACACCGGTTTCACAGAGTGAGCGTCGGCCGACAAAGTCCTTACGGACACTTTCTGTTCGACGACCGGCCGTCGACCACGTACACTCTCACCTCGTTGGCCTTCACCGGCCGCGCCCACCCGGTGCACACCGAGCACCCGGGCGGATGCGGTACGTTGTTGGGGAAACAAAGGGTCGTAGCTCAATTGGTAGAGCACTGGTCTCCAAAACCAGCGGTTGGGGGTTCAAGTCCCTCCGGCCCTGCTACACACTCCTTTCGCCAGGATGTGTGCGCATGTACGTACTGCATTGCACCGCCGTGCGGCTCATAACCGGGCGCGGCACGGCCACGACCCGGAATCAGGTGAGGACGAGTGACGGACGCCGTGGGCTCCATCGACATGCCTGATGCCCAGGATGAGGCGCCGGAGTCCCAGAAGAAGGGCCGCAAGGGCGGTAAGCGTGCCAAGAAGGGCCCGCTGAAGCGCCTTGCCCTCTTCTACCGCCAGATCGTCGCGGAACTCCGCAAGGTTGTCTGGCCGACCCGCAATCAGCTGACGACGTACACCACAGTGGTGATTGTCTTCGTCGTCATCATGATCGGTCTGGTGACTGTGATTGACTTTGGACTCGACAAGGCCGCCAAGTACGTATTTGGCTGAGCCAAGCGCGAAGGGCGCCGTACCCGGCGCCCGCTTTCGCGTGTTCCACCCCCATGATCCAGGAAGAAGCAGCCACCGTGTCTGACCCGAACCTGAACGACGCCGTCGAGCCGCGCGGACAGGAAGCCGAGTCCGTTGACGACGAGCTCGACATCGTCGAGGGCGCGGACGTCGAGGACGAGGTCGAGGCTGCCGACGCCGAAGTGGGCGAGGCCGCCGAAGAGGCTGCCCTGCACGTCGAGGACGAGTCCGGTGAGGACGTCGAGGCCGACGTGGACGCCGAGGACGCCGAGGACCTGGTCGTCTCCGACGAGGCCGAAGAAGCCGAGAAGCCCGAAGAGCCCGAGGAAGAGGCCGAGCCGGTCGACCCCGTCGTGGCGCTCCGCGAGGAGCTCCGCAGGCTGCCCGGCGAGTGGTACGTCATCCACACGTACGCGGGTTACGAGAACCGCGTGAAGACGAACCTCGAACAGCGTGCCGTCTCTCTGAACGTCGAGGACTTCATCTTCGCGGCCGAGGTGCCGCAGGAAGAGGTCGCGCAGATCAAGAACGGCGAGCGCAAGACCGTCCGTCAGAACAAGCTCCCCGGCTACGTGCTGGTGCGCATGGACCTGACGAACGAGTCCTGGGGCGTCGTCCGCAACACCCCCGGCGTCACCGGCTTCGTGGGCAACGCGTACGACCCGTACCCGCTGACGCTGGACGAGATCGTCAAGATGCTCGCCCCGGAGGCCGAGGAGAAGGCCGCCCGCGAGGCGGCCGAGGCCGAGGGCAAGCCGGCTCCGTCCCGCAAGCTCGAGGTCCAGGTGCTGGACTTCGAGGTGGGCGACTCGGTCACCGTCACCGACGGCCCGTTCGCGACGCTGCAGGCGACCATCAACGAGATCAACGCCGACTCGAAGAAGGTCAAGGGCCTCGTCGAGATCTTCGGCCGCGAGACCCCGGTCGAGCTGAGCTTCGACCAGATCCAGAAGAACTGACCCCTCGCGGGACGATCTTCCGGAACACACGCCTCCGACCAGGTCAGACGGGCCTTCACAGCCTGTCTGACCTGCTCGGTTTTTGGTCGCGCACAGATACCCGTTATCGTTGTGCGGTATGCCTCCGTCCGGATGATCCGGATCGGCGGCTGAAAACTCTCACTAGGACCCGGAGAGAGCAATGCCTCCCAAGAAGAAGAAGGTCACGGGGCTCATCAAGCTCCAGATCCAGGCCGGTGCGGCCAACCCGGCGCCGCCGGTCGGCCCCGCGCTGGGCCAGCACGGCGTCAACATCATGGAGTTCTGCAAGGCCTACAACGCCGCGACCGAGTCGCAGCGTGGCTGGGTGATCCCGGTGGAGATCACGGTCTACGAAGACCGCTCCTTCACCTTCATCACCAAGACCCCGCCGGCCGCGAAGATGATCCTCAAGGCCGCGGGCGTGGAGAAGGGCTCCGGCGAGCCGCACAAGACCAAGGTCGCCAAGATCACCCAGGCGCAGGTCCGCGAGATCGCCACCACGAAGATGCCCGACCTGAACGCCAACGACCTGGACGCCGCGTCGAAGATCATCGCCGGCACCGCCCGTTCCATGGGCATCACGGTCGAGGGCTGACCTCCACCCCGTAGGAAAGACCGTGGCAGGGCCTGCTCGGCCCACACCACGACTCCTCAGAACACACAGGAGCAGTAGTGAGCAAGCGCAGCAAGTCTCTCCGCGCTGCGGACGCCAAGATCGACCGGGACAAGCAGTACGCCCCGCTCGAGGCCGTCCGTCTCGCCAAGGAGACCTCCACGAGCAAGTTCGACGGCACCGTCGAGGTCGCCTTCCGCCTGGGTGTCGACCCGCGCAAGGCCGACCAGATGGTCCGTGGCACCGTGAACCTCCCGCACGGCACCGGTAAGACCGCCCGGGTCCTGGTCTTCGCGACCGGTGACCGTGCCGAGGCAGCGACCGCCGCGGGCGCCGACATCGTCGGCTCCGACGAGCTCATCGACGAGGTGGCGAAGGGCCGTCTGGACTTCGACGCCGTCGTCGCCACCCCGGACCTCATGGGCAAGGTCGGCCGTCTGGGCCGTGTCCTCGGCCCGCGTGGTCTGATGCCGAACCCGAAGACCGGCACCGTGACCCCGGACGTGGCCAAGGCCGTGACCGAGATCAAGGGCGGCAAGATCGAGTTCCGCGTCGACAAGCACTCGAACCTGCACTTCATCATCGGCAAGACCTCGTTCGACGAGACCCAGCTGGTGGAGAACTACGGCGCCGCGCTGGAGGAGATCCTCCGTCTGAAGCCGTCCGCCGCCAAGGGTCGCTACATCCGGAAGGCCGCGATCAGCACCACGATCGGCCCCGGCATCCCGCTCGACCCGAACCGCACCCGCAACCTCCTCGTCGAGGAGGACCCGGCCGCCGTCTGAGCCTGACGCTCACCGGCAGCCGCGTCGCACACGCGATTCCAGGACGGGCCCCGCAACCTTTCGAGGTGCGGGGCCCGTCCCTCTTTGTCAGATGCCCGTTTCCGGACCGGGTGTCAGTGCCCTGCGCTAGCGTGCAAGGCACAGGAATCGCATAGGGGGACGAATGAAGAGCACTGCCGTGCGACGCGCGACTGTCTCGATCGCGATGGCCGCCGCGCTGACGGGGGTCGCGGCCTGTAGCGGCTCGGACTCCGACGGGGGTTCGGGCGGGAGCTCGGGCGGAAGCTCCGGAGGGGGCGACAAGGCGGCCGGCAAGGCCAAGACGCAGGCGAACCCGATCGCGGCCCTGCGCACTGTCGAGAAGTCCACCGACAAGGCCGACTCCGCCAAGGTCGAGTCCACCACGACCATGGGCACGATCATGTCCATGGAGGCGGACGGCGCCCTCGGTTGGTCCGACGGTCTCACCGGCACCCTGACGATCACGTACACCGGCGGCACGATGGCCGACCAGATGCGTCAGCTGGGCACCACCTCCATGGAGGCCCGCTATCTGCCGGACGCCTACTACGCGAAGATGGGCGACAAGTTCGCCGAGCAGTCCGGCGGCAAGCACTGGATCAAGTACGCGTACGACGACCTGGCGGACCTCGCCGGCGGATCGGGTGCGTACATGAAGGACCAGATGCAGAACACCACGCCGAACCAGTCGGTGAAGCTCCTGCTGGCCTCCGGGGACGTCAAGAAGGTCGGCGAGGAGAAGGTGCGCGGCGAGAACACCACGCACTACTCGGGCACGGTCGACGTGGCGGACCTCGCGGGCGAGAGCTCGAACCTCACCGCGGACCAACTGGCCGACATGAAGCGCCAGTTGGAGCAGGCCGGAGTCACCACCGAGACCATCGACATATGGGTCAACGACGAGGATCTGCTGGTCAAGAAGGTCGAGAAGGGCGAGCTGGCGACCGGCTCGATGTCCTCCACGGCGTTCTACAGCGACTACGGCGTGAAGGTCTCCACCGAGGAGCCCCCGGCCGGCGACACCGCCGACTTCAAGGACCTGATGCAGACTCAGCCGGCGGCCTGAGAGCTCCGGTACGGGACGCAGGGGGCGCCATCCGGGCGGCCCCGGGCGTACCACAGGCGTCCCGGGCGTCACACAGGCCTCAAGGAACTCGGAGGACTGCCGAGTCCCTCTGGGATACGCTCGCGCCCTGTCTGTGAGTCGCTCATCTGTTCCTTGGGGGGAACCATGAAGTTTTCTGTGCGCGGATCCGTGCGTCGTAGGACGACCGGTGCGGCACTCGCCGCGCTGGTGCTCGCCGGGGGTGCCGTCGGCTGTTCGAAGGACGGCGCGAGCCAGGAGTCGCCGAAGATGACGCCCGCCGCGGCCGTGGCCAAGGCGGCGAAGAACACGGAGGACATCACCTCCATCAGCTACCGGATGACCGGCAGGACCCCTGAGGAGGGGCGCGTCAAGGCCGACGCCCAGATGCGCATGAAGCCCGACGTCGCCATGAGCATGAAGATGACTGCTCTGGACCAGGGCGCGGACGGCACCGCCGAGATCCGCCTCGTCGACAAGGCGATGTACATAGGCGGCGGCGCCGCGGCCGCCAAGGAGCTGGACGGCAAGAGCTGGATCAAGTTCGACCTGTCCACGCTGGGCGACGACGCGCTGGGGGGCGCGGCTCCGGGCGCCGGGACGGCCGACAAGAACCCCGCCCAGGAGTCCACCTTCCTCACCGGCTCCAAGGACGTGAAGAAGGTCGGCACCGAGAAGGTCGAAGGTGTCGAGACCACCCACTACAAGGGCACCGTCACCCTCGACGAGTTCCGCAAGTCCCTCAAGGACGAGAGCAAGACCACCCGCGAGCAGCGGGAGAAGAGCCTTGAGCAGTACGAGAAGATGGGCGTGGACGCGCTCACGATGGACATGTGGATCGACGGCGACGACCGCACCAAGCAGTTCCGTATGCAGGGCGACGCCGACAAGGGCAAGCTCGACATGACCATCACCTTCGTCGACTACAACAAGCCCGTGACGGTCGAGGCGCCGCCCGCCAAGGACGTCATGGACCTGGCCGAGATGATGGGCGACATCGAGAGCTGACATCGGCGTGGGCCGGCGTTCGGCGTCGGCCCACGTACGGATTTGCTTGACAGCGACCCGTTCACGTAACCTTCCACAGAAGCCAAAGACCGCTGGTCGTTGCCGTGTGCTTGTTAGAGGGCGCGGTGACCGAAGGATCCGCTGAAACTGCGGACGACCCGCGTAGGTGACTGTGGATGAACTCCCGGGCAGTCCCGTACTTCGTACGGATCCGTTCGGTCGAGTCACGCCCCGTGCGCCTGCGCCGGGGCGTTTCGTTTTCCCAGTCTCCTTCTGAGCGGTCCTCATCACCCGGAAGGAGGCCACGCTTATGGCAAGGCCCGACAAGGCTGCCGCGGTAGCCGAGCTCGCGGACCAGTTCCGCAGCTCGAACGCCGCTGTGCTGACCGAGTACCGGGGTCTCACCGTGGCGCAGCTCAAGACGCTGCGTCGTTCGCTCGGTGAAGACGCCCAGTACGCCGTGGTGAAGAACACGCTGACCAAGATCGCGGCCAACGAGGCCGGGATCTCGACGCTCGACGACCTGTTCAACGGTCCGACGGCGGTTGCCTTCATCTCCGGTGACCCGGTGACGTCGGCGAAGGGTCTTCGTGACTTCGCCAAGGACAACCCCAACCTCGTCATCAAGGGCGGTGTCCTTGACGGCAAGGCGCTGTCCGCCGACGAGATCAAGAAGCTTGCGGACCTCGAGTCCCGCGAGGTTCTGCTCGCCAAGCTGGCGGGTGCCATGAAGGGCAAGCAGACTCAGGCTGCGCAGCTCTTCCAGGCGCTTCCGTCGAAGTTCGTCCGCACTGCGGAGGCGCTTCGCGTCAAGCTCGAAGAGCAGGGCGGTGCCGAGTAATTCGGCTCGCGCATTGACCGCCGCCTGAGGCGACGGTCGTAGCGGGCCGAACGTACGCCCGCCTCACCAGTACATCCGGCACCTGCCGAATTAGTGGAAGGACGCCATCATGGCGAAGCTGTCCCAGGAAGAGCTGCTCGCGCAGTTCGAGTCCCTCACCCTCATCGAGCTCTCCGAGTTCGTGAAGGCCTTCGAGGAGAAGTTCGACGTCACCGCCGCCGCCGCGGTCGCCGTTGCCGGCCCCGCCGGTGCCGCCGCCCCCGCCGAGGCCGAGGCCGAGCAGGACGAGTTCGACGTCATCCTCACGGGTGCCGGCGACAAGAAGATCCAGGTCATCAAGGTCGTGCGTGAGCTGACCTCGCTGGGTCTGAAGGAGGCCAAGGACCTCGTGGACGGCGCTCCGAAGCCGGTCCTCGAGAAGGTCGCCAAGGACGCCGCCGAGAAGGCCGCCGAGTCCCTCAAGGGCGCCGGCGCCTCCGTCGAGGTCAAGTAACACCACGAGCCGTCCGCCAGGCGCCCTCAGGGGCGCCGTGGCAGCGGCTCCAGCGAGCCGACACAGCCGCTCCAGCAGGGGCTGTAACGCTGACGCACCGAAGAGCGATCATCCATCTGGGTGGTCGCTCTTCGGCGTTCGAGGGGGCCGTGCGGCGACTGCCTTGCGCTGTCGGTCGCGACGAGTATGGTGATCTTCGTTCGTGCCTCCGGCCGCCCTGTGACGGGCAGCGAGACAGGTTGCAAGACGGGTTGCAAGTGACGATGGCAGCACCCGGTTCGGGCATGGGGGGCCTTGACGAACCGCACGCAGCGCGCAATTCTCAGGACGCGTCGTCACAACGATCCGGATCCGAGGCATGGATCGGTGGCGAAGAGGGCAGTATCGATGTGCATCGAGGGCGTGGCTTGCAGCAGGGGTTGAGAACAACGAGGGTCTTCAAAAACCCGCACTGGACATCAGTGGGCCTAGTGGCTACACTGACCCTTTGCGCTGCCTGTTAGCTGCCTCCTGCCCGTCACCAGGGGCATGCCCTCGCTTCAGCACTGTGGATTGAACCGATCCTGACCTGGCCTTTTGGCTGATTCAGGAAACGGCTGTCCCGGTGTCCGGCTTGGGACCGGTACGCGCGTAGTGAGTCCGAGCCCTCGGAAGGACCCCCTCTTGGCCGCCTCGCGCACTGCCTCCGCGAATACGAACAACGGCGCCAGCACCGCCCCGCTGCGCATCTCTTTTGCAAAGATCAAGGAGCCCCTCGAGGTTCCGAACCTTCTTGCGCTGCAAACCGAGAGCTTCGACTGGCTGCTCGGAAACGACGCGTGGAAGGCTCGTGTCGAGGCGGCTCTGGACAGCGGACAGGACGTCCCCACCAAGTCCGGTCTGGAGGAGATCTTCGAGGAGATCTCCCCGATCGAGGACTTCTCCGGGTCGATGTCCCTGACATTCCGCGACCACCGCTTCGAGCCTCCCAAGAACTCGATCGACGAGTGCAAGGAGCGCGACTTCACGTACGCCGCCCCGCTCTTCGTCACGGCCGAGTTCACCAACAACGAGACCGGCGAGATCAAGTCCCAGACGGTCTTCATGGGCGATTTCCCGCTCATGACCAACAAGGGCACCTTCGTCATCAACGGCACCGAGCGTGTCGTCGTGACGCAGCTGGTCCGTTCGCCGGGTGTCTACTTCGACTCCTCCATCGACAAGACGTCCGACAAGGACATCTTCTCGGTCAAGGTCATCCCCTCCCGGGGTGCCTGGCTGGAGATGGAGATCGACAAGCGCGACATGGTCGGTGTCCGCATCGACCGCAAGCGCAAGCAGTCCGTCACCGTTCTCCTGAAGGCTCTCGGCTGGACGACCGAGCAGATCCTCGAGGAGTTCGGCGAGTACGAGTCCATGCGCGCAACCCTGGAGAAGGACCACACCCAGGGCCAGGACGACGCACTGCTCGACATCTACCGCAAGCTGCGTCCGGGCGAGCCCCCGACCCGTGAGGCCGCGCAGACGCTTCTGGAGAACCTCTACTTCAACCCGAAGCGCTACGACCTCGCCAACGTCGGCCGTTACAAGGTCAACAAGAAGCTGGGCAGCGAGGCCCCGCTGGACGCCGGGATCCTGACCGTCGAAGACATCATCGAGACGATCAAGTACCTGGTGAAGCTGCACGCCGGTGAGACCGAGACCGTTGGTCCCAACGGCGCCTCGATCGTCGTCGAGACCGACGACATCGACCACTTCGGCAACCGTCGTCTGCGCAACGTCGGCGAGCTCATCCAGAACCAGGTCCGTACGGGTCTGGCGCGTATGGAGCGTGTCGTCCGTGAGCGGATGACGACCCAGGACGTCGAGGCGATCACGCCGCAGACCCTGATCAACATCCGGCCGGTCGTCGCCTCCATCAAGGAGTTCTTCGGCACCAGCCAGCTGTCGCAGTTCATGGACCAGAACAACCCGCTGTCGGGCCTGACGCACAAGCGTCGTCTCAACGCGCTCGGCCCGGGTGGTCTGTCCCGTGAGCGGGCCGGCTTCGAAGTCCGTGACGTGCACCCCTCGCACTACGGCCGCATGTGTCCGATCGAGACCCCCGAAGGCCCGAACATCGGCCTGATCGGCTCGCTCGCCTCCTACGGCCGGATCAACGCGTTCGGTTTCGTCGAGACGCCGTACCGCAAGGTCGTCGAGGGCCAGGTCACCGACGACGTCGACTACCTCACCGCCGACGAGGAGGACCGGTTCGTCATCGCGCAGGCCAACGCCTCGCTCAATGACGACATGCGCTTCGACGAGGCCCGTGTCCTGGTCCGCCGTCGTGGTGGAGAGGTCGACTACGTCCCCGGTGACGACGTCGACTACATGGACGTCTCCCCGCGCCAGATGGTGTCCGTCGCGACCGCGATGATCCCCTTCCTGGAGCACGACGACGCCAACCGTGCCCTCATGGGCGCGAACATGATGCGCCAGGCCGTGCCGCTGATCACCGCCGAGGCCCCCCTCGTCGGTACGGGCATGGAGTACCGCTGCGCCGTCGACGCCGGCGACGTCATCAAGGCCGAGAAGGCGGGTGTCGTCCAGGAGGTATCCGCGGACTACATCACCGTCGCCAACGACGACGGCACGTACACCACGTACCGCGTCGCCAAGTTCTCGCGCTCCAACCAGGGCACCTCGGTCAACCAGAAGGTGATCGTCGACGAGGGCGACCGGGTCGTCGAGAACCAGGTTCTCGCCGACGGTCCGGCCACCCAGGAAGGCGAGATGGCGCTGGGCAAGAACCTGCTCGTCGCCTTCATGCCGTGGGAGGGCCACAACTACGAGGACGCGATCATCCTGTCGCAGCGCCTCGTCCAGGACGACGTCCTCTCCTCGATCCACATCGAGGAGCACGAGGTCGACGCCCGTGACACCAAGCTCGGCCCCGAGGAGATCACCCGGGACATCCCGAACGTCTCCGAGGAGGTCCTGGCCGACCTCGACGAGCGCGGCATCATCCGCATCGGTGCCGAGGTCGTCGCCGGCGACATCCTGGTCGGCAAGGTCACGCCCAAGGGCGAGACCGAGCTGACCCCGGAGGAGCGCCTGCTCCGCGCGATCTTCGGTGAGAAGGCGCGCGAGGTGCGCGACACCTCGCTGAAGGTGCCGCACGGCGAGATCGGCAAGGTCATCGGCGTCCGCGTCTTCGACCGTGAAGAGGGCGACGAGCTGCCGCCGGGCGTGAACCAGCTGGTTCGTGTCTACGTGGCGCAGAAGCGCAAGATCACCGACGGTGACAAGCTCGCCGGCCGTCACGGCAACAAGGGCGTCATCTCCAAGATCCTGCCGATCGAGGACATGCCGTTCCTGGAGGACGGCACCCCGGTCGACATCATCCTCAACCCGCTGGGTGTCCCGTCCCGAATGAACCCGGGACAGGTCCTGGAGATCCACCTCGGCTGGCTCGCCAGCCGCGGCTGGGACGTCTCCGGTCTGGCGGACGACTGGGCGCAGCGCCTGCAGTCCATCGAGGCCGACAAGGTCGACCCGGGCACGAACGTCGCCACCCCCGTCTTCGACGGTGCGCGTGAGGACGAGCTGGCCGGTCTGCTGCAGCACACCATCCCGAACCGCGACGGCGAGCGCATGGTGCTCCCCACCGGTAAGGCGCCCCTGTTCGACGGCCGCTCCGGCGAGCCGTTCCCGGAGCCGATCTCGGTCGGCTACATGTACATCCTCAAGCTCCACCACCTGGTCGACGACAAGCTCCACGCCCGCTCGACCGGTCCGTACTCGATGATCACCCAGCAGCCGCTGGGTGGTAAGGCCCAGTTCGGTGGCCAGCGCTTCGGTGAGATGGAGGTGTGGGCGCTGGAGGCTTATGGCGCCGCTTACGCCCTCCAGGAACTGCTGACCATCAAGTCCGACGACGTGACCGGCCGCGTGAAGGTCTACGAGGCCATCGTCAAGGGCGAGAACATCCCCGAGCCCGGCATTCCCGAGTCCTTCAAGGTGCTCATCAAGGAAATGCAGTCGCTCTGCCTCAACGTGGAGGTGCTGTCCTCGGACGGCATGTCCATCGAGATGCGCGACACGGACGAGGACGTCTTCCGCGCCGCGGAGGAGCTCGGTATCGACCTGTCCCGGCGCGAGCCGAGCAGCGTCGAAGAGGTCTGACGGGTCTGGCCGGGGCTCCCTGAACAAGAGCCCCGGCTAACCCCGGACCCCAGTCAGACCAGTGAAGAATCGACCCCGAAAGAGGGATTGACGACAAGTGCTCGACGTCAACTTCTTCGACGAGCTGCGGATCGGCCTTGCTACCGCTGACGACATTCGTCAGTGGTCACACGGTGAGGTCAAGAAGCCGGAGACCATCAACTACCGCACCCTCAAGCCCGAAAAGGACGGACTCTTCTGCGAGAAGATCTTCGGTCCGACCCGGGACTGGGAGTGCTACTGCGGCAAGTACAAGCGTGTCCGCTTCAAGGGCATCATCTGCGAGCGCTGCGGCGTCGAGGTCACTCGCGCCAAGGTGCGTCGTGAGCGGATGGGCCACATCGAACTGGCCGCTCCCGTCACCCACATCTGGTACTTCAAGGGCGTTCCGTCGCGGCTGGGCTACCTGCTCGACCTCGCCCCGAAGGACCTCGAGAAGGTCATCTACTTCGCCGCGTACATGATCACGTACGTGGACGACGAGCGTCGTACCCGCGACCTGCCGTCGCTGGAGGCTCACGTCTCCGTCGAGCGTCAGCAGATCGAGAACCGCCGCGACGCCGACCTCGAGACCCGCGCCAAGAAGCTCGAGACCGACCTGGCCGAGCTTGAGGCCGAGGGCGCCAAGGCCGACGTACGCCGCAAGGTGCGCGAAGGTGCCGAGCGTGAGATGAAGCAGCTGCGTGACCGTTCGCAGCGCGAGATCGACCGTCTCGACGAGGTGTGGACCCGATTCAAGAACCTCAAGGTCCAGGACCTGGAGGGTGACGAGCTCCTCTACCGCGAGCTGCGTGACCGCTTCGGGACCTACTTCGACGGCTCCATGGGTGCGGCTGCCCTGCAGAAGCGCCTGGAGTCCTTCGACCTGGACGAGGAGGCCGAGCGCCTCCGCGAGATCATCCGTACCGGCAAGGGCCAGAAGAAGACCCGTGCGCTGAAGCGGCTGAAGGTCGTGTCTGCCTTCCTGCAGACCTCCAACAGCCCCAAGGGCATGGTTCTCGACTGCGTCCCGGTCATCCCGCCGGACCTTCGCCCGATGGTGCAGCTGGACGGTGGCCGCTTCGCGACCTCCGACCTGAACGACCTGTACCGCCGTGTGATCAACCGGAACAACCGTCTGAAGCGGCTTCTCGACCTCGGCGCGCCCGAGATCATCGTGAACAACGAGAAGCGCATGCTCCAGGAGGCCGTGGACGCCCTCTTCGACAACGGTCGTCGTGGTCGCCCGGTCACCGGTCCCGGTAACCGCCCGCTGAAGTCCCTGAGCGACATGCTCAAGGGCAAGCAGGGTCGTTTCCGTCAGAACCTGCTCGGCAAGCGTGTGGACTACTCCGCGCGTTCCGTGATCGTCGTCGGTCCGCAGCTGAAGCTGCACCAGTGCGGTCTGCCGAAGGCGATGGCGCTGGAGCTCTTCAAGCCGTTCGTGATGAAGCGCCTGGTCGACCTGAACCACGCGCAGAACATCAAGAGCGCCAAGCGCATGGTGGAGCGCGGCCGCACGGTCGTGTACGACGTCCTCGAAGAGGTCATCGCCGAGCACCCGGTTCTGCTGAACCGTGCTCCCACCCTGCACCGCCTCGGCATCCAGGCCTTCGAGCCGCAGCTGGTCGAGGGCAAGGCCATCCAGATCCACCCGCTCGTCTGCACCGCGTTCAACGCGGACTTCGACGGTGACCAGATGGCCGTGCACCTGCCGCTCTCCGCGGAGGCACAGGCCGAGGCCCGCATCCTGATGCTGTCCTCGAACAACATCCTCAAGCCCGCCGACGGCCGTCCGGTGACGATGCCGACCCAGGACATGGTCCTCGGTCTGTTCTTCCTCACCACCGACGGCGAACTGCGGGACGTCAAGGGCGAGGGCCGGTCCTTCGGCTCCGCGGCCGAGGCGATCATGGCGTTCGACGCCGGTGACCTCTCGCTGCAGTCGCGCGTGGACATCCGCTTCCCGGTGGGCACCATCCCGCCGCGCGGCTGGACCCCGCCGGCTCAGGAGGAGGGGGACAGCCACGCTGGGGAAGGTGAGTGGCAGCAGGGTGACACCTTCCGCCTGAACACCACCCTGGGCCGCGCGCTCTTCAACGAGCTGCTGCCCGAGGACTACCCGTTCGTCGACTACGAGGTCGGCAAGAAGCAGCTCTCCGAGATCGTCAACGACCTCGCCGAGCGCTACCCCAAGGTCATCGTGGCGGCGACGCTCGACAACCTGAAGGCGGCCGGCTTCTACTGGGCGACCCGTTCCGGCGTCACCGTGGCCATCTCCGACATCGTCGTTCCCGACGCGAAGCGCGCGATCGTCAAGGGCTACGAGGACCAGGACGAGAAGGTCCAGAAGCAGTACGAGCGTGGTCTGATCACCAAGGACGAGCGCACGCAGGAGCTCATCGCGATCTGGACCAAGGCGACCAACGAGGTCGCCGAGGCGATGAACGCGAACTTCCCGAAGACCAACCCGGTCTCGATGATGGTCAACTCGGGCGCTCGCGGAAACATGATGCAGATGCGTCAGATCGCCGGTATGCGTGGTCTGGTGTCGAACGCCAAGAACGAGACCATCCCGCGTCCGATCAAGGCGTCCTTCCGTGAAGGCCTGTCCGTGCTGGAGTACTTCATCTCCACGCACGGTGCCCGTAAGGGTCTGGCTGACACCGCCCTGCGTACCGCCGACTCGGGTTACCTCACCCGTCGTCTGGTCGACGTGTCGCAGGACGTCATCATTCGCGAGGAGGACTGCGGCACCGACCGCGGTCTGCGTCTGGAGATCGCCGAGCGGGGCGCCGATGGTGTCCTGCGCAAGGCGGAGAACGTCGAGACCAGCGTGTACGCACGTGCGCTGGCCGAGGACATCACCGTCGACGGCAAGGTGCTGGCCCCGGCCAACACCGACCTGGGCGACGTCCTCATCGACGAGCTCGTCAGGTACGGCATCGAGGAGGTCAAGACCCGTTCGGTCCTGACCTGCGAGTCCGCCGTCGGTACCTGCGCCATGTGCTACGGCCGCTCGCTGGCCACCGGCAAGCTGGTCGACATCGGTGAGGCGGTCGGCATCATCGCCGCCCAGTCCATCGGTGAGCCCGGCACGCAGCTGACGATGCGTACCTTCCACACCGGTGGTGTGGCCGGTGACGACATCACCCAGGGTCTGCCCCGTGTCGTCGAGCTCTTCGAGGCTCGTACGCCGAAGGGTGTCGCCCCGATCTCCGAGGCCTCCGGCCGCGTGCGGATCGAGGAGACCGAGAAGACCAAGAAGCTCGTCGTCACCCCCGACGACGGCAGCGACGAGACGGCGTTCCCGATCTCGAAGCGTGCCCGTCTGCTGGTGGGCGAGGGCGACCACGTCGAGGTGGGCCAGAAGCTCACCGTGGGTGCCACCAACCCGCACGACGTGCTGCGCATCCTGGGTCAGCGTGCCGTCCAGGTCCACCTGGTCGGCGAAGTCCAGCGGGTCTACAACTCGCAGGGCGTGTCGATCCACGACAAGCACATCGAGATCATCATCCGGCAGATGCTCCGCCGTGTGACGATCATCGAGTCCGGCGACGCCGAGCTGCTGCCCGGCGAGCTCGTCGAGCGCTCGAAGTTCGAGACCGAGAACCGTCGTGTGGTCCAGGAAGGCGGCCACCCGGCCTCCGGCCGTCCGCAGCTGATGGGTATCACCAAGGCGTCGCTGGCCACCGAGTCGTGGCTGTCGGCGGCGTCCTTCCAGGAGACGACCAGGGTTCTGACGGACGCGGCGATCAACGCCAAGTCCGACTCCCTGATCGGCCTCAAGGAGAACGTCATCATCGGTAAGCTCATCCCGGCCGGTACGGGCCTGTCCCGCTACCGCAACATCCGGGTCGAGCCGACCGAGGAGGCCAAGGCCGCGATGTACTCGGCCGTCGGCTACGACGACATCGACTACTCGCCGTTCGGCACGGGCTCCGGCCAGGCCGTTCCGCTGGAGGACTACGACTACGGTCCGTACAACCAGTAAGCGGGTTGCTTGAGTTGAAGGGCGGTCACCCTGCGGGGTGGCCGCCCTTCGGCTTTCCCGTGACGGGAACCTATGCCGGAAATGCCGCGTTGGAGCATGATGGAAGCCCAGTCTTTCGGGGGGAGGTGCTCCCGTGTCGTACCCGTCGTGGCAGCCGGGGGAGGGGCCGAAGGATGCGCAGGCCCGGCAGGGGTCCGGTGGTGTGCCGTCCTGGCGTGGGCAGGGTGGTCAGCCGCCGGTCCGGTACGGGCAGGGCGGTCCTCCGCAGCCCGGGTACGGGGACAGTGCGCATTCCATGCTCGCCTCGCACGCCGACCGAGAGCGGGCCGTCGACGTGCTCAGAGCCGGCTTCGGCGAGGGGCGCATGGAGCAGGCCGAGTTCGAGAAGCGGGTGGCGCGGGCCTACGCGGCCCGTACGGTGGGCGAGCTGGCCCTTCTGGTGGCCGACCTGCCCCAGGGGCCCGTACCGCTGCCGGCGGCCGTAGGAGCCGTGCCACGGACGTTCCTGCCCCTTCCGGTGCCGAAGACGAACGAGAAGGCGATCGGGTCGGCGATCTGCGGTGGGCTGTGCCTGGTGACCTTCGGGCTCACCGGTCTTCCCGCGGTGATTCTCGGCCATTCCGCGCGCTCGGAGATCCGGCGCAGAGGCGAGAGCGGAGACGGTCTCGCGCTCACCGGACTCGTCATCGGATGGCTGGCCACGGCCAGCTGGACCCTTGTGGTGACGCTGCTGCTCATCGCCGCACTGACGACCGGATGAAGATCACGGACGGCGTGGCGGGTTGGCATGGTCCGCTCAGAGATGTTAGTGCGGCCCATTTGTTTTGACCGCAGCGTATGAGGTAGGTACGCTCAGACCTTGTGCCTGGGGTGTGCCCTGGCTCCCGTGCGTGCCTTCAAACCGCAAGGGGAGTCGTAAGCGGCCACCGTAAATCTGCGCTCTTCTCGCTTCACGGCGAGAGTCTGCAGGATTCGACACACCCGACCGCGTGGGTCGGCGACGTTCCAGGTTAGCTTCACCATTCGGCACACAGAAACCGGAGAAGTAGTGCCTACGATCCAGCAGCTGGTCCGGAAGGGCCGGCAGGACAAGGTCGAGAAGAACAAGACGCCCGCACTCGAGGGTTCGCCCCAGCGTCGCGGCGTCTGCACGCGTGTGTTCACGACCACCCCGAAGAAGCCGAACTCGGCCCTGCGTAAGGTCGCGCGTGTGCGTCTGACCAGCGGGATCGAAGTCACCGCTTACATTCCGGGTGAGGGACACAACCTGCAGGAGCACTCCATCGTGCTCGTGCGTGGTGGCCGTGTGAAGGACCTGCCGGGTGTTCGCTACAAGATCATCCGAGGTTCCCTGGACACCCAGGGTGTCAAGAACCGCAAGCAGGCCCGCAGCCGCTACGGCGCCAAGAAGGAGAAGTAGAAATGCCTCGTAAGGGCCCCGCCCCGAAGCGCCCGGTCATCATCGACCCGGTCTACGGTTCTCCTCTTGTCACGTCGCTCATCAACAAGGTGCTGCTGAACGGCAAGCGCTCCACCGCCGAGCGCATCGTCTACGGCGCCATGGAGGGCCTGCGCGAGAAGACCGGCAACGACCCGGTCATCACGCTCAAGCGCGCTCTTGAGAACATCAAGCCGACCCTCGAGGTCAAGTCCCGCCGTGTCGGTGGCGCCACCTACCAGGTGCCGGTCGAGGTCAAGCCCGGCCGCGCGAGCACCCTGGCGCTGCGCTGGCTGGTCGGTTACTCCCGCGCCCGTCGCGAGAAGACCATGACCGAGCGTCTGCTCAACGAGCTTCTCGACGCCTCCAACGGCCTCGGTGCCGCTGTGAAGAAGCGCGAGGACACCCACAAGATGGCCGAGTCCAACAAGGCCTTCGCGCACTACCGCTGGTAGTCGCTACCCCCATCGAGACCGAGAGAAGACCGAAGCCTTATGGCTACCACTTCACTTGACCTGGCCAGGGTCCGCAACATCGGGATCATGGCCCACATCGACGCGGGTAAGACGACCACCACCGAGCGGATCCTCTTCTACACCGGCGTCAGCTACAAGATCGGTGAAGTCCACGACGGCGCTGCCACCATGGACTGGATGGAGCAGGAGCAGGAGCGTGGCATCACGATCACCTCTGCTGCTACCACCTGTCATTGGCCGCTTGAGGACAACGACTACACGATCAACATCATCGACACCCCGGGTCACGTCGACTTCACGGTCGAGGTGGAGCGTTCGCTCCGCGTCCTCGACGGTGCCGTCACCGTGTTCGACGGTGTCGCGGGTGTCGAGCCGCAGTCCGAGACGGTGTGGCGTCAGGCCGACCGTTACGGCGTGCCGCGCATCTGCTTCGTCAACAAGCTCGACCGGACCGGCGCGGAGTTCCACCGCTGCGTCGACATGATCAGCGGCCGCCTCGGCGCGCAGCCGATCGTCATGCAGCTCCCGATCGGTGCCGAGGCCGACTTCAAGGGTGTCGTCGACCTGGTCACGATGAAGGCTCTCGTGTGGTCCGCCGAGGCGGAGAAGGGCGAGATGTACGACGTCGTCGACATCCCGGCCACCCACACCGAGGCTGCCGAGGAGTACCGCGGCAAGCTCGTCGAGACGGTCGCCGAGAACGACGACGAGATCATGGAGCTGTACCTGGAGGGCAAGGAGCCTTCCGTGGAGCAGCTCTACGCCGCGATCCGCCGCATCACCATCGCGTCCGGCAAGTCCGAGGGCACCACGGTCACCCCGGTGTTCTGTGGCACCGCGTTCAAGAACAAGGGCGTTCAGCCCCTGCTCGACGCGGTCGTGCGCTACCTGCCGACCCCGCTTGACGTCGAGGCCATCGAGGGCCACGACGTGAAGGACCCCGAGGTCGTCATCCAGCGCAAGCCGTCCGTGGACGAGCCGCTGTCCGCCCTCGCGTTCAAGATCATGAGCGACCCGCACCTGGGCAAGCTCACCTTCGTCCGGGTCTACTCGGGCCGCCTGGTGTCCGGCACTGCGGTGCTGAACTCCGTCAAGGGCAAGAAGGAGCGCATCGGCAAGATCTACCGCATGCACGCGAACAAGCGTGAGGAGATCGAGGCGGTGGGCGCCGGCGACATCGTCGCCGTGATGGGCCTGAAGCAGACCACCACCGGTGAGACGCTCAGTGACGACAAGCACCCGGTCATCCTGGAGTCCATGGACTTCCCGGCGCCGGTCATCCAGGTCGCCATCGAGCCCAAGTCCAAGGGTGACCAGGAGAAGCTGGGTGTGGCCATCCAGCGTCTCGCGGAGGAGGACCCCTCCTTCCAGGTTCACTCGGACGAGGAGACCGGCCAGACCATCATCGGCGGTATGGGCGAGCTGCACCTCGAGGTGCTGGTCGACCGTATGCGCCGTGAGTTCAAGGTCGAGGCCAACGTCGGTAAGCCGCAGGTCGCGTACCGTGAGACGATCCGCAAGGCCGTCGAGCGTGTGGACTACACCCACAAGAAGCAGACCGGTGGTACGGGTCAGTTCGCCAAGGTGCAGATCGCGATCGAGCCGATCGTGGACGGCGACGCCTCGTACGAGTTCGTGAACAAGGTCACCGGTGGCCGTATCCCGCGGGAGTACATCCCGTCGGTGGACGCCGGTGCGCAGGAGGCCATGCAGTTCGGCATCCTCGCCGGTTACGAGATGACGGGCGTCCGCGTCACGCTTCTCGACGGTGCCTACCACGAGGTCGACTCCTCCGAGCTGGCGTTCAAGATCGCCGGTTCGCAGGCCTTCAAGGAGGCCGCCCGCAAGGCCAGCCCCGTGCTGCTCGAGCCGATGATGGCCGTCGAGGTCACCACGCCCGAGGACTACATGGGTGACGTCATCGGCGACATCAACTCCCGCCGTGGCCAGATCCAGGCCATGGAGGAGCGTGCCGGTGCTCGCGTCGTGAAGGGCCTCGTGCCCCTCTCGGAGATGTTCGGCTACGTCGGCGACCTCCGCAGCAAGACCTCGGGTCGCGCAAGCTACTCGATGCAGTTCGACTCCTACGCCGAGGTTCCCCGGAACGTCGCCGAGGAGATCATCGCGAAGGCCAAGGGCGAGTAACGCACACCGTTTGCACGCTTTAGGCTTGACACCGACCGACGGGATTCATCCGGAAACGGAAATCCCGGCGGGCGGCATCCCAGCAAAGATCACCCTGGCGCCGATGAGTAAGGCGTACCAGAACCACTCCACAGGAGGACCCAGTGGCGAAGGCGAAGTTCGAGCGGACTAAGCCGCACGTCAACATCGGCACCATCGGTCACATCGACCACGGTAAGACGACCCTCACGGCCGCCATTACCAAGGTGCTGCATGACGCGTACCCGGACCTGAACGAGGCCTCGGCCTTCGACCAGATCGACAAGGCTCCTGAGGAGCGCCAGCGCGGTATCACGATCTCCATCGCGCACGTCGAGTACCAGACGGAGACGCGTCACTACGCCCACGTCGACTGCCCCGGTCACGCGGACTACATCAAGAACATGATCACGGGTGCGGCGCAGATGGACGGCGCCATCCTCGTTGTCGCCGCCACGGACGGCCCGATGCCGCAGACCAAGGAGCACGTGCTCCTGGCCCGCCAGGTCGGCGTTCCGTACATCGTTGTCGCGCTGAACAAGGCCGACATGGTGGACGACGAGGAGATCCTGGAGCTCGTCGAGCTCGAGGTCCGTGAGCTGCTCTCCGAGTACGAGTTCCCGGGCGACGACCTTCCGGTCGTCAAGGTCTCGGCGCTCAAGGCCCTTGAGGGCGACAAGGAGTGGGGCCAGTCCGTCCTCGACCTGATGAAGGCCGTCGACGAGTCGATCCCGCAGCCCGAGCGTGACGTCGACAAGCCGTTCCTCATGCCGATCGAGGACGTCTTCACGATCACCGGTCGTGGCACCGTCGTCACCGGTCGTATCGAGCGTGGTGTCCTCAAGGTCAACGAGACCGTCGACATCGTCGGCATCAAGACCGAGAAGACCACCACCACGGTCACGGGCATCGAGATGTTCCGCAAGCTGCTCGACGAGGGCCAGGCCGGTGAGAACGTCGGTCTGCTGCTTCGTGGCATCAAGCGCGAGGACGTCGAGCGCGGCCAGGTCATCATCAAGCCCGGCTCGGTCACCCCGCACACGGAGTTCGAGGCCCAGGCGTACATCCTGTCCAAGGACGAGGGTGGCCGTCACACGCCGTTCTTCAACAACTACCGTCCCCAGTTCTACTTCCGCACGACGGACGTGACTGGCGTGGTGACCCTCCCCGAGGGCACCGAGATGGTCATGCCGGGCGACAACACTGAGATGACCGTTGAGCTCATCCAGCCCGTCGCCATGGAGGAGGGCCTGAAGTTCGCCATCCGTGAGGGTGGCCGGACCGTGGGCGCCGGCCAGGTCACCAAGATCAACAAGTAGGTCTCGCTTACCTGTTGGGCTTGAACGCCTGGTAGCTCCAGCATCGCTGAGCTCCTTGAAGGGGCCCGTACGACTTCGGTCGTGCGGGCCCCTTTGCTGTAACGAAAGTATTCGGCGCCGACGACCCATTCCCCTCAAGGGCCCCTCCCTCCACCATTTGTCATGCCGCTGAGCAAATTCGGGATGACATGTTCGAGGGGTGAGGTATGTCTGGGCGCGTCAGCCGTAGAGCTGTTCTGGGGGCGGGGGTAGGGGCGGGGATCGGCGCGGGGGCCGGGTCGGTCGCGCTGTCCGCGTTGTCGGGTGCCGCGTGGGCGGCGGGGCCGAGGTCTGCGGGTCCGGCGCCCACGGATCCCGGCGCGTACATCTCCTTCTCGCCGGAGGTCGGGGCCTTTCCGCTGGTGGGCGCCCCGGTCGTGGTCAGTGATGACGACCACCCCGGAGTCGTACGGGTGGCAGGGGATCTGCGGGACGACATCGAGCGGGTCACGGGTGTGCGGCCGGGTTCGGCGGTGGCGCGGGAGGTCGTGCTCGTAGGGACGATCGGGCGCAGTCCGCTGATCGACGGGCTGGTCGCGGCCGGGAAGCTCGACGTCCGCGGGATCCGGGGCAAGTGGGAGACCTCGCTGCAGACCGTGGTCGAGCGGCCGATGCCCGGGGTGGAGCGGGCCTTCGTCGTCGCGGGCAGTGATCCGCGCGGCACGATCTTCGGGGTGTACGACGTCTCGTACGGGATCGGGGTCTCGCCCTGGTACTGGTGGGACGACGTGCGGCCGGTGCGGCGGAGTGAGGTGTACGTGCTGCCGGGGCGGTACAGCCAGGGAACGCCGGCGGTGAAGTACCGCGGGATCTTCATCAACGACGAGAACCCGGCGCTGGGGACGTGGGCGCCCGCGTTCTTCGGGCCGGGGAAAGCCCCTGGCCATCCCGGCGGCTTCAACGCGGACTTCTACGCCAGGGTCTTCGAGGTGCTGCTGCGGCTGAAGGCGAACTATCTGTGGCCGGCGGTGTGGGGGCGGGCCTTCGCCGAGGACGATCCCGAGAACCACGCGAGGGCGAAGGCGTACGGGATTGTCATGGGCACGTCCCATGAGGCGCCGATGATGCGGGGTATCGAGGAGTGGAACCGGCATGCGGTGCCGGCCGTGCGTGACAGTGCGGGGAATGTGGTGACGCCGGGTCGTGACCCGTACGGCGGTACCGGGGAGTGGTCGTACCGGCGCAACTCCGAGGCGATCAAGGCGTACTGGCGCGAGGGCGTGCGGCGCATGGTCGACCAGGACTTCGAGGGCGTCGTCACGCTCGGGATGCGCGGGAACGGTGACACGAGCCTGCCCGACGGTGACGGCATCGAGCTGATGCAGGAGATCATCGCGACGCAGAGATCGATCATCGAGGACGTCACCGGCCGTGCGGCCTCAGAGACCCCGCAGGTGTGGACGCTCTACAAGGAGGTCCAGCGGTACTGGGACCGCGGGCTGCGGGCGCCGGACGACGTGACCGTCGTGCTGACGGACGACAACTGGGGGAACATCCGCAAGCATCCGGATCCGGCGGAGGCGGTTCGGGGCGGTGGGTACGGGCTGTATTACCACTTCGACTACGTCGGCGTCGGCCGCAACTACAAGTGGGTGGACACCACTTCGCTGCCGAACATGTGGGACCAGCTCCACCAGGCGGTCGAGTACGGGAACCGGGAACTGTGGGTCACCAACGTCGGCGACTTGAAGGGGAACGAGCTGCCGACCGAGTTCTTCCTCAACTACGCCTGGGATCCTGGGCGTTGGCCGCTGGAGAGGCTGGGGGAGTGGGAGCGGAGGTATGCGCGGCAGAACTTCGGTGAGGGGTCTGCTTCCGAGATCGCGTCGGTGCTGGCGAGGTACGCGCAGCTCCAGTCGCGCCGCAAGCCGGAGTTGCTGAACCGCAGGATCACGCTGGTGGACGGGAAGGTCGTGTACGACGACCAGCAAACGCCCTTCTACTTCGGTCACCGTGAGCTGGAGAGGGTGACGGAGGAGTGGCGGCGGCTGGGGAAGGACGCGGAGCGGATCGGCCGACGGCTGCCGGCCGCGGACCAGGACGCGTGGTTCGAGCTCGTCGGGTACGAGGTGGCGGCGACGGCCAACCTGTACGGGCTGCGGGAAGCGGAGTTCACCAATCTGCTGTACGCGCGTCAGGGGCGGGCGGCGACGAATGACCTGGCGGCCGAGGCGGAGGACGGGTTGGCGCGGGACTTCGCCCTGGCCGAGCGCTTCAACTCCCGGGTGGCGGGCGGCAAATGGCGTGGCTTCCAGACGCAGCCGCACATCGGGTACGGGGATGTGGAGCGGTACGGGCCGAACGCGCCGTGGCAGCAGCCGGAGCGGGACAACGTGGCTTTGCCGGATGAGATCTTTCCGGCGGTGAAGCGGGTTGAGGTGCCGGTGGGGGCGGAGATGGGGGTGGCGGTGGATGGGGTGGAGTCGGGGGAGTGGTGGCCGGGGGTGGCGGATGAGTCGGCGGGTGCGGGTGCGCGTCCGGCTGCGCTGCCCGTTTTCAGCCCGTATCAGACCCGGCCCGACCAGTACATCGAGGTCTTCAACCGGGGGCGTACGGCCTTCGACTACCGGATCACGCCGTCGGTGCCGTGGATCAGGGTCGACCGTCCGCGGGGTCGGGTCGAGAAGCAGGTGCGGGCGGTGCTGACGGTGGACTGGGCCCGGGCTCCGCGGGGGCGTACGGAGGCGTCGGTGACCGTGGAGGGGGCGGGTGCGGTGGTGACGGTCGGGGTGGTTGCCGAGCAGCCGTCGGCGCGTGGGGTGAGTGGGGTGCGTGGACTGCGGGGGTTCGTCGAGGCGGGTGGGTACGTGGCCGTCGATGCCGAGCACTTCGAGCGCTCGGTGGGGACGTGGCGGCGTATCGACGGGATCGGGCGTACGGGGGCGGGGGTGACGCCCTGGCCGGTGACGGCTCCGCGGCGGACGCCCGGGGGCTCGTCTCCGCGGCTGGAGTACGAGGTGAGCCTGCTGTCCGCGGGGGAGGTCACGGTGTGGGCGTACCTGTCTCCGCGGAACCCGGCCTTGCCGACGGGCGGGCTGCGGTACGGGGTTTCGTTCGGCGGCGACGCCCCGCAGGTCGTCGACATCCACGCGGCCACGGGCGCCGATGACGGGCTGATGGACATCGAGTGGGCCCGCAACACATCGGACAACGTCAACCGCACGTCTACGCGCCACACGATCGGGGCTGCCGGGGTGCACCGGCTGAAGTTCTGGATGGTCGATCCGACGGTGGTGGTGCAGCGGCTGGTGATCGATACGGGTGGATTGACGCCGTCGTATCTGGGGCCGCTGGAGAGCTACCGCGTTCGTTGAACTGCGTTCGCTGAGGCGTACTCGTCGAGCCGTATTCATTGGAGGGACCGCACATGAAGAAGTTCCGCATGCCTGTTGTCGGGCTGCTCAGTGCGACGCTGCTGGTCACGGGCGTCACGGGCGTCACGGGCGTCACGGGCGCACAGACGGCTTCCGCGGATGAGGTGTCACCGGTTCCGCTGCGGGCGCTCGCCGAACGTGCCGACCTGCGGATCGGTACGGCCGTGGACATGGCGGCGCTGGGCGAGGACACGACGTACCGGCGGGCGACCGGGCGGGAGTTCAACTCCGTCACCGCCGAGAACGTCATGAAGTGGGAGGTCGTCGAGCCGACGCGGGGGACGTACGACTGGTCGGGGGCGGATGAATTGGTGCGCTTCGCGCGTGACCGGGGCCAGGTGGTGCGCGGCCACACGCTGGTGTGGCACAGCCAGTTGCCGGGGTGGCTGACGACGGGGGTGGCGGACGGTTCGATCGGAGCGGGGGAGTTGAGAGGCATCCTTCGGAAGCACGTCACCACGGAGGTCAAGCGGTACAAGGGCAGGATCCAGCAGTGGGACGTGGTGAACGAGGTCTTCGAGGAGGACGGTTCGCTGCGGAACTCGATCTGGCTGCAGAAGCTCGGACCGTCGTACATCGCCGACGCCTTCCGCTGGGCGCACGCGGCAGACCCGAAGGCGAAGCTCTTCCTCAACGACTACAACGTGGAGGGCGTCAACGCGAAGTCGACCGCCTACTACGAACTGGCGAAGCGGCTTCGGGCGGAGGGTGTTCCGGTGCAGGGCTTCGGGATCCAGGGGCACCTGGCCATCCAGTACGGCTTCCCGGGGGATGTGGCGGGGAACCTCGCGCGGTTCGAGCGCCTGGGGATGCAGACCGCCTTCACCGAGGTGGACGTACGGATGATCCTGCCCGCGGATGAGGAGAAGCTCGCCACGCAGGCGGCGTACTTCCGGGGGCTGCTGGATGCCTGCCTGGGGGCGCGGAGCTGCAGGTCCTTCACCGTGTGGGGGTTCACGGACAAGTACTCGTGGGTGCCGGGGGTCTTCGCGGGGCAGGGGGCGGCGACGCTGATGGGTGAGGACTTCGGGCGGAAGCCGGCGTACGGGGCTGTGGGGGAGGGGCTGGCGGAGGGGCGCTGACCTTGACCAGGGGCTGTGTCAGCCGGTGCCCTTGGGGTCGGATTTGGGCCGGTCCTTGTCCGCATAGCGCGGCAGGTTTTCCGTCGAGATCGTCCAGTCGCCGATGGTGACGTCCTCGCCGTAGACGAAGTCCTTGCGGGTCGCGTAGCGGGGGCCGTCGGGCGTGGAGTGGATGTCGGTCAGGACGGCACCTGTACCGGTGCGCGGATCGAAGACCGCGTAGATGGGAACACCGACCAGGGGATAGTCCCGTACTTTGCTCACCCAGTCGTTGTCCGGGTTGGAGTTGGACACGATCTCGACAGCTGCGAGGAGCGTGCGCGGATCGAAGGTCCCCTCGCCTTCCATGTCCGCCTCGGCGATCACCATCACATCAGGGCGCCGCATGATGCCTTCGGGCGCGTCCTCCACGTCGGGTTCGCCCGTATGAGCCACGATCTCCTCCGGCATCACCTGCTCAAGACGCTTCCGGAGGCGCAGCACGGTGAGCTCGTGCTGCTTCACGGGGGCCATCATGTCGTGGACGATCCCTTCCTTGGTGACCTCGAATTTGCCGGGAAGGGTGTCGTCCATGGACTGAACGAAGTCCCGCATGGCCCGGTACTGGTGGGAGGCGCCCTGCTGCGCGTCGTCCGGGGCGATGGTCATCGCGCTCGCTCCTCGTGCTCTGTGCCCAGGGGCAAGGATCGTCACGTTCATGCTAGGCGGCCTCCAGGAGATCGGATTGATCGAAGCGGCAGTCGCGGCAGCGGCGGCCGGGTTCAGGGGCGCGGAAGGCGCGGTCGCAGCCGTCGCAGTTCTGCAGGGGAAGCGGCGGGCGTACGGCTGCCCGGGTTGCCGGGGCTGCGGGGAGTGGGGGTGGGAGCAGTTCAGTGAGGCGGTGGGCCAGGAGGCCGGCCGGGTGGCGGAGGGAGGCCTCGGGGAGGCTCGCCGTCAGGGTGCGGCGTACGGCTTCGGGGGCGGCGCCGCGGTCCAGCCAGGCGGTGACGGCGGGGGCGAGGCGGCGTACGTCGCGCTCCGAGAGCAGCAGGCGGGAGTCGTCGCGGTGCAGGCTCGCGAGGAGGGTGGTGGCTGTGTGGTGGGCGGCTGAGTGGTGGGTGTGCGGTTCGGGGGTGGGGAGAGGGTTTTTGGGGTGGGGGTCTGGGGTGGGGCTCGGCGGAACCTTGGCGTCAGGCCGTACGGGGGTGGGAGTGGGGGCGGGCGCCGGGGCAGGGGTGAGCGTCGGCGTGGGAGCAGGCTTCGACTGGGGAGTTGCGGGTCGGGGGTCCTGGGCGTCGGCGTCCCTCGGCCGGTTGTACGACACCGTGTGTGTGACTACGCGGCCGCTCGGCAGGCGCTCGCGGGTGCGGGCGAGGTAGCCGTGCGCCTCCAACTCCCGTAGCGCCGCGGCGATTCTCGTCTCGCCCTCGGGGAAGCGGGCCGCGAGCGTCTTGATGTCGGCGCGGGCACCGGTGGGCAGCGACTGGATGTGGACGGCGAGCCCGATCGCGAGCCCCGACAGCTGCGGGTGCTGGGCGAGGTGGTTGCCGATCACCGTGAAGCGGGTGGTGTGGCGGACGTTGATATGGGTGATGCCCCGCGGAATCCGGGGCTGGGCGCACGGGGGCGCGCTAGGGTTCTGCTTATCCATCAGGAAGCGGCTTTCTTCCTCGGTGGTCAGGCCCTCGATCGGGATTGCAGTCCCGGACGAGGGCCGTCGCATGTTCTCAAGTTGTGGGGGTTGGTTGTTCTGTTTGTCGCGGGGCGAGCATATGCCCGCCAACCGGACGGAAATCCAGCTGAGTTGGGGATTGTCACCCTTGTGGGCGACGCGGCCGCGCGGTGCTGACGAGGTGCTGGCGCGGAGGGTCGGGTTGGGTTTGGTGGGGTTCTCTCCCGAAGTTCTTTGAAGAGCTTTGATGTCGTGCGGGACCGGTCTGCCATTTACCGGGACGGGAAGTTCCGGGGCTCGGTGGCGGCGGGACCGATCTCGGCCCAGACCGTTTTGCGTGGGGGTGGGCCGGGGATCACGCCCCAGCGGTCGGCCAGTGCCTCGACGATGACAAGGCCGCGTCCCGACTCAGCTGTGGGCGTGAGGTGTTGGGGGCGCGGGACCGGTCGGTCGCCACGGGTGTCGGTCACCTCGATACGCAGGGTGCCGCCGATCACGTACAGCGTGAGCCGGAAGTCTCGACCCGCCACGCGGCCGTGGGTCGCCGCGTTGTTCGCCAGCTCGGCCACGATGTGGCTCGCTGTCTCCAGTGGGAGCCCCCAGGTGCGGAGTTGCTCTGTCGCGAGGAGGCGGGCCAGGCGGGCGCCGCGTGGTGTGGGGGAGAGGAGCACGCTGAAGTTGCGGACGGTGCGGTGCGGTGGGCGGCCGGTCTCCGATCCGAGGCAGCTCCGGGTCCTTGAGCTGCGATATGGCATCATCCGGGCCCAGGCCCCGCCGCCTGGTCGTCGTTCGTGGCGCCCCTGTCGACGGCTCAGTAGAACGGGGCTGGTCACCCCGAGGCCAGCTGTTCCGCTATCTCCTGGATCCAATCGCCGGTCTTCGCCGGGTCGTTGAGGGTCTCAACCCACGCTTCCGGCTCCAGCTTGTGCTTGGCGGGGCCGGATTTGAGAGCGATGAGCAGGGATCTGGCGGACTCCCGCATCTCGGCCGTCGTGCTGCCGCTCCCGGAGATGTCGGGACCTGCCGCCAGGGCGTAGATCTCGCGCGCCATGGCCTGGCGTTCGCCCTTCGACACCTTCTTCCAGAACTTCAGGGCATGCTGCAGTGACTCCTTGCGGGACGCGGCCTCCGCGGGGGTCTCGCCCTTCGGCGCCCAGCGCTCGGGATGGTGGACCTCTTCGTAGCGCTTCGTGGCGGCGCGGAGCGCCTTGTACATGGTGACGCCGAGGACGAGGCCGGCTCCGGCCCCGGCGAGGCCCCAGCCGACCGGGTTGCTCGCGAGTCCGACCGTTCCCGCCGCGACCGCCGTCACGATGCCGGCTGCGGCCTTGGTGGACTCGCCCCCGCCGCTGACCGTCTCCTTGCCCATCTTGGTGAGCTGCTTCTTCTTCGCGTACCCCTGCACGGTGCTCAGCTTTTCCACGTCTCGTTCGGCGTGCTGGAGGGTCTCGGCGGCGTCACGGGCTTCGCCCATCGCCTCCCAGGCGGCGTCGATGGCCTCGGAGACGAGCTCCAGCCGTTCCGGGCCGTCGTGGGCCCAGTAGGCGTCCAGTGCGACGTAGGCCTCCGCGGCGGCCCAGCCGGCCTGCTCCCGCGACTCGTTCAGCCGGGCCAGTGACCCGGCCTGGACGACGTGGGGGTCTCCCAGCTTCTTGATCTGCCGGTACTTGCCGGCCGCTCCGCCGACGCGGAAGGCGGACCGCATGCCCTTGATCGCGCCGATGGAGGCGCTGGCGATACCGCTCGCCTCGGACGCCACCGCGGCGTCCGCCGCCTTCTGGACCTTGGTCACCTCCTTGGCGATGGCGGCGCTGTAGCTTCCCGAGTTGGCGGCGCCGACAACCGCGTCGGCCCCCTTGGTCTTGGCCTTCTTTTTCGCCGTGTGGTGGTTGGCCCCGGTCTCGTGCTTCTTTGCGTCCTTCATGTTCTTGTACGCGTCCATGCCACTGACCACGGTGCCGGCGGCCTCCGTGAGGAGGTTCCCCGACGCCGCGGAGGTCCCCGAGGCTGCGGTGGAGTGCTTGAGGCCCTCATTGGCCGAGACGGCGGCCTGCTGGGTGAAGGCCGCGTTGGTGGGGGTCTGGAAGCCCTTGATGAAGGTGTCGATGGGTTCGAGATTCTTCTTGAACCTGTCGAGGAGCGCGGCGATCCGGTCGCGATAGTTCTTCTTCGCTCCGGCGGACGCGCCGCCGTTCTCCGCCGCTCTGTCACTCTCGGTGTCCCGGGCGGGGTCTCGGGCGGTGTCCCGGGCGCGCTGCACCGCCGCGGTCGTGGCCCGGTTGCCGGCGCGGGACTGCATCGCGAGGAGAGCGTGCTCCGTCGAGCGTGCGGACGTACTCCCGGTCCGGCTCCCTTCCCGACGCTGCTGGGCCGACGTCAGGACGGCCGCAGACTGCCGTGTCGAGGCGCGGTGGATCGGGGTGCTCATGGATGGGCCTCTCCTGTACCGGACCGGGCGAGGCGAGGGTAGCCACTCCTGGCAAACAGAAGGGGAGCGGCGGGGAAACTCCTCGCGGATGCTGTGGGGCGCGTGCGGTGGGTTGCTCGGGCCGAGTACGCCGGCCGGCGGGGAGTTCGTGTTCACTGCGGCCACGACAAGGAGGCAGCGATGCTTGAAGGAGTGCTGATCGCCGAGAGTCAGCGGGCGGACGCTCCGTCGGAGTCCCTGAACAGCAACTCGACTGGCCTCGACTGGCAGGCCTGACCTCGGGATCCGAACTGTTCTTGCATGCGAGGGACGCCGTCGCCTAGTAAATTCGCTGCCGCGTACGGTTTCGTACGGGGCGGTTGTGACGGGGGTTGCGGCGTGGCGGGGTATCGGCCGACGGACTGGCATGTGCTGGACCTGGACAAGGATCCGACACCGGGGGATCCGGTCCGGGTGAAGTCGTTGGCGAAGAGCCTGCACGACTTCGCGGACGATGTGCAGGACGCACTTCGCCTTGTGCAGGGGATGGCGGGTGAGGATGCGGTCCTGTCGATGGTGGGCAAGACGGCTGAGGTGTTCCGGGACGAGTTCTCGGGTGTGCCGAAGAACCTGAAGAAGCTGAAGAAGTCGTACGACCTGGCCGGGGATGCGCTGGCGGCGTACTGGCCGCAGTTGGAACGTGCGCAGGCCCTCGCGGACAAGGCCCTTGCCCAGGGGCGTGAAGCCCAGGCCGATCTCTCCTCCGCCAAGTCCCGTCTCGCCTCCGCCGATTCGTGGGTGACACGCGCGAACAAGGAGGCGGACAAGTACAAGGAGGACAAGGACGCGGGCAAGGATGTCCCGAAGCCGGACGAGTCCAAGGTCCGTGCCGCGACGAGGGATGCGCAGAGTGCGGAGTCCGCGCAGACGTCCGCCCAGTCGGATGTCACCTCCGCCTCCAACGCCCTCGATGCCGCGAAGAAGATGGCCGCGGATGCGCGCAAGATGCGTGAGGACGCGGCCGGTGAGGCGAAGCGGAAGCTGGACGAAGCCTCCGACGCGGGGATTCAGAACCGCAAGTGGTACGAGGAGGTCGGCGACTGGTTCACCGACAACTGGGACACGATCGTCGCGGTCTGCAAGGTCGTCGTGGCTGTGCTCGGGGTCATCGCCCTGATCATCGGTGGGCCGATCCTGGGCGCGATCGTCCTCATTGCCGCGCTCGTCGTCCTCGCCGACACCCTCAACAAATATATGAAGGGCCAGGCCTCCCTGTTGGATGTGGCCTTCGCGGCGCTGGACTGCATCCCGGGTATGAAGGGCCTGACCAGCCTCGGCGGCCTCGCCAAGGGGTTGAAATCCCTGGGCAAGGTGGGCCTCAAGGGCATGGCCATGGGCCTCAAGGGCCTCGGTCCGCGTGTGCAGGGGCTCGGACGTCAGATGAAGAACCTCTTCACCTGCGGTGATCCGATCGACATGGCCACCGGCCAGATGGTGATGTCGATACCGGACGTCTCGTTGCCCGGCGTCCTGCCCCTTGTCGTCGAACGCAGCCACCGCACCGGCGTGAAGGCCGGGCGCTGGTTCGGAGCCGGCTGGACATCGACCCTGGACCAGCGGCTCCTGGCCGATGACGAGGGCATCCGGTTCATCGCGGACGACGGCACCGTGCTGTACTACGCCGTTCCGGAAGCCGCCGAGCCGGCGCAGCCGATCGTCGGCCCCAGCTGGCCATTGAGCTGGGACGGCACCCCCGACGGCGAGATCACGGTGTGGCGGCCGGACAACGGCACGACGCTGCGGTTCAAGCGAATACCGAGCGGCGGGGCGGGCGAACTGCTGCTGGCCGGCATCGAAGACCGCAACGGCAACACCATCGATGTCCGGTACGCCCCCGACGGCTCCCCGGAAGAGCTGATTCACCACTCCGGCTACCGGCTCGGAATCACCACGGCTTCGAACCGCATCACCGCCCTCACCTTGCTCAGCGCTCCCGGCCGGCCGCGCCTCATGGCCTACGAGTACGACGAGCAGGGCCGCCTCACCGGTGTCAGCGACTCGTCCTCGGTGCCCCAGCGCTACAGCTACGACGACCGGCAGCGGATCACGGGCTGGCAGAGCAGACAGGGCGACTGGTACCGCTACGCGTACGACGACGTCGACCGGTGTGTTCGCTCGGGTGGTGCGGACGGAGTCCTCGCCTACTCCTACGCGTACGACGACGAAACGCGCACCACCGTCGCGACCGACTCCCTCGGGCATTCCCTGGCGTACAGCTTCGACGAGGCATACCGGCCCGTCAGCGAGACCGATCCTCTCGGCCACACCACGTCGCGCACCTGGGACGATCGCGGCCGACTGGTCGCCCTCACCGACCCGCTCGGGCGTACCACCCGCTACAGCCATGACGTGGCGGGCAATGTCACGGAAGTCGTCCGCCCCGACGCGGGTGTCATCACCACCGAGTACAACGAACTCGATCTGGTCACCAAGGTGACGCAACCGGACGGCAGTTCATGGGAGTCGGTCTACGACGAGCGCGGCAACCGCGTGGCCGTCGTCGACCCGCTCGGTGCCACCACCTCCTTCACGTTCGACGAGCGCGGTGGTCTCACCGGCGTCATGGACGCGCTCGGCCACCAGCAGCAGACCGTCGTCAACGACGAGGCCGGCCTGGTCGTCGGCATGACGGACGCGTTGGGCGCGAGCAGTTCCTTCGTCCGGGACGCCTTCGGCCGGATCAACGAACTCACCGATCCTCTCGGGGGAGTCACCAGGGTCGGCTGGACGGTGGAGGGCCAGATCTCCTGGCGTGAGCTTCCGAACGGGACCACCGAGCGCTGGTCGTACGACGCCGAGGGCAATCCCCTGGAGTACTCGTCGTCGACAGGCCGCCACACCACGTACGAAAACACTCACTTCGACCTCTGCTCCGTGCGCGAGAACGAGGACGGGACGCTGGAGCGGTTCGAGTACGACACCGAACTTCGGCTGAGAAGCGTCACCAACGGAGCCGGGCAGGTCTGGAGCTACGAGTACGACCCAGTGGGCCGGTTGACGTCCGAGACGGACTTCAACGGCCGCAGACTGACCTACTGCTACGACGCGGTGGGCCGACTGGTCGAGCGTGTCAACGGAGCGGGACAGGTCACGGCGTTCAGCCATGACTCGCTCGGCAACGTCGTGACCATGGACGCCGACGGCGCGACGACGACGTACGCCTACGACCCGCTCGGCAGGCTCGTTCAGGCGCGGAACACCGATGTCGATCTCGGTATCGAGCGCGATGCGACGGGGCGGATCCTGGGGGAGCGGTGGAACGGGCAGGAGGTCCGCACCGAGTACGACATCGCCGGGCGCCGCACCCTTCGGAGGACGCCGAGCGGCGCGGTCACGCGCTGGACGTACGCGCCCGAGCGGCGTTCGCTGGTGCAGCGGCTCGGGCGGCACGACGTCACCTTCCAGTACGACGTCGTGGGACGCGAGATCGAGCGGGCACTCGGCGATGCGGCACGTCTGACCCATGACTGGGACGCGGACCGTCTGCGGACGACGCAGCAGGTGCGCTCGTCGGGCTCGGGCGAAGTGGTACGGCGTACGTACCAGCACAGTGTCGACGGCGGCCTTGTCGGGATGTCCGACCTCCGCCAGGGCGAGCGGTCCTTCGAGCTGGATCGGGCGGGGCGGGTGACCGCCGCGCGGGGCGGCGCCGGCTGGGACGAAACCTATCGGTACGACGGCCTCGGCAATCTCGTCGCCTTCGGTACGTCCGCGCCGGTGGACGACACCGAGACAGGCCCTGGGGACCGGACGTATTCGGGCACCCTCATCGACCGGGCGGGTCGTACGTTCTACCGGCACGACGGTCAGGGCCGGGTGGTCCGGCGGGTCACGAAGCTACTGTCCGGCGGCAGGCGTGAGTGGCGTTATGTGTGGAACGCCGAGGACCAGCTCACGGACGTCCGCACGCCGGACGGCGGCCACTGGCACTACGTCTACGATCCGCTCGGCCGGCGTGTGGCGAAGCAACTGCTCGGGGACGACGGCACGACCGTTGTCGAGCAGATCACCTTCTTCTGGGACGGTGACCGGCTCGCGGAGCAGACGGACGGGGTCGTCAGTACGTCGTGGGACTGGGGCAGCGGAACGACACCGGTCGGCCAGCGGGTCCGTGGCCGCGGACCGGTGGGGCCGGATTCGCCACAGGAAGAGATCGACGAGCGCTTCTACGCGATCGTCACCGACCTCATCGGAACGCCGACGGAACTGGTCGACGAGGACGGAGACGTCGTCTGGACGCGGTCGTCGACGCTGTGGGGCGTTCCAGCCGGTCCGGCCGGTCCGGCCGGTGGTGACCGCGCCGACTGCCCGCTGCGTTTCCCGGGCCAGTATTTCGACGCGGAAACCGGGCTGCACTACAACCATCACCGCTACTACGAGCCCGGCACGGCACGCTATTTGAGTCCCGATCCGCTGGGGCGCACACCCGCGCCGAATCACTACGCTTATGTGAAGAATCCCCTGCAGTGGATGGACCCCCTGGGGCTCAAGGCGCCGTGCATGGTGGATCTCTATCATGGAACTTTCGGGGGTGCCGCGGACAGCATTGTCAATGACGGAATCAATCTCGCGGTCAGTAATCGCAAGATGGACTTCGGCAGGGGAGGTTTCTATGTGACGAATGATCCCCGGCAGGCGCTCACCTGGGCCAAGAGGCTGGCCGATGACAGGGGTGATGTCCCTGCCGTACTACACTTCAGAGTTCCGAAGAGTGAAATGGACAAGTTGAACGGCAAGATATTCGATGGTCCGAGTGATGAACTCGCTTCCTTCATGAAGCACCACCGCAGCGGGGGCGCCATGCATAACTATGAGCTCGTGGAGGGGCCCATGCTGAGAAATCCCGGAAGCTTTGTAAGGGGCAAAGCCGACCCTGTGTTCTCAGGCCATCAGGTAGCGATCTATTCGGACCGGGCGGCAGAACTCTTCAATAATTCATTCCACCAAAGGTTTGGGCCGGCATCATGAGAACCGAAGAGTTCCTGACTCGACTCGATGGCGAGATGCTCGACTATTTTCGAGAAATGGTGGACGTGCTGGTCGAACACTTCGGAATCTCCAGAGCCGAGGCCGTGGCGAGGATTAATGAGAGGTATGCCGACGAGGAGATCAGCGGTATGAACCAGGACCTTATGTGTCATGAGTTCCCGGAATTCTGGGCCTACCATCTCTACTTCAAGGCGACACGTGACGCGCAACCGCTTCCCTCGGGTGATCCGGATGTGGACGGTGACCTCTCGGAGTGGGAGGTTCGCCCACCGCCACCCAGAGAGTCTCGCTTCTGGACCCTCAAAGACGAGTAGGGTCGCTGACGTCGTGACCGCAGAATTTCTTGTGAAGCTCGACGAAGGAATGCTCGAATATCTTCGTGAGATGGCGGGCGAGATGACGGAGCGTTTCGGGATTTCCCGTGCTGAGGCAGTGGCGAGGATCAACGACAGGTACGGAAACCTGGAGATCTCCCCGTACCCCGATCTCATGTGCCACGAGCTGCCGGAATTCTGGGCCTATGGCGCGTACTACCACGCCGACGAAGAAGGCCGCCTGCCGACGGGGGACGAGGACGAGGACGCGGACATCGACTTCACGAAGCTGTCGATCCGCCCGCTGCCGCCCAGGGACTCGCCGGTGTGGACTCTCAAGGACGAGTAGGTCGGACGAGGTGGTGGCTGCTGGGCGTGGTGCGATGTGATCTTCACGTCGAACGCCAGTGCCTAGTAACTTCACTTGTGCGTATGTGTGGTTGACGGGGTTGGCGTGACGGGGGTTGCGGCGTGGCGGGGTATCGGCCGACGGACTGGCATGTGCTGGATCTGGAGAAGGATCCGACGCCGGGGGATCCGGTCCGGGTGAAGTCGTTGGCGAAGAGCCTGCACGACTTCGCGGATGACGTGCAGGACGCCCTGCGCCTGGTGAAGGGGATGGCGGACGAGGATGCCGTCCTGACGATGGTGGGCAAGACCGCCGATGTGTTCCGGGACGAGTTCTCCGGTGTTCCGAAGAACCTGAAGAAGCTGAAGAAGTCGTACGACCTGGCGGGGGATGCGCTGGCGGCGTACTGGCCGCAGTTGGAACGTGCGCAGGCCCTCGCGGACAAGGCCCTTGCCCAGGGGCGGGAGGCGCAGGCCGATCTCTCCTCGGCCAAGTCCCGTCTCTCCTCGGCCGATTCGTGGGTGACACGCGCGAACAAGGAGGCGGACAAGTACAAGGACGACCCGGGGTCGGCGGGCAAGGATGTCCCCAAGCCGGACGAGTCCAAGGTCCGTGCCGCCACCCGGGACGCGCAGAGCGCCGAGTCCGCCCACACCTCCGCCCAGTCGGACGTCACCACCGCGCAGAACGCCCTCGACGCCGCGAAGAAGATGGCCGCGGACGCGCGGAAGATGCGCGAGGACGCCGCCGGCGAGGCCAAGCGGAAGCTCGACGAGGCGTCCGACGCGGGGATCCAGAACCGTAAGTGGTACGAGGAGGTCGGGGACTGGTTCGTCGACAACTGGGACACCATCGTCGCGGTCTGCAAGGTCGTCGTCGCGGTGCTGGGCATCATCGCCCTGATCATCGGCGGGCCGATCCTGGGCGCGATCGTCCTCATCGCCGCGCTCGTGGTCCTGGCGGACACCCTCAACAAATACATGAAGGGCCAGGCATCTCTATGGGATGTGGCCTTCGCCGCGCTGGACTGCATACCCGGCATGAAGGGGCTGACCACTCTTGGCGGGCTGGCCAAGGGGCTCAAGGGCCTGAATGGGCTCAAGGCCGGGATGAAGGGCATGGCCGCAGGTCTGCGAGGGCTCGGCAAGTCGGCGCGTGGGGCCCTCGCGGACGGTGCCAAGGGCGCCTACAACCGTCTCAAAAGTGTGGTCAGTTCCAAGGGCAGTGACCCGGTGGACATGGCGACCGGCGCGATGTTCCTCCCGCAGACCGACCTCACCCTGCCCGGTGTCCTGCCGCTGACCTTCACCCGTCGGGTCGCCTCTACCTACCGCACCGGCTGGTGGTTCGGCCCCAACTGGGCTTCCACCATCGACCAGCGCCTCGAAGTCGACGACGACGGAATCGTGTTCGTCACCGAGGACGGCCTGCTGCTCGTCTATCCCCACCCCACCGGCCCGGACACCCCGGTCCTGCCCGAGGCCGGACCCCGCCGGCCCCTCACCCGGGGAGACGACGGCGCGTATCGCCTCGACGATCCGCTCACGGGTCACGCCCGCCATTTCGCTCCTCCCCATGACGGCATCGCTCTGCTCACCCGTATCGCCGACCGCAACGGCAACGCGATCACCTTCGACTACGACGAACACGGCGCCCCTCTCGCCGTCCGCCACTCCGGCGGCTACCACCTCAGACTCACCACCGGCGAAGGCCGGGTCACTTCCCTGGTGCTGGCCGACGCCGCCGAAGACGGCTCCGACGTCACCATCAGGACGTACGGCTACACCGATGGGGCCTTGACCGCGGTCACCAACGCAACCGGTCACACGCTGAACTTCACGTGCGACGAGCGTTTTCGCATCACCTCGTGGACCGACAGCAACGATCGCAGTTACACCTACTCCTATGACGACCGGGACCGTTGCGTCGCCGAGGGCGGCGAGGCGGGTCACCTCACCATCGCCCTGGACTACGACGGAACCGACCCCGCCTGGCCCGAGTGCCGCGTCACGACCCTCACCACCGCCGAAGGAGCCGTCTCCCGCTTCGTCGTGAACACCGAGTGCCAGGTCGTCGCCGAGGTCGATCCCCTGGGTGGCATCGTCCGCACCGCGTACGACGGCCATCACCACCTGGTCTCGCGGACCGACGAACTCGGCCGGATCACACGCTTCGCCAGCGACGTCTACGGCCGTCCCACCGAGATGACGCGCCCGGACGGCCGTACCGTCCGGGCCGAGTACAACGAACTCGGGCTGCCGGTGAAGACCGTGAGCACCGACGGCACCGTCCGGCATCAGACGTACGACGCGCGCGGCAACCGTACGACGGTCGTGGATCCGGCGGGTCTGACCACGCACTTCACGTACGACGGGACGGGCGGTCTCGCCTCGGTCACCGATCCGGTGGGCAGCACCACGACGGTGCGCTGCGATTCCGCCGGACTCCCTCTGACGGTCAGGAACCCGCTCGGCGCGGTGATCAGCTGCGCGCGGGACGCCTTCGGCCGACCCACCGCGATCACGGACGCCACGGGTGCCACGACCCGTCTGGAGTGGACGGCCGAGGGACACCTGGCACGCCGGACCGCTCCGGACGGCTCAGTGGAGTCCTGGTCGTACGACGGAGAGGGAAACCGCACCGCCCACACGGACGCGGCGGGTGCCGTCTCGCGGTACGAGTACACCCATTTCGATCTTCTGGCCGCACGCACCGGACCCGACGGGGTGCGCCACGAGTTCGCGCACGACTCCGGACTGCGTCTCACCCAGGTGACGAACCCCCAGGGCCTGACCTGGAATTACACGTACGACCCGGCGGGCCGGCTGATATCCGAAACGGACTTCGACGACCGTGCCCTGATCTACACCCACGACAAGGCGGGCCGCCTGCGTTCCCGCACGAACGCCCTTGGCCAGACGATCAGTTACGAGCGCGATGTGCTCGGCCAGGTCATCCGCAAGGACGTGGACGGCAGCGTCACGACGTTCGCCTACGACCTGACCGACCAGCTTTCGCACGTCATCAGCCCCGACACCACCCTCACTCTCCTCCGTGACGAGTTCGGTCGGCTGCGGACCGAGACGGTGGGCGGGCGGACCCTCACCTACACGTACGACGACGACCTGGGCCGCCGCACCGGACGTACTACGCCCTCGGGAGCCCGGAGCACCTGGCGCTACGACGAGGCAGGCCGCCGGACCCACTTGACCTCGTCGGGCCGCACCGTCGAGTTCGGCTACGATCCCGCCGGCCGCGAACTGACCCGTCACACGGGTGACTTCGCGACTCTCCTCCACAGCTTTGACGACGTGGGTCGCCTCACGGCCCAGTCGGTGACCGCGGCGGACGGACGATTCGTACAGGAGCGGGCGTACACCTACCGCGCCGACGGCCACCTCACCGGCGTCGACGACCGGCTGGCCGGCGCCCGCCATTTCGATCTGGACGCCGCGGGCCGGGTCACCGCGGTCCACGCGGCGAACTGGACGGAGACATACGCGTACGACGAGGCGGGCAACCAGGCCGATGCCGCCTGGCCGGCCACCCACCCCGGCCACGAGGCCACAGGGCCCCGCGCATACGCCGGCACCCGGATCACGCGCGCCGGACAGGTCCGCTACGAACACGACGCGCTGGGCCGCGTCACTCTGCGGCAGAAGACGCGACTGTCCCGCAAGCCCGACACCTGGCGCTACATCTGGGACGCCGAGGACCGGCTGACGTCGGCCGTCACTCCGGACGGCACACTGTGGCGCTACACCTACGACCCGATGGGCCGTCGCACGTCCAAGCTGCGCATGGCCGCCGACGGCGAAACGGTCGTCGAGCGCACGGACTTCACGTGGGACGGCACGACGCTCTGCGAACAGACCACCACCGGTCCGCACCTGCCGAACCCGGTCACGCTCACCTGGGACCACCAGGGGCTCCACCCGATCACTCAGACGGAACGTATCTCCGCGGCCCACGCTCCACAGGAAGAGATCGACTCGCGCTTCTTCGCCATCGTCACGGATCTCGTCGGCACGCCGAGCGAGCTCGTCGACGAGGCGGGAGAGATAGCGTGGAGGGCACGGAGCACCTTGTGGGGCCGCACAGCCTGGTCGGCCGGCTCCAAGACATACACACCGCTCCGATTTCCCGGGCAGTACTTCGACCCCGAGACCGAACTCCATTACAACTACTTCCGGCACTACGACCCCGAAACGGCCCGGTACCTCTCACTCGACCCGCTGGGTCTCGAACCCGCGCCGAATCCTGTCGCCTATGTCAGCACACCGCACACACGGTCCGACAGCCTGGGACTGGCTCCCGACTACCACGAGTTCTTCACCGTGCAGGACGCCGAGAACGCCACCCGCCTGCGCGGAGACGGTACGCCGTGGCCCACTGCGGAGAACCGGGGTCACTACGGCGAAGGGGTCTACTCGTGGGGGTCGAGAGCCGAGGCCGACCGCTATGCCGATCGTCTTCGTGGGCGTGGAGCCGAGGTCGAGGTCATGCCGTTCAGGGTCAGCGCGAGCGACTTCGAGAACATGAAGAAAATAGACCTTCACGAGATCGGTGAGGACGCCGCGACGGAATTCGCTAATAAACACAGCCGTCTCTGGGGGGATGGGGCGCCGCATGACTATGACTATGTGCGGGCCCCCACCGGATTGGGTCCTGAGAACATCTTCAGTAAATCAGTTTTCCATCTCTTGAAATTCTAGAGTCGAGACAGATGAGTACCAATTTCAAGTATCGCCTACAGAGCCCTCTGGGCGGCCTGGCCGCAGACCTGACGGCGGAGCACCGCGCCCCTGGTACTGATGCGGGTGAAGGGTTCCGGCTGCAGATCTACCGCAACGTATGGCTGGTGCCTCCCCGCGGCATCAACTGGCGTGACGCCGCATGGCTCTCCTTCGGGCTCTCGGTTCACTCCTCCGACCTGTCCTCCGCGCACCCCGACGGTCTGCTCATCGAGGTCGCCGCGCTCACCTTCCCGCTCGCTCATTTCCGGTCCGAAGTGGCGGCACTGGCGATGGACGGCTGGTTGCGGAAGGAATTCGACCTTCCTGACCGCGGCCTCCTCGCCGTTTTCGACAGTGGAAGTGACGGCTACCGATTCCAGTGGGGAGGGAATTCCAACCCGTTTTCGGACGAATTCTGAGGGCCGGCCATCGCGTCGGAGTGGGATTGGGGAAGCGGCGAGGGCCTGCTGGGGCTCGATGACCCGGATGAGTGGGACGCCGCGTTCGAGCGCGGCGAACCGCATCTCGGTACAGCGGTGATCGGGCTGGCCTTCAACTGCACGCTGGCCGAGGGCGTTCGCGGCATGAGCGGCGTCTTCAAGGGCGGAGCCCGCATGCCGGGTGGCCAGATCCCTTACCGGGCGCTGTCCCCGAAGGCCAGGCAGCTCACCCGGGCGCTGGAGAACGGGCACATACCCGTCCGGCCCGGAGAGGTGAATGTTTCCCATCTCTCCGAACTCCAGAGCTTCCACGGGGTCGAGCACGCCATCATCCAGAATCCGGCGGGAGATCTGCGTCTCTTCCGGGGACGGAGCGGACGAGTTCCATTCCATGGGACCTCAGGGGACAGGAAGGGAAAGCTGTAATGAGTAATGAGTAATGAGTAATGAGTAATGAACACGCTTCGTGTGTCTTCTGCGGGGAATTCGTCCTGCACATCCCCGGGTGGGCCAGCAGTGTTCCTTCGTACCGCCTCATGCGGGCGACCTGGCAGGAGGACCACGCGTTCGTGGTCGGGTCGCTCCACTTCTCCTGCCTGCGTGCCTCGCCCGCCCGGTCGGAGTTCGCCGCCGAGTTCGCGCAGATCGCGACAGGGCACGGCAGGGAGATCACGTATCAGGCGGCCGGCGAGACCCAGACCCTGATCCAGCCCGGTCTCGGCTACGTCGAGCAGAACTTCCGGGGCGACGAATGCGCCATCCATCGCAGTGACACCCGGGACAGCTGGCTCGTGCAGGAGTATGCCGGGCCCTGGTACGTGCTGGACCGGCCCCAGTTGGAGGACATCGCGCAAGGGAAGCAGCCTCGTCTCGACCCCGGTGTGGAGCGGATCGTGCTCCCGCGTGAGCCGATGGCGAATCTCGCCGATGCCACGCTTCCCGAACTCCTGGACAGCCTCGGCGTCACGGACCGGTATCCGGGCCTCGCGGCGGGGGAGCCGGAGTACGAGTTCTGGAAGTACCTCGCCCCGAAGCGCGTACTGGAATACGCGGTGATCGCGACCCCGCCCCTGCCGACGGAGGCGGCCGCGTTCCTGCGTGACTACGCCCCGGGCTATCAGCCGATCGACTTCGACGCACTCGAACGCGACGAGCCCCGGAGCTGAGAAGCCGGACGACGTCGGCCAGGGCAGGCCGCCGGCCGTGAGCGACCGCGATCGTGTCGCGAGTGCGGGACGGCTGCGGGACCTGGCGGCGGGGGATCGTCCAAGCGGCCGGCGGTGGCGGTCGGCCGTGGGGCGGCTCACGGCCGGCGGCCCTGTGGAGGGTGCCCGCCCCGCTCCCCCTGCGAGCCTGTGTTTGACCTGCGTCACCCTGGGGGTATTCTCTCCGGCTCGATTGGCCAGCCGTATGCCCCGTATGGCAGACTGTCGGGGTTGCTCGGTTGAGTGCCGATGCTGCGCGCCTCCCGCCGGGAGGACCGGAAGCGAGTCCCACAGTACTCGTCGCTCCAACTGCCGTAAGGCAGCGCTGGGGCGGACGTACGGGAATCTTCCGGGAAGTGTCAGCGGGGTGCCGACCAGGCGCCCGGTGGGTGTTCAGCCCCCGGTCCAGCGGTTGTCTTTTGGGCTCGGCCGCGTCCCTCGGTAGGGAAATCCACTCGTGGATATCTCTGTCAGCAGGAGCGCGACACGCCCGACCGCGTGGGTCGGAGGCAAGGGACGCGAACCCCCGGGTTCCAGAGCGTTAAACGAGACTAAGGACTACTGAGTAGCCATGGCGGGACAGAAGATCCGCATCCGGCTCAAGGCCTACGACCACGAGGTCATCGACAGCTCGGCGAAGAAGATCGTCGAGACGGTGACGCGAACTGGTGCGTCTGTCGCGGGCCCGGTGCCGCTGCCCACTGAGAAGAACGTGTACTGCGTCATCAAGTCGCCGCACAAGTACAAGGACTCGCGCGAGCACTTCGAGATGCGCACGCACAAGCGCCTGATCGACATCCTCGACCCGACGCCCAAGACCGTTGACTCCCTGATGCGACTCGACCTCCCGGCCGGTGTCGACATCGAGATCAAGCTCTAGGGGCCGGTGATCTGAGAATGGCTAAGCAGATCAAGGGCATCCTGGGCGAGAAGCTCGGCATGACGCAGGTGTGGGACGAGAACAACCGTGTTGTTCCCGTGACGGTCGTCAAGGCCTCCCCCAACGTCGTCACCCAGGTCCGTACGAACGACTCCGACGGCTACGAAGCGGTCCAGATCGCCTTCGGCGAGATCGACCCGCGCAAGGTGAACAAGCCCCTCAAGGGTCACTTCGCCAAGGCCGACGTCACGCCCCGCCGCCACCTCGTCGAGATCCGCACCGCGGACGCCTCCGAGTACACGCTGGGTCAGGAGATCTCCGCGGAGGTCTTCGAGGCCGGCGTCAAGGTGGACGTGACCGGCAAGAGCAAGGGCAAGGGCTTCGCCGGTGTCATGAAGCGTCACAACTTCAAGGGCCTCGGCGCCGGTCACGGCACCCAGCGCAAGCACCGCTCTCCCGGTTCCATCGGTGGCTGCGCCACCCCGGGCCGTGTGTTCAAGGGCCTCCGCATGGCGGGTCGCATGGGCAACGAGCGGGTCACCACCCAGAACCTGACCGTCCACGCCGTTGACGCGGAGAAGGGTCTGCTGCTCATCAAGGGCGCGGTTCCCGGTCCGAACGGCGGCCTCGTCCTGGTCCGCACCGCGGCCAAGGGGGCCTGAGGTAACGATGAGCACTGTTGACATCCTTTCGCCGGCAGGCGACAAGACCGGGACGGTCGAGCTCCCCGCGGAGATCTTCGACGTCGAGAAGATCAGCATCCCGCTGATCCACCAGGTCGTCGTCGCCCAGCTGGCCGCTGCCCGCCAGGGCACGCACAAGACCAAGACCCGTGGCGAGGTTCGCGGTGGCGGCAAGAAGCCGTACCGCCAGAAGGGCACCGGCCGCGCCCGTCAGGGCTCGACCCGCGCGCCCCAGTTCGCCGGTGGTGGCGTCGTGCACGGTCCCGTGCCGCGTGACTACTCGCAGCGGACCCCGAAGAAGATGAAGGCCGCGGCCCTGCGCCACGCCCTCACCGACCGGGCCCGCAACGCTCGTATCCACGTCGTCACCGGCGTGGTCGACGGCGAGATCTCCACGAAGGCCGCGAAGTCCCTGCTGGGCAAGATCAGCGAGCGCAAGAACGTGCTCCTGGTCATCTCCCGCGAGGACGAGCAGGGCCTGCTCTCCGCACGCAACCTGCCCCAGGTGCACATCCTGGACCCGGGCCAGCTGAACACGTACGACGTTCTCGTCTCGGACGACGTGGTCTTCACCCAGGCCGCCTTCGAGTCCTTCGTGTCCGGCGCGCCCTCCGCAGAGCGGAACGCTGACACCGAAGGGAGCGAAGCCTGATGGCTACGCGTCACCCGAGCATCGCCTCGAAGGCCGCCAAGGCCAAGAAGGTCGCGCGCGTCGCCAAGGCGAAGCGCCACGCCACCGAGGGCAAGAACACCGTCGAGACCCCGCTGAGCAAGTCCTTCACGGATCCCCGTGACGTGCTCCTCAAGCCGGTCGTCTCGGAGAAGAGCTACGCGCTCCTCGATGAGGGCAAGTACACCTTCATCGTCGCGCCCGGCTCCAACAAGACGCAGATCAAGGAGGCCGTCCAGGCGGTCTTCTCGGTCAAGGTCACCGGGGTCAACACGATCAACCGTCAGGGCAAGCGCAAGCGCACCCGCACCGGCTTCGGCAAGCGTGCGGACAGCAAGCGCGCGATCGTGACCCTCGCTGAGGGCGACCGTATCGACATCTTCGGCCAGGCCTCCTAACGGAGCGCCCTGGTCCGAATATCGGACGAGGACTGAGAAATGGGAATCCGCAAGTACAAGCCGACTACGCCGGGCCGTCGTGGCTCCAGCGTCGCCGACTTCGTCGAGGTCACGCGGTCCACGCCGGAGAAGTCGCTGGTTCGCCCGCTGCACAGCAAGGGCGGCCGTAACAATTCCGGTCGTGTGACCGTTCGCCACCAGGGTGGTGGACACAAGCGCGCCTACCGTGTCATCGACTTCCGTCGCCATGACAAGGACGGCGTGCCGGCGAAGGTCGCGCACATCGAGTACGACCCCAACCGCACCGCGCGCATCGCGCTGCTTCACTACGCGGACGGCGAGAAGCGCTACATCCTCGCCCCCCGCAACCTGTCGCAGGGCGACCGCGTCGAGAACGGTCCCGGGGCCGACATCAAGCCGGGCAACAACCTGGCCCTCCGCAACATCCCGGTCGGTACCACGATCCACGCGATCGAGCTCCGTCCCGGTGGCGGTGCCAAGTTCGCCCGCTCCGCCGGTGCCTCCGTGCAGCTGCTCGCGAAGGAGGGCCAGATGGCCCACCTGCGCATGCCGTCCGGAGAGATCCGCCTGGTCGACGTGCGCTGCCGCGCCACCGTCGGCGAGGTCGGCAACGCCGAGCAGTCGAACATCAACTGGGGCAAGGCCGGCCGCAAGCGCTGGCTGGGCGTCCGCCCGACCGTTCGCGGTGTGGCGATGAACCCGGTTGACCACCCGCACGGTGGTGGTGAGGGCAAGACCTCCGGTGGTCGCCACCCGGTCTCGCCGTGGGGTCAGAAGGAGGGTCGTACTCGTTCGCCGAAGAAGGCTTCGAACAAGTACATCGTCCGCCGCCGCAAGACGAACAAGAAGCGCTAGGAGCGGGTTTAGATGCCGCGCAGTCTCAAGAAGGGGCCCTTCGTCGACGACCACCTGATCAAGAAGGTGGACGCCCAGAACGAAGCCGGTTCCAAGAACGTCATCAAGACCTGGTCCCGACGCTCGATGATCATCCCGGCCATGCTCGGCCACACGATCGCGGTGCACAACGGCAAGACCCACATTCCGGTGTTTGTCACCGAGTCGATGGTCGGCCACAAGCTCGGCGAGTTCTCGCCGACGCGCACCTTCCGGGGTCACGTCAAGGACGACCGGAAGTCGAAGCGCCGCTAACGCGGGGTGGAATGACCATGACAGACACTGGAAGGACAACCATGGAAGCCAGGGCCCAGGCGCGGTACATCCGCGTTACGCCCATGAAGGCCCGCCGCGTGGTGGACCTTATCCGTGGCATGGATGCCACGGAGGCTCAGGCGGTCCTGCGTTTCGCCCCGCAGGCCGCGAGCGTGCCGGTCGGCAAGGTGCTTGACAGCGCCATTGCCAACGCCGCACACAACTACGACCACACCGACGCCGGCAGCCTTGTCATCTCCGAGGCCTACGTCGACGAGGGCCCGACCCTGAAGCGGTTCCGTCCGCGTGCCCAGGGCCGTGCCTACCGGATCCGCAAGCGGACCAGCCACATCACCGTGGTCGTCAGCAGCAAGGAAGGAACCCGGTAATGGGCCAGAAGGTTAACCCGCATGGGTTCCGGCTCGGCATCACCACGGACTTCAAGTCCCGTTGGTACGCCGACAAGCTGTACAAGGACTACGTCAAGGAAGACGTCGCCATCCGTCGGATGATGACGTCCGGCATGGAGCGCGCCGGCATCTCGAAGGTTGAGATCGAGCGCACCCGTGACCGCGTCCGTGTGGACATCCACACCGCGCGCCCGGGCATCGTCATCGGCCGTCGTGGCGCCGAGGCCGACCGCATCCGCGGCGACCTCGAGAAGCTGACCGGCAAGCAGGTCCAGCTGAACATCCTTGAGGTCAAGAGCCCGGAGACGGACGCTCAGCTGGTGGCCCAGGCCGTCGCCGAGCAGCTGTCCTCCCGCGTCTCCTTCCGTCGTGCCATGCGCAAGAGCATGCAGGGCACGATGAAGGCCGGCGCCAAGGGCATCAAGATCCAGTGTGGTGGCCGTCTCGGCGGCGCCGAGATGTCCCGCTCGGAGTTCTACCGCGAGGGCCGTGTGCCCCTGCACACGCTCCGCGCGAACGTCGACTACGGCTTCTTCGAGGCCAAGACGACCTTCGGCCGTATCGGTGTGAAGGTCTGGATCTACAAGGGCGACGTCAAGAACATCGCCGAGGTCCGCGCCGAGAACGCCGCAGCCCGCGCGGGCAACCGCCCGGCCCGTGGTGGCGGCCCGGGCGGCGACCGTCCGGCCCGTGGCGGTGGCCGCGGTGGCGAGCGTGGCGGCCGCGGCCGCAAGCCGCAGCAGCAGTCCGCGCCGGCTGCCGAGGCCCCCAAGGCCGACGCTCCCGCCGCCGCTGCCGCTCCGGCTGAGGCAGCGCCCTCTTCTACTGGCGGAACGGAGGCCTGACCGAAATGCTGATCCCCCGTAGGGTCAAGCACCGCAAGCAGCACCACCCCAAGCGCCGTGGTCAGGCCAAGGGTGGTACGGAGGTTTCGTTCGGCGAGTACGGCATTCAGGCCCTCACGCCGGCGTACGTGACGAACCGCCAGATCGAGGCGGCTCGTATCGCGATGACCCGTCACATCAAGCGTGGCGGCAAGGTCTGGATCAACATCTACCCGGACCGCCCGCTGACCAAGAAGCCCGCCGAGACCCGCATGGGTTCCGGTAAGGGTTCCCCCGAGTGGTGGGTCGCGAACGTGCACCCGGGCCGGGTCATGTTCGAGCTGTCCTACCCCAACGAGAAGATCGCCCGTGAGGCCCTCACTCGCGCAGCCCACAAGCTGCCGATGAAGTGCCGGATCGTCAAGCGCGAGGCAGGTGAAGCGTGATGTCGGCCGGTACCAAGGCGTCCGAGCTGCGCGAACTGGGTGACGAGGAGCTTCTCGCGAAGCTCCGCGAAGCCAAGGAAGAGCTGTTCAACCTCCGCTTCCAGGCGGCGACCGGTCAGCTCGAGAACCACGGTCGGCTGAAGGCCGTCCGCAAGGACATCGCGCGGATCTACACCCTGATGCGTGAGCGCGAGCTGGGCATCGAGACGGTGGAGAGCGCCTGATGAGCGAGAGCAACGTGACTGAAGAGACCAAGACGAGCCGCGGTTTCCGCAAGACCCGTGAGGGTCTGGTCGTCAGCGACAAGATGGACAAGACCGTCGTCGTCGCTGTCGAGGACCGCGTCAAGCACGCGCTGTACGGCAAGGTCATCCGCCGTACGAACAAGCTCAAGGCGCACGACGAGCAGAACGCCGCGGGCGTCGGCGACCGGGTTGTCATCATGGAGACCCGGCCGCTGTCCGCGACGAAGCGCTGGCGCATCGTCGAGATCCTCGAGAAGGCCAAGTAAGTCTCCTGCGGGGCACCCCCCGCAGGACAGTTCCGCCAGGCTCGGCAGGGGTCCGAATCCCGTACAGGACAAGGCCCCTGCCGGGAACCGGCAGACAAACAGGAGATAGACGTGATCCAGCAGGAGTCGCGACTGCGTGTCGCCGACAACACTGGTGCGAAGGAGATCCTTTGCATCCGTGTGCTCGGTGGCTCCGGTCGCCGCTACGCGGGCATCGGTGACGTGATCGTCGCCACCGTCAAGGACGCGATCCCCGGCGGCAACGTGAAGAAGGGTGACGTCATCAAGGCGGTCATCGTTCGCACCGTCAAGGAGCGCCGCCGTCCGGACGGCTCGTACATCCGCTTCGACGAGAACGCCGCCGTCATTCTGAAGAACGACGGCGACCCTCGCGGCACCCGCATCTTCGGCCCGGTGGGCCGGGAGCTGCGCGAGAAGAAGTTCATGAAGATCATCTCGCTCGCGCCGGAGGTGCTGTAAGCATGAAGATCAAGAAGGGCGACCTGGTACAGGTCATCACCGGTAAGGACAAGGGCAAGCAGGGCAAGGTCATCGCGGCCTACCCCCGCGAGGACCGCGTCCTGGTCGAGGGTGTCAACCGGGTCAAGAAGCACACCAAGGCCGGCCCGACCGCTCGCGGTTCGCAGGCCGGTGGCATCGTCACGACCGAGGCGCCCGTCCACGTCTCCAACGTCCAGCTGGTCGTTGAGAAGGACGGCAACAAGGTCGTCACGCGTGTCGGTTACCGCTTCGACGACGAGGGCAACAAGGTTCGCGTTGCCAAGCGGACGGGTGAGGACATCTGATGACTACCACCACGACTCCGCGTCTCAAGACGAAGTACCGCGAGGAGATCGCGGGCAAGCTGCAGGAAGAGTTCTCCTACGAGAACGTCATGCAGACCCCGGGTCTCGTCAAGATCGTGGTCAACATGGGTGTGGGCGACGCCGCCCGCGACTCCAAGCTGATCGACGGCGCGATTCGCGACCTCACCACGATCACCGGTCAGAAGCCGGCCGTCACCAAGGCCCGTAAGTCCATCGCGCAGTTCAAGCTGCGTGAGGGCCAGCCGATCGGTGCCCACGTCACGCTCCGTGGCGACCGCATGTGGGAGTTCCTGGACCGCACCCTGTCGCTCGCGCTGCCGCGCATCCGCGACTTCCGTGGTCTGTCCCCCAAGCAGTTCGACGGCCGTGGCAACTACACCTTCGGTCTCACGGAGCAGGTCATGTTCCACGAGATCGACCAGGACAAGATCGACCGCGTCCGGGGTATGGACATCACCGTGGTCACCACGGCGACCAACGACGCCGAAGGCCGTGCCCTTCTCCGTCACCTCGGCTTCCCCTTCAAGGAGGCGTAAGCGAGATGGCGAAGAAGGCTCTGATTGCCAAGGCTGCTCGTAAGCCCAAGTTCGGCGTACGTGGCTACACGCGCTGCCAGCGCTGCGGCCGTCCGCACTCCGTGTACCGCAAGTTCGGCCTCTGCCGCGTGTGCCTTCGTGAGATGGCTCACCGTGGCGAGCTGCCGGGCGTGACCAAGAGCTCCTGGTAATCCCGTACTTCGGGATTTCAGAGGCTCTCGGTAAGTAAAGGGCGATGTCGGGCGCCCACCCCTCCATGGCTTAGGCTAGGAGGGTTGGGCGCCTGGACGCCCGTACGACTTACTACGCCGTAGGTCCCCGCACCGCACCCGTCCCGCCACTGAGTGGGGAGAGGGATGGCGCACTGGAAACCCCGGCGAGAGAGGCCGAAGGCCAATTCATGACCATGACTGATCCCATCGCAGACATGCTTACTCGTCTGCGTAACGCGAACTCGGCGTACCACGACGATGTCGCGATGCCGCACAGCAAGATCAAGTCTCACATCGCGGAGATCCTCCAGCAGGAGGGCTTCATCACCGGCTGGAAGGTCGAGGACGCCGAGGTCGGCAAGAAGCTCGTCCTCGAGCTGAAGTTCGGCCCGAACCGTGAGCGCTCCATCGCGGGCATCAAGCGGATCTCGAAGCCGGGTCTGCGTGTGTACGCGAAGTCCACCTCCCTGCCCAAGGTGCTCGGTGGCCTCGGCGTGGCGATCATCTCCACGTCGCACGGTCTCCTCACCGACAAGCAGGCCGGCAAGAAGGGCGTAGGCGGAGAAGTCCTCGCCTACGTCTGGTAGCGGAAGGGAACGGAAGAAGCTATGTCGCGTATTGGCAAGCTCCCCATCACGGTTCCCGCCGGCGTGGACGTCACCATCGACGGCCGTACGGTTTCGGTGAAGGGCCCCAAGGGCTCTCTCTCCCACACCGTCGCGGCGCCGATCGAGATCGCTAAGGGCGAGGACGGCATTCTCAATGTCACCCGCCCGAACGACGAGCGTCAGAACAAGGCCCTGCACGGCCTGTCCCGCACGCTGGTGGCGAACATGATCACCGGCGTGACCACGGGTTACGTGAAGAAGCTCGAAATCAGCGGTGTCGGTTACCGAGTCCTGGCGAAGGGTTCCAACCTGGAGTTCTCGCTCGGCTACAGCCACTCGATCACTGTCGAGGCCCCCGAGGGCATCACCTTCAAGGTCGAGAACCCCACGCGGTTCTCGGTCGAGGGCATCGACAAGCAGAAGGTCGGAGAGGTTGCGGCCAACATCCGCAAGCTGCGCAAGCCCGACCCGTACAAGGCCAAGGGCGTCAAGTACGAGGGCGAAGTCATCCGCCGCAAGGTCGGAAAGGCGGGTAAGTAAGCCATGGCATACGGTACGAAGATCGCTAAGGGCGACGCTTACAAGCGTGCTGCCATCAAGCGGCGCCACATCCGGATCCGTAAGAAGGTCAACGGAACGGCTGAGCGTCCTCGCCTGGTCGTGACGCGCTCGAACCGCCACATCGTGGCCCAGGTCATCGACGACATCAAGGGTCACACCCTGGCGTCGGCGTCGACCCTGGACACGTCGATCCGTGGCGAGGGCGAGAAGTCGGCGCAGGCCGGCAAGGTCGGCGCTCTTGTCGCCGAGCGTGCCAAGGCCGCCGGTGTCGAGGCTGTCGTATTCGACCGTGGTGGCAACCAGTACGCCGGGCGCATCGCCGCCCTGGCGGACGCCGCCCGCGAGGCCGGACTCAAGTTCTGAGTCTCGGTTCCGTAGCTAGCGGAAACAGAGAGAGGTAATTCCAATGGCTGGACCCCAGCGCCGCGGAAGCGGTGCCGGTGGCGGCGAGCGGCGGGACCGGAAGGGCCGTGACGGCGGCGCTGCTGCCGAGAAGACCGCGTACGTTGAGCGCGTTGTCGCGATCAACCGCGTCGCCAAGGTTGTGAAGGGTGGTCGTCGCTTCAGCTTCACTGCGCTCGTCGTAGTGGGCGATGGCGATGGCACCGTCGGTGTCGGCTACGGCAAGGCCAAGGAGGTGCCGGCCGCCATCGCCAAGGGTGTTGAGGAGGCCAAGAAGCACTTCTTCAAGGTCCCCCGTATCCAGGGCACCATCCCGCACCCGATCACGGGCGAGAAGGCCGCGGGCGTCGTCCTGCTCAAGCCTGCTTCCCCCGGTACCGGCGTTATCGCCGGTGGCCCGGTGCGTGCTGTCCTCGAGTGCGCCGGCGTCCACGACATCCTGTCGAAGTCGCTCGGCTCGTCCAACGCGATCAACATCGTGCACGCGACCGTGGCGGCCCTCAAGGGCCTGCAGCGTCCCGAGGAGATCGCGGCCCGCCGCGGTCTGCCCCTCGAGGACGTCGCCCCCGCGGCTCTGCTTCGTGCGCGTGCGGGAGCGGGTGCGTAATGGCTCGCCTCAAGGTCACGCAGACGAAGTCGTACATCGGCAGCAAGCAGAACCACCGTGACACCCTGCGCTCCCTTGGTCTCAAGGGCATCAACACGCAGGTCGTCAAGGAGGACCGCCCCGAGTTCCGCGGAATGGTTCACACCGTCCGCCACCTCGTGACGGTTGAGGAGGTCGACTGATCATGGCGGAGAACAACCCGCTCAAGATCCACAACCTCCGTCCCGCCCCGGGCGCCAAGACCGCCAAGACCCGTGTGGGTCGTGGTGAGGCGTCGAAGGGTAAGACGGCTGGACGTGGTACCAAGGGCACGAAGGCCCGTTACCAGGTTCCGGAGCGCTTCGAGGGTGGCCAGATGCCCCTCCACATGCGTCTCCCGAAGCTCAAGGGCTTCCGGAACCCGTTCAAGACCGAGTACCAGGTCGTGAACCTCGACAAGCTGGCGTCGCTGTACCCGGAGGGTGGCGAAGTCACCGTCGAGGGGCTCGTCGCCAACGGTGCGGTTCGCAAGAACAGCCTCGTCAAGGTCCTCGGCCAGGGCGAGATCTCCGTGGCTCTGCAGGTGACGGTCGACGCCGTCTCCGGCTCCGCCAAGGAGAAGATCACCGCCGCCGGCGGTACCGTCACCGAGCTCATCTGAAGTCACCAGGTGTCTCGATGACTTGAGCGATCCCGACCGGGGGTGCCCCACAAAAGGGGCATCCCCGGTTGGTCGTTCCTAGGGGAGCGGTGTCGCCGGTAAGGTGGCCTGCACTGCTAATTTCCGTCCGGTGTGACCTCTGGGAACTCAGGGCGGTTCTTAACTGTTAGTCAGCTGTCCGTTACTTATTCGTCGAACCTCAAGACCGTCACCTCTGGCGCACTTGCGCGGGGGTCGCAGGAGGCACCGTGCTCACCGCGTTCGCCCGGGCGTTCAAGACGCCCGACCTGCGCAAGAAGCTGCTCTTCACGCTCGGCATCATCGTGGTCTATCGGGTGGGCACACACATCCCGATCCCCGGTGTCGACTACAAGAACGTCCAGACCTGCATCGACGCCGCGAGCCAGAACACAGGCCTGTTCGGCTTGGTCAACATGTTCAGCGGTGGCGCGCTGCTGCAGATCACGATCTTCGCGCTGGGCATCATGCCGTACATCACGGCGAGCATCATTCTGCAGCTGTTGACCGTGGTGATCCCGCGTCTGGAGGCCCTCAAGAAGGAGGGTCAGGCCGGTACGGCGAAGATCACGCAGTACACCCGTTATCTGACGGTGGCGCTGGCCATCCTGCAGGGCACCGGCCTGGTGGCCACCGCCCGCAGTGGTGCGCTGTTCCAGAGCTGCCCGGTCGCGAGCGAGATCGTGCCCGACCAGTCGATCTTCGTCACCGTCACGATGGTCATCACCATGACCGCCGGTACGGCCACCGTCATGTGGCTCGGTGAGCTCATCACCGACCGCGGCATCGGCAACGGCATGTCGATCCTGATGTTCATCTCGATCGCCGCGACCTTCCCGTCCGCGCTGTGGGCCATCAAGCAGCAGGGCAACCTCGCGGACGGCTGGATCGAGTTCGGCACCGTGATCGCGGTCGGCCTCGTCATGATCGGCCTGGTGGTCTTCGTCGAGCAGGCGCAGCGCCGCATCCCGGTCCAGTACGCGAAGCGCATGATCGGCCGCCGGTCCTACGGCGGTACGTCGACGTACATCCCGCTGAAGGTCAACCAGGCCGGCATCATCCCTGTGATCTTTGCCTCGTCGCTGCTCTACATCCCGGCGTTGATCGCTCAGTTCGCAGGTGGGACGTCCGGCTGGAAGACCTGGATCGAGCAGAACCTTGCGGATACGGCCGCTCCGCCGCACATCACCCTGTACTTCTTCCTGATCGTTTTCTTCGCGTTCTTCTACGTGGCGATCTCGTTCAACCCCGAGGAAGTCGCGGACAACATGAAGAAGTATGGTGGCTTCATCCCGGGCATCCGGGCTGGCCGACCGACCGCTGAGTACTTGGGATACGTACTCAACCGGATCACCTGGCCGGGTTCGCTGTACCTGGGCCTGATCGCTCTCGTGCCGACGATGGCGTTGGCGGGCTTCGGCGCCAACCAGAACTTCCCGTTCGGTGGTACCAGCATCCTCATCATCGTGGGTGTGGGTCTGGAGACGGTGAAGCAGATCGAGAGCCAGCTCCAGCAGCGCAATTACGAAGGGTTCCTCCGCTGATGCGTATCGTCCTCGTCGGGCCGCCCGGTGCGGGCAAGGGAACGCAGGCCGCGTTCCTCGCCCAGAACCTGTCGATCCCGCACATCTCCACGGGCGACCTCTTCCGTGCGAACATCAGCCAGCAGACGGAACTCGGCAAGCTGGCGAAGTCGTACATGGACGAGGGCAACCTCGTGCCCGACGAGGTCACGATCGCCATGGCCAGGGACCGCATGGAGCAGCCGGACGCCGCGAACGGCTTCCTGCTCGACGGCTTCCCGCGGAACGTCTCGCAGGCCGAGGCGCTCGACCAGGCGCTCAAGGCCGACGGCGTGGAGCTGGACGCGGTGCTCGACCTGGAGGTCCCCGAGGACGAGGTGGTCAAGCGCATCGCCGGCCGCCGCATCTGCCGCAGGGATTCGAGTCATGTCTTCCACGTGACGTACAGCCCTCCGAAGAAGGCGGACGTCTGTGACGCCTGCGGCGGCGAGCTGTACCAGCGCGACGACGACACCGAGGAGACCGTCCGCAAGCGCCTGGAGGTCTACCACACGCAGACCGAGCCGATCATCGACTACTACCGGGCCCAGGGCCTGGTAGTGACGATCTCGGCGCTCGGCAAGGTGGACGACGTCACCAAGCGCGCGATGGACGCCCTCGACCGCCAGGTCGAGGACAAGGACCAGAGCGACGAGGACAAGAGCGACAGCGAGGGCGACGACAAGTAGTCGTCCTGGCTGGTTCGGCCGCGGTGCCCCTGTCGGGCGCCGCGGCCGTACTGTTGTGTACGTAACCGAGTAGGCAGAGAAGACGGAGAGCGCGGGCCCTCATGGTGCAGATCAAGACCCCCGAGCAGATCGCCAAGATGCGTGAGGCGGGCCTGGTCGTCGCCGCCGTCCACCGGGCGACACGGGACGCGGCGGTACCCGGGGCCACGACGAAGGACCTCGACGAGGTCGCCCGCAAGGTGCTGGCCGAGCACGGCGCCAAGTCGAACTTCCTGGGATACGGCGGGTTCCCCGCGACGATCTGCACCTCGGCGAACGAGGTCGTCGTGCACGGCATCCCGAGCGACGACGTCGTGCTGAAGGACGGCGACATCATCTCGATCGACGCCGGCGCCATCGTCGACGGCTGGCACGGGGACGCCGCCTTCACCGCCTTCGTCGGATCCGGTCACGCTCCGGAGCTCATCGAGCTGTCCCGGGTGACCGAGGAGTCGATGTGGGCCGGGATCGCCGCGATGAAGCTGGGGAACCGGCTCGTCGACGTCTCCCGGGCCATCGAGACGTACATCCGGCGGCAGCCGAAGCCCGGCGGCGGCAAGTACGGGATCGTCGAGGACTACGGCGGCCATGGCATCGGCACCGAGATGCACATGGATCCGCATCTGCTGAACTACGTGGAGCGGCGGCGGGGGAAGGGGCCGAAGCTCGTTCCCGGGTTCTGCCTCGCCATCGAGCCCATGGTCTCGCTGGGTACGCCGAAGACCGAGGTGCTGTCCGACGACTGGACGGTCATCACCACGGACGGTACGTGGTCGTCGCACTGGGAGCACTCCGTCGCTCTCACCGAGACCGGTCCGCTCGTGCTGACGGCTCCCGACGGGGGCAAGGCGAAGCTGGCCGAGTACGGGATCACGGCTGCGCCTGATCCTCTGGGCTGAGTCGCTGAGTCGCTGAGTCGCTCCGTAAGGAGCGGACTGGTGCGTGTCGCGGCTGCGGGCCCCTGAGGGCTGGTCGCGCCCACGCGGCGGAGCCGCACATCGATACAGTCCCGCGCCCCTTCGGGGGCGCCTGTGTCGAGCCCCGATCCCGGCGGTGGCGGCAAGCCCGCTGCTTAGGGATCTTCCGTGTGGGGCAGGCTATCTCGATTCGTCTTTCCGAGGGCCCTGGCGTAGACTGACTCGTCGGCTCTCGTGCATCTGCATGTCTGCGTGCAGTAAGCGCGGGGTCGATCAAGGTAGTCGATTCGAAGGGCGAAGCGTGGCCAAGAAGCAAGGTGCCATCGAGATCGAGGGCACTGTCGTCGAGTCTCTTCCGAACGCCATGTTCAAGGTCGAGCTCCAGAACGGCCACCAGGTCCTGGCACACATCAGCGGCAAGATGCGCATGCACTACATCCGCATCCTCCCTGACGACCGGGTCGTGGTGGAGTTGTCTCCGTACGACCTGACCCGTGGCCGGATCGTCTACCGGTACAAGTAGATCTTGCCTGTGTCCCGTATTCCGCGGGGCGGTGGCACTGACCCGGAGAACCTCACCCAATGAAGGTCAAGCCGAGCGTCAAGAAGATCTGCGACAAGTGCAGGGTGATCCGCCGTCACGGCCGGGTCATGGTCATCTGCGAAAACCCGCGGCACAAGCAGCGCCAGGGCTGACGCACGACCGAACCTTCTGCACCCGCAGAGCTTCGCGCGACGCAAGTAGTACATGTTCATACGCAGAGCCCGGATCCGCTGTTCACGGCGATTCCGATACCCCCGGTCGGAGGCTGGGGACCCAACTCGTACCTCATACGGCGGGCTGGGAACCGGTTCTGCGGAAGACCTCCGAACGACAACTGGAGCCATTGAATGGCACGCGTTTCCGGTGTTGACATCCCGCGCGAAAAGCGCGTGGAGGTTGCCCTCACCTACGTGTTCGGCATCGGCCGGACCCTCTCGCAGAAGACGCTGGCCGACACCGGCGTCAACCCCAACACCCGCGTTCGTGACCTCTCCGAGGAGGAGCTGGTCAGGATCCGCGAGTACGTGGACAACAACTTCAAGACCGAGGGTGACCTCCGCCGCGAGGTTCAGGCCGACATCCGCCGCAAGGTCGAGATCGGCTGCTACCAGGGTCTGCGCCACCGTCGTGGCCTGCCCGTCCACGGTCAGCGCACCAGCACGAACGCTCGTACCCGCAAGGGCCCGCGTCGCGCCATCGCCGGCAAGAAGAAGCCGGGCAAGAAGTAGTCCGCAGCGGACAACGCTTCATCAGCGGTCTTCGCTGTAGGACCGACCACCTCCCCGTAGGAGTTATAGATGCCCCCCAAGGGTCGTCAGGGCGCTGCCAAGAAGGTGCGCCGCAAGGAAAAGAAGAACGTCGCTCACGGTCACGCGCACATCAAGAGCACGTTCAACAACACGATCGTCTCGATCACGGACCCCTCGGGCAACGTGATCTCCTGGGCCTCCGCCGGCCACGTAGGCTTCAAGGGCTCGCGCAAGTCCACCCCCTTCGCCGCGCAGATGGCCGCCGAGTCGGCCGCCCGCCGCGCGCAGGAGCACGGCATGCGCAAGGTCGACGTCTTCGTCAAGGGCCCGGGTTCGGGTCGCGAGACGGCCATCCGTTCGCTTCAGGCGACCGGTCTTGAGGTCGGCTCCATCCAGGACGTGACGCCCACGCCGCACAACGGCTGCCGTCCGCCCAAGCGCCGTCGCGTCTGACGCACGGTTGTCTTGATTTTGCTGGGGTTCGGGCTGTATGGCCTTTCGGGGCCGTGCCGCCCGTACCCTTGTAGCTGAAACACAACGGGCTACCGCCCGGTGGCAAGGGCATCAAATAGTGGGTGCCCCTGACTGAAGGATTCACCACATGCTGATCGCTCAGCGTCCCTCGTTGACCGAAGAGGTCGTCGACGAGTTCCGCTCCCGGTTCGTGATCGAGCCGCTGGAGCCGGGCTTCGGTTACACCCTCGGCAACTCGCTCCGCCGGACTCTTCTCTCCTCGATCCCCGGTGCGGCTGTCACCAGCATCCGCATCGACGGTGTCCTGCACGAGTTCACCACTGTGCCGGGCGTCAAGGAAGACGTCACCGACCTGATCCTCAACATCAAGCAGCTCGTCGTCTCCTCGGAGCACGACGAGCCGGTCGTGATGTACCTGCGCAAGCAGGGCCCGGGTCTGGTCACCGCCGCCGACATCGCGCCCCCGGCCGGTGTCGAGGTACACAACCCGGACCTCGTCCTCGCCACGCTCAACGGCAAGGGCAAGCTGGAGATGGAGCTGACGGTCGAGCGTGGCCGTGGTTACGTCTCCGCCGTGCAGAACAAGCAGGTCGGTCAGGAGATCGGGCGCATCCCGGTCGACTCGATCTACTCGCCGGTCCTCAAGGTCACGTACAAGGTCGAGGCCACGCGTGTCGAGCAGCGCACGGACTTCGACAAGCTGATCGTCGACGTCGAGACCAAGCAGGCCATGCGTCCGCGTGACGCCATGGCGTCGGCCGGCAAGACCCTGGTCGAGCTGTTCGGTCTGGCGCGCGAGCTCAACATCGACGCCGAGGGCATCGACATGGGTCCGTCTCCGACGGATGCCGCGCTCGCCGCCGATCTCGCCCTGCCGATCGAGGAGCTGGAGCTCACCGTTCGGTCGTACAACTGCCTCAAGCGCGAGGGCATCCACTCCGTGGGTGAGCTCGTGGCCCGGTCCGAGGCGGACCTGCTCGACATCCGCAACTTCGGTGCGAAGTCGATCGACGAGGTCAAGGCGAAGCTGGCCGGCATGGGCCTGGCCCTGAAGGACAGCCCGCCCGGATTCGACCCGACGGCCGCGGCTGACGCCTTTGGCGCGGACGACGACGCGGATGCCGGGTTCGTGGAGACCGAGCAGTACTAAGAGCTCGGGTTCGATGGCCCATACTCGGGTGCGGGTGCGCTGTGGCTTGTCGCGCAGTTCCCCGCGCCCCTTCCGGGAGCGCCCCTTCGGGGCAGCTCCCGGATCTTCGACGGGCAGCCGCCCGCTCGGACACTGACCTCGGTACCTGATACGGCCGAGGCAGACACCTAGGAGAAACACCATGCCGAAGCCCACCAAGGGTGCCCGTATGGGCGGCAGCGCCGCGCACGAGAAGCTGCTTCTCGCGAACCTCGCGAAGTCGCTCTTCGAGCACGGCAAGATCACGACCACCGAGGCGAAGGCCCGTCGGCTGCGGCCGTACGCCGAGCGTCTGGTCACCAAGGCGAAGAAGGGCGACCTTCACAACCGCCGTCAGGTGCTGTCGGTCATCACGGACAAGAGCGTCGTGCACACGCTCTTCACCGAGATCGGCCCGCGCTACGAGAACCGCCCGGGTGGCTACACCCGTATCACCAAGATCGGTAACCGCCGTGGCGACAACGCGCCCATGGCTGTCATCGAGCTGGTGGAGGCCCTGACCGTGGCCCAGCAGGCCACCGGTGAGGCCGAGGCGGCGACGAAGCGCTCCGCGAAGGACGCCGAGGTCGAGACCAAGGCCGAGGAGACTCAGGTCGAGGACGCCAAGGTCGATGTGACCAAGGCCGACGAGGCCGAGGAGTCCAAGGAGGCGTAAGCCGTCCTTTGGCTGCCGGTCCGCTGTGGCTGGTTGCGCAGTTCCCCGCGCCCCTGAAGGGGCGCTTGAGCGGGCCCGTTCCCTTCACGGGGGGCGGGCCCGCTTTCATGTACCTGAGAGGATCCAGGGGTGAGTGACGAAGTTCAGCCCGGCCATGTCCGTGTCCGTCTTGACCTGTCGTACGACGGGAGCGAGTTCTCCGGGTGGGCCAAGCAGGCCGGCGGGCGCAGGACCGTGCAGGGGGAGATCGAGGACGCCCTGCGGACGGTGACTCGGTCGGGGGACACCACGTACGAGCTGACCGTGGCAGGGCGGACCGATGCCGGGGTGCATGCCCGGGGGCAGGTGGCGCATGTCGATCTGCCCGTCGAGGTGTGGGGCGAGCAGCGCGGGAAGCTGCTGAAGCGGCTGGCCGGGCGGCTGCCCAGGGATGTACGGGTGTGGGCGGTCAGGGAGGCACCGAGCGGGTTCAACGCCCGGTTCTCGGCCGTCTGGCGGCGGTACGCCTATCGCGTCACCGACAACCCCGGTGGTGTCGATCCGCTGCTGCGCAGCCATGTCCTGTGGCACGACTGGCCGCTCGACGTCGACGTCATGAACGAGGCCGCGGAGCGGTTGCTCGGCGAGCACGACTTCGCCGCCTACTGCAAGAAGCGGGAGGGCGCCACGACCATCCGTACGCTTCAGCAGCTGAGCCTGGAGCGGGGGAGTGACGGGATCATCACCGCCACCGTGCGGGCCGATGCCTTCTGCCACAACATGGTGCGGTCGCTGATCGGGGCGCTGCTGTTCGTGGGGGACGGGCACCGGGCGGCCGACTGGCCCGGGAAGGTGCTTGCCGCCGGGGTGCGGGATTCGGCCGTGCATGTGGTGCGGCCGCACGGGCTGACGCTCGAAGAGGTCGGGTATCCGGCCGACGAGCTGTTGGCGGCGCGGAACAAAGAGGCACGAAACCGGCGGACCCTGCCGGGGGCGGGGTGCTGCTGAGGGGAGCCGCGCCCCCTGTGTGACGGGAGCCGCGCCCCTGTACGGAGGGGCAAGTGGCTACATATGCCCGCTGTGGCGTGTGATGAAACCCCTGCGTAACACGTACGTTCGGACGTAACCTCTGAAACTCGGTTATGATTCCGCTGCTCGGCTGAAGGTTCGATTAGGGGTTGGCCGAGTTCGGGTGGGGGTAACGGGCCGCAACGGCCCCGGGGGTTTCGCATGAGTGCAGTGGGGACTGCTCGTGTTCCGCAGAACAGGAAACGAAAAAGGACGCCGCAGAGTCATGGGCTCCTGCCGACGCCGCCTGACGACGTCGAGAAGTACTCGTACTCCCGTCGGTACCTGTGGGTGCTGACGGTCGGTTCGCTGATCAGCTTCGCGTGTCTGGCGATGAGCCAGTTTCTGTTCACGGCGTCGAGTCCTTGGTTCTGGCTGACGCTGCCGCTGCTGGCGTTCATCATCGCGGACTACCTGATCTCGTTGTACCTCGACGGGCTCAGCAAGGACTTCGACATCAAGGGCCACAAGCGCCTCGTGCGCAAGTGGCAGCCCGCGGTGTATCCGAGCGTGGACATCTTCCTGCCGGTGTGCGGTGAGCCCCTGGAGGTGCTCCACAACACCTGGGTCCATGTGAACCGCCTCGCGGACAGCTACCAGGGTGTCGTGAAGACGTACGTCCTGGACGACGCGGCCGAGGAAGAGGTCGGGGCGATGGCCCGCGACTTCGGGTTCAACTACGTGGTGCGGCCCAACCGCGGCTGGTTCAAGAAGGCCGGCAACCTCAACTACTCCTTCGAGAGGACCGACGGCGACCACATCCTGATCCTGGACGCCGACTTCGCGCCGCGCGCCGACCTGCTCGACGAGCTGCTGCCGCACATGGACGACGACGAGAAGTGCGCCATCGTGCAGTCGCCGCAGTTCTTCCGCATCGTCGACGCGCAGAACTGGATCGAGCGCGGCGCGGGCGCCGTGCAGGAGCAGTTCTACCGGTCCGTACAGACCTCCCGTGAGGACAAGGACGGCTCCATCTGCGTCGGCTCGTGCGCGATCTACCGGCGCGCGGCCCTTGAGCAGACCAACGGCATCACGCTGATCGAGCACTCCGAGGACATGTACACCGGCTTCGACCTCAGGGCGCTGGGCTGGAAGCTGCGCTACGTGCCGGTCGCGCTGTCCGCCGGTGTGTGCCCGGACACGGCCGGTGCCTTCCACAACCAGCAGTACCGCTGGTGCATGGGCTCTCTGGAGCTCCTGACCAGCAAGCGGTTCTGGGAGATGGACCTCAAGTTCAAGACCCGGCTCTGCTATGTGTCGGGGTTCCTCTACTACCTTCAGACCGCGCTCGCCACGTTCATCGCGCCGGTCATCCCGCTCGCCCTGATGATCCTGCGGCCCGACCTGCTGCGCGCCGAGGCCGCCCTGTGGGTGCTGCCGAGCGTCGCGTACGTGACGTTGGTCCTGCCGCTGTGGCACCGGGCGCCCTACCGACTCGAGGCCTGGGCCGTCCGGATCATGTACGGGTGGTCGCACGTCTTCGCGGTCTGGGACGTGCTGCGGGGCCGTCCGATGGGCTGGAAGCCCACGGGCTCGGCGGGCGCCAAGAAGAACGGCATGCGCCGCTACTGGAACTGCATGATCCTCTGGACCGGCGGCACCGCCGTCCTGTGGATCATCGTCGCCGCCTGGCGCATGCTCACCCTCTATCCGCCGGACTTCGCGCTGATGCTGTCCGCCGGCCTCTTCTACGCGATGGTCGTCGGCCGTGTCCTCGTACAGCCGCGTGCCCAGGAAGTGCAGGAAGCGACCGCATGAGTTTTTCCGTACGCCGAGTGCGGGCATCACGTCCCGTGCGGGCGCTCGCCGCCACGCTCATCGCCGGTGCGCTGCTGGCCGGGTGCAGCACGTTCTCCGAGGAGGGCCGCGACCAGTACGAGCGTGGACAGGGCGAGAAGCCGGGTGCCGAGGGCACCGGTGAGGCCAGTGAGTCCGCGAAGCCGGAGCCGCCGTACGACGTGCGGCCGCTGCTGGACCCGAAGAAGAAGTACCTGGGCGTGGCCGCCGACGGCGCTCCCGCCAAGATGAAGGCCGTCGAGGACTTCGCGAAGCGCGCCGGCAAGAAGCCCAACCTGATCGAGTTCTACTCCGCCTGGGGCGACCAGTACGAGCAGGAGCTCGTGAAGAACTCCTGGGACTACGGTTCCGTGGCGTTCATCGCCTGGGAGCCCTTCGAGACCAGCATGAAGGACATCGCCTCCGGCAAGGAGGACGAGTACATCCGTGAGTACGCGAAGTCCGTCAAGGAGCTGAACCTGCCCGTCGCGATCAGCTTCGCGCACGAGATGAACGGCTTCTGGTACCCGTGGGGCACCAAGAAGACCAGCGCCGCCGACTTCACCGCCGCGTACAAGCACATCCACGACATCTTCGACGACGAGGGCGCCACCCAGGTCATCTGGGTGTGGAGCCCGAACGTCACCCACCCGATGCCGAAGGTGAAGCTGAAGCCGTACTGGCCGGGCGACGACTACGTCGACTGGGTCGGTGTCATCGGCTACTACGCGGCCACCGGCCCCAACACGTACCAGACGCTGTACGGGCCGACGATGACCCAGATCCGTGGTTTCACGAAGAAACCGTTCATCATCGCGGAGACGGCCGCGCAGGCCGGTGAGCGCAAGCCCGCCGACATCAAGAGCCTCTTCCAGGGGACGGCGGAGCGCGACGACGTCATCGGGTTCGTCTGGTTCAACTTCGACAAGGAGACGGACTGGCGCATCAACAGCGGTCCGCTGTCGGAGAAGACCTTCAAGCAGCAGGCGGCGAACTCCAGCTTCGGATTCGATGTGACGAAGCCATGAGCGACCGACGCACGCCCACCTGGGCGGACGACTCCGAGTTGCACGACGAGTACGGGTACGGACAGCAGCAGGGCCAGGCGCAGGGCCATGCCCAGGCGCAAGGGCAGCAGCAGGGTCAGCAGCAGTACGCCGACAACGGGTACCCGCAGCAGAACGAGCAGTACCAGCAGCACCAGCAGAATCAGCAGTACCAGCAGTACGGCCACGGAAACCAGCAGCAGTACGCCCCCACCGACGAGGACCAGCGGCGGTACGCGCAGCAGGAGAGCCTGCGGCAGTACGCGCAGCAGGCCCAGACCCGGCCCCGGGTGCAGCCGACCTACCCTCCGTACCAGGAGCAGGCCTACCAGGGCGGCTATGTCACGGAGACCGGCAGCTGGCGCTTCGACGTCCACGACCGGACGTCCTCGTACCCGGACCAGCAGACCTACGACACGTACGCGCCGTACGACCCGTATGCCTCGTACACGGCGGTGGAGCCGGAGGCGGTCGCCGAGCCCGTGGCGCCGGAGCCGGAGAAGCCCGGGTACACGCTGCCGCCGGTGCAGGAGTCGGCCTGGGCGGTGGACACGCGGCGCAGCAGGCTGCTGGGGCGCGGGGTGCTGCTGTGCGTCCTGCTCGTGCAGGCAGGGCTGTCCCTGCGGCTGAGCGGGACGGCCTTCCAGGACGAGGCGCTCTACATCGCGTCCGGCCACTACGAACTGGCCAACCTGCTGCACGGCACCAAGCTGCCGGTGGACTTCGCGGCCTACTTCTCCGGGCACCCCAAGCTGTACCCGGTGGTCGCGGCCGTTGTGGACAGCCAGTTCGGCCTGACCGGCGTACGCCTGCTCAGTCTGCTGTTCATGCTGGGCGCCACCGGGCTGCTCTACTCGCTCACCCGGCGCCTGTTCAACCTGCGGGCAGGGCTCGGGGCCGCCGCGCTGTTCTCGGTGCTCCAGTCGACGATGGTGCTCGGCAACTTCGCCACGTACGATGCCGCCGCCGTGTTCCTGCTCGCGCTGTCCGCCTGGGCGGTGGTGCGCACCGACCGGATGAACGCCGTGGCCGTGCTGCTCGCAGCGCCGCCGGCGGCACTGGCCTTCGGTGTGAAGTACGCGTCCGGTATGTATCTGCCGACCATTGTGGTTCTCGCGGTGATCACCGCGCACAGGCATCGCGGCATCCGCGCGCTCGGCCGCGGGGTGGTGCTGGGCGCGGGAATCGTGGCACTGCTGGGGATCGGCTACTACCTCTCCGGTCCGCTGGGCGGCATCAGCTCCACGACCACCGACCGTGCGAAGGGCACAGACACCGCGGCGACGATGCTCACGCACAGCGCGGAGTGGGGTGGGCTGGTCTTCCTGGCCGCACTTGGCGGTTCGATCGCGTACGTGCTCCGCGCACGGATGGGCGAGATGCCGTGGCTCGGCGGCGAGACCTCGGGGCGCTGGCGGCGCGTTGCGCTCGGCCTGCTGCTGACGGGGACCGCGCTGCTCGCCCCCGCGTACCAGATCCACCTCCAGACCGAGATCTCGCTCTACAAGCACGTCGGCTTCGGGTTGCTCTTCGCCGCGCCGATGGCCGGCCTCGGAATGGCCCGCCTGGTCGGTCCGCACTTCCGGCATCCGCAGCTCGGGATCCTGCTGTACGTCCTGACGCTGGTGTTCGGCATGGTGCAGGCCCAGCGGGCGTTCAGCTTCCCGGACTCCACGCAGATGACCACATACCTGCGCACGGTCGTCGACAAGAAGGGCACCTACCTCGCTGAGGAGCAGGAGGTCCCCGCCTACTACCTGCGGGACAAGACCAACTGGACCCAGTGGCAGAACTCGTACTTCATGGACTACCGCGGCAAGGACGGCAAGCAGTACACCGGCCCCGATGCCTTCCGGCAGGCGGTCCGTGACGGAAAGTTCGACGCGATCGTGATGCACGGCTCGGTCAGCCCGGCGACGTACGAAGCGGTCAAGGAGGGGTTGAAGAACAACTCCCACTACCGGCTGGCGGCCGTGTTCCCGTTCACCACGAGCAGCGGAGAGAACGCCTACCGGATTTGGGTGAAGCGATGAGTCTCAATGCCTCCGCTCCGTACGGTGGCGGCTATCCCGACGCCCAGGGAGGCCATGATCCGTACGCGGGTCAGGGTGCCTACGCCGGGCAGGGCGCGTACGCCGACGGTCAGGGCGGCTACGCCGCTCCTGGTCAGGGCACCTATGCCGACCCGGCGCAGGATGCGTACGCTGCCCCCGGTCAGTACGCCGACCCTGGTCAGTACACCGATCAGGGCGCCTACACCGCGCCCGGGCAGCAGCAGGCGCAGGCCGCCGAGCCCGTCGCGCCGACGGCGGTCGACCCGGAGCCGCCCGCGGACGAGCCCGGGGAGGACGAGCCCGAGGATGCGAAGGGCGGACGGCTCGCCACTGCCGTGACGTTTCTGCTGCCCACGGTGCTCGCCTTCGCCATGATCTGGCGCGGGATCGGCGACCGGCAGCTGTGGCGGGACGAGCACGCCACCTGGTGGGCGGCCACGCTGTCGTTCCACGATCTGAGCCTGCTGATCCGCTCGATCGACGTCGTGTTCACGCCGTACTACGTGCTGATGCACATCTGGATCTCGGTCGCCGGGGACTCCCCGACCGCGATGCGCATCCCCGGCGCGGTGGCCATGGCGGCCTCGGCAGGTCTGCTCGCCCTGCTCGGGCGGCGAATGTTCACCACACAGGCGGGACTGCTTGCGGGACTGGCTTTCGCCGTCGTCCCGTTCACCACGCGGTACGGGCAGGAGATCCGGCCGTACGCCTTCGCGGTGGCCGCGGTCCTGCTGTCGACGCTGCTGCTCGCCAGGGCGCTGGACAAGCCGTCGTTCAAGGTGTGGGTCGCCTACACGCTGTCGGTGCCGCTGATCGGCTGGAGCCATCTGGCCTCGCTCGCAGTGCTCGGCGCGCATCTGGTGATGATCCTGATCGCACGGCGCGCGGGCGACAAGATCGTGGGCTGGGCCTATGCCGCGGCCTGCACCCTGGGCATGTGCTTCGTCATCCCCATGGCCGTGTCGGGCTCTGGACAGAGCGGACAGATCGCCTGGAACAACCCGGTACTGAAGGACCTGATCGAGTTTCCCAAGAACCTGTTCGGGGCCTGGGCGGTGGCCGTACCGGTCATGGCACTCGGCGCGCTGGGACTGTTCTTCGCGGGCCGACGGGCTCTTCCGCTTGCCGTCTGGATCGTGCTGCCGCCCGTGGCGACGTACGTCACCGCCGCTCAGCTGCACCTCTTCCTGCCGCGCTATCTGCTGTTCACGGCGCCCGCGTGGGTGCTGCTCGCGGCCGTGGCCGTCGTCCGGATCGCGGGGCCCGTGGCCGGTGCGAAGGCCGGTACGGGGGCGGTGGCACGGCGTGGTTTCGGCTGGGTGCTCGTGGCGGCCGCGGTTGCCGGGATCGCCTTCCAGTCGCTGCCCGGCATCCGTGAGACCAGGCAGAACGCCTTGGGTGAACCGGACTACCGGGGCGCCGCGCAGCTCATCGAGGCCGGGCAGAAGAAGGGCGACGGCATCGTCTTCAGCGGTGTGCAAGCCGAGCGCCGGGCCATGGACTACGAACTGCGCAACGATGCCGATCGTCCGCGCGACTGGCTGATGTACCGCACTCCGCAGGAACTGGGCTCGTTCGGCGCGATCGAATGCCCCCAGGCCACGAAGTGCCTGGCGAAGGCCGACAGGCTCTGGCTCGTGTCGACGACTCTCGACGGACAGCCGTTCAGCGGCATGCCGAAGACAACGGCGACAGCGATCCAGAAGAGCTTCAAGGTCGTCAAGACCAAGAAGCTCAAATACCTCCAGCTCGTGCTCCTCGAAAGGACACGCGCGGCGACGGACGACTCGTCCGAGGAAAAGGACGACGCCGCCAAGCGCAAGGTGCATACCTGAGTTGGGTTGCCGGACGCGGGGCCAGTCCCGCGTCCGGTGGGGGGCGAACAGAGGAATGGGGAGGGAAAGAGATGTCGTACGACGTGGGGGCGGACGTGGCTGTCACCGTGGTGATGCCTACGTACAACGAAGCCGCCAATCTGCCGAGAATGGCCGAGGCTGTGCTTCAACTGCCGTTGAACGGGCTCCACTTGAAGATAGTGGACGACTCCAGTCCGGATGGTACAGGACGGATCGCCGAGGAGCTGGCGGAGAAGTACAACTGGGACGGGCGGCGCCGGATGAGCGTGCTGCACCGGACCGAGAAGGACGGCCTGGGGCGTGCGTACGTCGCGGGCATGAGCGCCGCCGTCGACGAGGGCGCGCAGTACGTCGTCCAGATGGACGCCGACGGCAGCCACCCCGTGGAAGCGGTCCCACGCATGCTCGGCACCGCCGTGGCCTCGGGCGTCGGCCTGGTCATCGGCAGCCGGTACGTCGAGGGGGGCCAGCTCGACGACGACTGGGGCGCGCACCGGGTGCTGCTGTCCCGCTTCGCCAACCGCTACGCGCGTACGGTGCTCGGCACGAAGATCCGTGACATCACCGCGGGCTTCAACCTGTGGTCCGCCCAGACCCTGCGCGACGTCGACCTGCACTCCCTGGACAGCGCCGGCTACAGCTTCCAGGTCGAGCTCAAGTTCAAGGCCGTACGGGCCGGTCACGCGGCCGTGGAGATCCCGATCCGCTTCGAGGAGCGGACCGAGGGCGTCTCGAAGATGACCCTGCGGACGCAGCTGGAGTCGGCCGTGGTGCCGGTGAAGCTGCGGCTCAAGCACAAGTAGGCATGCGCAACGCGACCAGGCATGCGGCAGTGCAAGCAGCAGCAGTAGGCGAGTAGACACGGGACGGCGGCCTGCCGGGGGGCGGGCCGCCGTTCTGTTCTCCGGCGGCCGTTCCGCCGGTCGAACCAGGTCTACCGGCGGGGTCTACTGGTTCGCGGCCGCCGACGCCTGGGCCTCGCCGCGGCGGTGGATCTGCCGGAAGGTGAACTCGGCCAGGTCGTCGCCGGTGGTGAAGACCTTGGAGTCCTTCTGGGTCACGTCCTTGCCGTTGGTGAAACCGGCGACCGTGAAGTACGTGTAGCGGCCGTACGAGTTGGTGGTCGAGCGGCAGATCGCCGAGCGGCAGAAGGTGGGGACGCCCTCGCCGGCCAGGGACTGGACGACGCTCTTGGCGTCGGCGTCGTTCTTCGCCTTGAGGGCCTGGCCCTCGGCGTCGAAGACGGCCACGCCCACGGTCACGGCGATCCCGTCCTTCGCGTACGTGACGCGCATGAACCGGGTGCAGTCGTTCTTGGTGAGAACCGGGCCGAGCGTGCCCTGGGCGGCCGACGCGCAGTTCTTCGTGGACGCCATCGCGCCCTTCTTGTAGACGGTCTCGCCCATCGTCAGCTGCGTACCCGGGAAGAGAAGGTCCGGGGCGAGCGGCGCGGTGTCCTTCTTGACGTTGCCTATGAAGTCCTTCGGATCCAGCGGCGGCGGCGCCGAGGTCTCCGCGAAGGACGGGCCGGTGCCCGTGGTGTCCGACGGGATGGCCGCGGACGTGGGCAGCTCGGAGGCAGGCCTGTTCGACGCCTGTTCGTTGCCGTCCGCCGAGACCACGGCCATGGCGACGGCCGTGCCGACCGCGACCGTGGCGAGCGCGCCTCCGCCGATCAGCAGCCATCTGCGGCGCCGATTGCGCGTTTCGGACGCCTCGGCCAGCGCCGCCCAGTCGGGTGACTGACCGCCCCACTGCGGCGGTTGAGAACCTGATCCCCCGGAACCCCATTGGGGTCCCCCCTGCCCAAAGCTCATGGGGCGCATCTTAGACGGGACAAGGGGCGTGCTGGTCCGTCTCCGGCAGCACCGGAGGCCCTAGCGTGTCAAGCGTGAATGAGGCCAAAGGGGGCATCTCAGGGTGGTTGGTACGAGCCGCGTCCTGGCACGCGTGGGCCGTTCTGGGGGTCGCGCTCGGTGCCGGCGCGGCCGAGACGTCCCTGCGTACACGGGACGGGGGTATGGACAACGCCATCGTCGTACGGGCCGCGAAGGCCTGGCTCGACGGTGGATCCCCGTATGACGATCCGCACTTTCTTTATTTGCCGGGAGCCGTGCTCGCCGCCGTTCCGCAGGCCCTTTTGCCCTGGGGTGTACTGCGGCTCCTCGTCCCCCTCGCCGTCACCGGCGGGCTCGTCGCCGGCTGGGCGTGCGCGCTGCGGCTGTACGGCGTCCCGTGGCGCAGCCGGTTCGCCGTGCTCGGCCTGACCGGGCTCGCCCTCGGGTTCGCGCCCTTCGGGCATCTCGTGCGGCTCGGGAACTGGACCGTCGTCGCGGTCGTGGCCCTGCCGTTCGCCCTGCTCCTCGCGAGCCGGGGGAGATGGGGTGCGGCGGGGGTCGTGATCGGTACCGCGATCGCCGTGAAGCCGCTGCTGGTGCCTCTTGTGCTGCTCTTCGTCTTCGCGCGGCGGTGGCGGGGGCTCGGGGCGGTGGTTCTCGTGCCCGCGGTGGTGTCCGGGGGTGCGGCGCTGTTGATGCCGGACCCTGCGGGGTTCTTCACGCGGACATTGCCGTTTCTGCTGCGGGGGGACGACGCGTTCGTACGGCTCTATGAGGCGTCGCCCGCGGCTGTGCTGCCGCGGGTGGGGGTGCCGGAGGGGGGTGCGGTGCTGTTGGCCTTCGGGGGTGCGGGGGTCGGGGTGTGGTGTGCGTATCGGTGCTGGCGGCGGGAGGGGAGGGTTGTGGACGCGGGGGTGATGCTGATGCTGTCGGCGTTTCTGGTGTCCCGGCCCTCGTACGACCACTATCTGCTGGTGGTTGTGCCGGTGCTGCTCGCGGGGGTGATGGAGGCGGGGAGCGTGGCTCGGGGTCCGTGGTTCTGGGTGGCACTGGTGCCGCAGGTTCCGGGGCTTGCCCTGCCCTACCTGGAGCCTGTGACCCGGCGGGCTTTTCGGGACTCGCTTACTCTGTGCCTGCTGGCGGGTGCGGTTGCCCTGAGGCTGTTTTCACGGGCACCCGGAGCCAGGGGTGCCCACCAGTCCCGCCCTGCGGGACGCCTGCCCACAGCAGCAGGGGAGGGGCGGAGTCACTCGTTTTGACCCTTCCGGGGCGGCGCGAGTACTCTTGCACTTCGTTATGCGTATCGGCTTGGTCGTTCTCACGCGAGAGGCCCTTACGTAGGTTCCCTGGAGCAGTTACCAGTGGGCGGCATACGGGCAGCGTCCCCGGCACTGTCGTCCCCAGCTGCACGATCGCTTCAGTGATGCCATGTGTCAGGACCCATCCACTGAAGAAGCGAAGGCTACGAAGTGCGTACGTTCAGCCCCAAGCCCGGCGACATCACTCGCCAGTGGTATGTCATTGACGCTCAGGATGTCGTCCTGGGCCGTCTGGCGACCACCGCCGCGAACATCCTCCGGGGCAAGCACAAGCCGATTTACGCCCCCCACGTCGACGCTGGTGACTTCGTCATCATCATCAACGCCGACAAGGTGCACCTCTCCGGCAACAAGAAGACCCAGAAGCTGGCGTACCGCCACTCCGGTTACCCGGGTGGTCTGCGCTCCGTCCGTTACGACGAGCTGCTGGCGAAGAACCCCGAGAAGGCCGTCGAGAAGGCCATCAAGGGCATGATCCCCAAGAACACCCTGGGCCGTCAGGTGCTCTCGAAGCTGAAGGTCTACTCGGGCGACCAGCACCCGCACGCTGCGCAGCAGCCGGTGCCGTTCGAGATCACCCAGGTCGCGCAGTAGTTCCGGCCACCCCCTAAGACGAAAAAGAATCTGAGGAGAATCGTGGCCGAGACCACTGTCGAGCAGCCGGTTGAAGAGACTGAGACCGAGCTCGTCGAGAACGAGAACGTCGAGAGCTACACCACGGAGTCCGAGGCGCCCGTCGAGGGCGAGTACAGCACGGACTCGGCGGACCTTGCCGGCCGCTTCGGCGACCCGCAGCCGGCCGCCGGCCTGGGCCGTCGCAAGAACGCCATCGCCCGCGTCCGGATCGTCCCGGGCTCCGGCAAGTGGAAGATCAACGGTCGCACCCTTGAGGACTACTTCCCCAACAAGGTGCACCAGCAGGAAGTCAACGAGCCCTTCAAGGTGCTCGAGCTCGACGACCGCTACGACGTTGTCGCCCGCATCTCGGGTGGCGGCGTCTCCGGTCAGGCCGGTGCCCTGCGCCTCGGCGTGGCCCGCGCGCTGAACGAGGCGGACGTGGACAACAACCGCGGCGCCCTGAAGAAGGCCGGATTCCTCAAGCGTGACGACCGTGCGGTCGAGCGCAAGAAGGCCGGTCTCAAGAAGGCCCGTAAGGCCCCGCAGTACAGCAAGCGCTAAATATCGCTCAGCTGTTTTGCACGAAACGCCCCGGCGGCACGTTCTGTGCCGCCGGGGCGTTCGTTTACCACAACCTTGGGACAGGTCCGGAAGTCTGCCTTGAGACAGGCCTGCAAGGCGGCAGCCTTGCGACGCACCTGGGAGATATACAGGTCCGGGGGATATACCTGACAGGGGTCGTAGCCGGACCCTGACAAGGGCCGCAGCCGGACCCCTGGCCTGAGCCGCACGTTTCTGAGTAAGCCTGAGCAAGTTCGGAGGACACCAGTGGGACGACTCTTCGGGACGGACGGCGTACGCGGTGTCGCCAACGCGGATCTGACGGCCGAGCTCACGCTCGGCCTCTCCGTGGCGGCGGCGCACGTACTGGCCGAAGCGGGAACCTTCGAAGGCCACCGGCCGACGGCGGTGGTCGGACGGGACCCGCGCGCGTCCGGGGAGTTCCTGGAGGCCGCCGTGGTCGCGGGCCTCGCCAGCGCGGGCGTGGACGTCCTGCGCGTCGGTGTCCTGCCGACCCCCGCGGTGGCGTATCTCACCGGTGCGCTCGGCGCCGACCTCGGTGTGATGCTCTCCGCCAGCCACAACGCCATGCCGGACAACGGCATCAAGTTCTTCGCCCGCGGCGGACACAAGCTCGCCGACGAGCTGGAGGACCGGATCGAGGCCGTCTACGAGGAGCACCGCACCGGCGCTCCCTGGGACCGGCCCACCGGCTCGGGCGTCGGCCGCGTCCGCTCGTACGAGGAGGGTTTCGACCAGTACGTCGCCCATCTCCTCACGGCCGTTCCGAACCGTCTGGACGGTCTGAAGGTCGTCCTGGACGAGGCGCACGGCGCGGCCGCCCGGGTCTCGCCCGAGGCCTTCACCCGCGCGGGCGCCGAGATCGTCACGATCGGTGCCGACCCGGACGGGCTGAACATCAACGACGGGTGCGGTTCCACGCACCTCGGTCTGCTGAAGGCCGCCGTCATCGAGCACGGGGCCGCTCTCGGCATCGCGCACGACGGTGACGCCGACCGGTGTCTCGCCGTGGACCACACCGGCGCCGAGGTCGACGGCGACCAGATCCTCGCCGTGCTCGCGCTCGCGATGCGGGAGCGTTCCGAGCTGCGGTCGGACACCGTGGTCGCCACGGTCATGTCGAACCTCGGGTTCAAGCTGGCCATGGAGCGGGAGGGGCTGTCCCTCGTGCAGACCGGGGTCGGGGACCGGTATGTGCTGGAGGAGATGAAGGAGCACGGGTTCGCGCTCGGCGGCGAGCAGTCCGGGCACGTGATCATCCTTGACCACGCGACCACGGGCGACGGGACGTTGACCGGGCTGTTGCTCGCGGCGCGGGTCGCTCAGACCGGTCGTACGCTTCGGGAACTCGCGTCCGTGATGGAACGGTTGCCGCAGGTTCTCATCAACGTGCCGGATGTCGACCGGTCCCGGGTGGGGACGTCCGCGGAACTGGCCTCGGCCGTTGCCGAGGCCGAGCGGGAACTTGGAGCCACCGGGCGGGTGTTGTTGCGGCCTTCCGGCACCGAGCCGTTGGTTCGGGTGATGGTCGAGGCGGCGGACATTGATCAGGCTCGGTCTGTGGCCGGGCGGCTTGCCGATGCGGTGAAGTCTGCGCTTGGGTGAGTTCGGGGCCGGGTCGGGGGCGGGGGCGGGGGCTGCTGAGGCTGGTTGCGCAGTTCCCCGCGCCCCTCAAGGGCGCCTTGACCACAGCCACTTCTGGGTCAACAGGGTCAGTGTTCCTGCGAGGACGATGCCCAGGAGGTTCAGCAGGAGCTGGTTCGTTGAGCCGAGGGTTTGGGTGGTGTCTCCGTAGCTGAGGGCCACGGCCGCGTTGGCGGCGGCCGGGACCGTGGTGACGGAGATGGCGACGCCGACCAGGAGGCCCGACTTGGCCGAGGTCAGGGAGAGGGTGCCGGCGATGCCCGCGAGGACCGCCACGACGAACGAGAACGCGTCGGGGGCGTAGACGAAGGCCGTGTTGGGGCGGTCGCCCTCCAACTGGGCCTCGCTGAACAGGCCGAGGCTGTCCATGAAGAGGCTGAAGCCGACCGTCACCGCCATCGCCACGGCGAAGCCCACCAGCAGCGCGATGAGTGAGCGCAGGGCCAGGCGCGGGTGACGCCGGACCAGGGCCGTGCTGAAGCCGGCCAGCGGGCCGAACTCCGGGCCCACCGCCATCGCGCCCACGATCAGGATCGCGTTGTCGAGGACCACACCGCACGCCGCGATCATCGTGGCGAGCGTGATGAAGGCGATGTACGTGACCGAGAGTGTCGACTCCTCGTGCGTCGCGTCCGCCAGGTGCTCCCACAGGACCGCGTCCGCACCCTCGCCGGGCGCGTCCTCCGCAGCCTTGTCGGCGCGCTCCGACAGCGACAGGTCGATGTTCTCGACGGCGATCGAGCCGTGCGTGTCGATCTCCAACTCGCGCAGCCCGCCGATGAGTTCGTCGCCCGCCTCGCGCGCCACGTCGACCATCACGACGTCGCCCGCGGGGTTGCGGGCGGCACCCGGCACGACACACAGGTGCGTGGTGCCGACCGTCTTCTCGATCAGGCGGACCACGGCGTCGGTCCTGTCGGCCGGGGTGATCAGGCGGAGATGCAGCATGCCCCGCAGAGTAGCCGCGGGGGGTGACGGACGGGTCACCGGCCTCGCAGCCCCGTCCAGCGCCCCTCAGCGCCCCTCAGCTCCTCTACAGCTTGCGCAGGCTCAGTTTCTGCACCTTGTGGTCCGGGCCCTTGCGGACGACGAGGGTGGCGCGGCCGCGGGTCGGGGCCACGTTCTCCAGGAGGTTTACCTTGTTGATGGTCCGCCAGGTCGTCCGGGCGTAGTCGAGGGCCTCGTCCTCGGAGACCTGCGTGTACTTGCGGAAGTACGAGGACGGGTTCTGGAAGGCGGTGGCGCGCAGCTTGCGGAAGCGGTTGAGGTACCAGGCCTCGATGTCCTCGGCCCGGGCGTCCACGTACACGCTGAAGTCGAAGTAGTCGGCGAGGCCGACGCGGGTGCGGCCGTCCTTGCCGGGCAGGGCGGGCTGCAGGACGTTCAGGCCCTCGACGATCAGGATGTCCGGGCGGCGGACGGTGAGCCGCCTGCCGGGGACGATGTCGTAGATGAGGTGCGAGTAGACGGGGGCCGTCACCTCGTCCTTGCCCGCCTTGATGTCCGCGACGAAACGGGTCAGCGCCCGGCGGTCGTACGACTCCGGGAAGCCCTTCCTCGACATCAGGCCGCGGGCCTGGAGCTCCTTGGTCGGCAGCAGGAAGCCGTCCGTGGTGACCAGCTCCACGCGCGGGTGCTCCGGCCAGCGGGACAACAGGGCCTGCAGGAGGCGCGCGACGGTGGACTTGCCGACGGCGACCGAGCCCGCGACGCCTATCACGAACGGCGTACCGGACTGGGAGCCCTTCTCGCCGAGGAACGTGTTCAGGGCGCCGCGCAGGCCGTCGGTCGCGCCCACGTAGAGGTTGAGGAGCCGGGAGAGCGGGAGGTAGATGTCCCGCACCTCGTCGAGGTCGATGACATCGCCCAGGCCGCGCAGCTTCTCCACCTCCTCGGCGGTCAGCGGCAGCGGCGTCTTCTCACGCAGCGCGCTCCACTCCGAGCGGGTGAGGTCGAGGTAGGGAGTCGCCTCCGGCCTGGGCCGGTGGGCGCTCCGCGGCAACGAGGAGACCGGTGAGATCACAGTTCATTGTTACGGGAGTTTGAACAGGGTGGCGGGTGGAGTCCGTCACGTCGGTGCGTTCTACACGCGTCCGGAGGCGTCCCGAAGTCTGGACCGCCGGGTCGTACGGGGATAGCGTCCGGCCATCCGGGAGCGAGCCGCCTTCCGGTGTTCTGGGGGGTTTGGGGTGGTCGTCATGGCCGTGCGTTTCCGTGTGCGTGGATTCGGCAGACGCAGACCGGGGCCGACGGCCGGGGTCCCGTCGCCGGAGCACGAGGGCCGGGTGTGCAGCGAGCTGGCCGTCGACCTGCCGGACGAGGACCTGGGGGAGTACCTCTACGACTGCATCGACCTGTACGAGATGGGCAGCAAGCCGCGCTGCGAGGAGGTCGAGTACCTGGGGATGGTCCAGGAGGCGATCGACCGGATCGAGCGCGGGGAGTAGGGAACAAGGGAGCAGGGACAGCGGAGGAGGGGCTCCGGGCGCCAATTTCCGATATCGGGCACGCGGTGCCGGGGCGGGGCGGGCGTCGGCATCTAGGCTGCCGCCATGTGCGGAATCGTGGGATACGTGGGGTCGCAGTCGGCGCTCGATGTGGTGGTGGCCGGACTGAAGCGGCTGGAGTACCGGGGTTACGACTCGGCGGGCGTCGCGGTGCTCGCGGACGGCGGGATGGCCGCCGCGAAGAAGGCCGGGAAGCTCGCCAACCTGGAGAAGGAGCTGGTCGAGCGGCCGTTGCCGACCGGGTCCACGGGCATCGGGCACACGCGGTGGGCCACCCATGGAGGGCCGACCGACGCGAACGCCCATCCTCATCTCGACAACGCGGGGCGGGTCGCCGTCGTCCACAACGGCATCATCGAGAACTTCGCCGCCCTGCGCGCCGAGCTGGCGGAGCGGGGGCACGAGCTGACCTCCGAGACCGACACCGAGGTCGTCGCGCATCTGCTCGCCGAGGAGTTCTCCGCGTGCGCCGATCTCGCCGAGGCCATGCGGCTGGTGTGCCGACGGCTGGAGGGCGCCTTCACGCTGGTCGCCGCGCACGCCGACGAGCCGGACGTGGTCGTCGGGGCGCGGCGCAACTCCCCTCTCGTCGTCGGGGTCGGGGAGGGCGAGGCCTTTCTCGCCTCCGATGTCGCGGCGTTCATCGCGCACACCCGGTCCGCCATCGAGCTCGGGCAGGACCAGGTGGTCGAGCTGCGGCGGGACGGGGTGAGCGTCACCGGGTTCGACGGGCGGCCCGCCGAGGTCCGGTCGTTCCACGTCGACTGGGACGCCTCCGCCGCCGAGAAGGGCGGCTACGACTACTTCATGCTCAAGGAGATCGCCGAGCAGCCGAAGGCCGTCGCCGACACGTTGCTCGGGCGCATCGACGCGAGCGGGTCGCTCTCCCTCGACGAGGTCCGGATCTCTCCGAGCGAGCTGCGGGAGGTCGACAAGGTCGTGGTGGTGGCGTGCGGGACCGCCTTCCACGCCGGGCTGATCGCCAAGTACGCCATCGAGCACTGGACGCGGATCCCGTGCGAGGTGGAACTCGCGAGCGAGTTCCGGTACCGGGATCCGATCCTGGACGCGCGGACGCTGGTGATCGCCATCTCACAGTCCGGGGAGACCATGGACACGCTGATGGCGCTGCGGCACGCGCGGGAGCAGGGGGCCAGGGTGCTGGCCGTCTGCAACACGAACGGGTCGACGATTCCGCGGGAGTCCGACGCGGTGCTCTACACGCACGCGGGTCCTGAGGTCGCGGTCGCCTCGACCAAGGCGTTCCTGACGCAGCTCGTGGCCTGCTATCTGGTGGCCCTGTACCTGGGGCAGGTGCGCGGGACCAAGTGGGGCGACGAGATCCAGGCCGTGGTGCGTGACCTGTCCCGGATCTCGTGCGAGGTCGAGCGGGTGCTGGAGACGATGGAGCCGGTGCGGGCGCTTGCGCGGTCGCTCGCCTCGAAGAACACCGTGCTGTTCCTGGGTCGGCATGTGGGGTATCCGGTCGCCCTGGAGGGCGCGCTCAAGCTCAAGGAACTCGCGTACATGCACGCCGAGGGCTTCGCGGCGGGGGAGCTGAAGCACGGGCCGATCGCTCTGATCGAGGAGGATCTCCCTGTGGTTGTTGTCGTGCCGTCGCCTCGGGGGCGGTCCGTCCTTCACGACAAGATCGTGTCGAACATCCAGGAGATCCGGGCTCGGGGGGCGCGGACGATTGTGATCGCGGAGGAGGGGGACGAGGCGGTGGTTCCTTACGCGGATCATCTGATTCGGATTCCTGCCACTCCCACGTTGCTCCAGCCGCTGGTGGCGACCGTGCCGTTGCAGGTCTTCGCCTGCGAGCTGGCCACGGCTCGGGGCAACGAGGTGGATCAGCCGCGGAACCTTGCGAAGTCCGTGACGGTGGAATGAGCGCGTGATCGGTGGAGTGAGTTCGTGATTATTGGGGTGGGGATCGATGTCGCCGAGATCGAGCGGTTTCGGGCGTCCTTGGAGAGGACGCCCGGGATGGCCGAACGGCTGTTTCTCGAACGGGAGTTGATGCTGCCGAGCGGGGAACGGCGGGGGGTCGCCTCGTTGGCGGCCCGGTTTGCGGCGAAGGAGGCCGTTGCCAAGGCGTTGGGGGCGCCGGGGGGGTTGCGGTGGACCGATGCGGAGGTCTTCGTCGAGGGGTCCGGACAGCCTCGGCTGCGGGTCACCGGGACGGTTGCCGCGCGGGCGGCCGAGCTGGGGGTTCGGTCGTGGCATGTGTCGTTGAGCCACGACGCGGGGGTGGCTTCGGCGGTGGTGGTGGCGGAGGGGTAGGGGCGGGTCCGTCCTTGTCTGCGGGTGCGTTGTGGCTGGTCGCGCAGTTCCCCGCGCCCCTGAAGGGGCGCGGGGAACTGCGCGGACAAGCCGCAGCAGGCCCGCACCATGTCACCGCCAACCCCCGGAGGGCCCCGTGGGGGAGACTTGGGGTATGCGGAGTGCGTACAGGGTTGAGACGGTCAGGGCGGCTGAGCGGGAGTTGATGGGGCGGCTCCCGGAGGGGGCCCTGATGCAGCGGGCGGCGGCCGGCCTGGCCGCGGCCTGTGCCGAGTTGCTGGGCCGCGTCTACGGCAGCCGGGTCGTGCTGCTCGTGGGGAGTGGCGACAACGGCGGCGATGCCCTGTACGCCGGGGCTCGGCTGAGCAGGCGCGGCGCGGGCGTCACGGCCGTGCTGCTTGCCCCCGAGCGCACCCACGCCGGCGGGCTCGACGCCCTGCGACGGGCGGGCGGCACGATCGTGCGAGGCGCGGACGCGGACGCGGCGGCCGAGCCGATCCGTCGCGCCGACCTCGTCGTCGACGGGATCGTGGGCATCGGCGGGAAGGGCGGCCTGCGGCCCGACGCCGCCCCCCTCGCGGACCTGGCCCGCGAGTCCCGCGCCGCCGTCGTGGCCGTCGATCTGCCCAGCGGCGTCGAGGCCGACACCGGGGAAGTACGGGGCACCGCCGTGCGGGCCGATCTGACCGTGACCTTCGGGACGCACAAGCCCGGGCTGCTCGTGGACCCCGCGAAGGAGTACGCCGGGTCCGTGCGGCTCGTCGACATCGGGCTCTCGTTGCCCGACGAGGCGGACATCGAGGCGTTGCAGCACGCCGACGTGGCCGCGCTGCTGCCCGTGCCGGGGGCCGAGAGCGACAAGTACCGGCGCGGGGTCGTGGGGATCGCCGCCGGTTCCGCCCGGTATCCCGGTGCGGCCGTGCTGGCCGTCGCCGGGGCCCTGCGGGGCGGGGCCGGGGCCGTACGGTACGTCGGGCCCGCGGGGGACGCGGTGATCGCGCGGTTCCCGGAGACGCTGGTGTCGGCCGGTTCGCCCGAGCGGGCCGGGCGGGTGCAGGCCTGGGTGGTCGGGCCCGGGGCCGGCGACGACGGCGACGCCGTGGCGGCCGTGCTGAAGAGCGATGTGCCGGTTCTTGTGGACGCCGACGGGCTGCGGCTCGCCGACCGGGACGTCGTACGGGCTCGCACCGCGCCCACGCTGCTGACGCCGCACGCCGGTGAGGCCGCCGCGCTGCTCGGTGTCTCGCGGGACGAGGTCGAGGGGGCCCGGCTGGCCTCCGTACGGGAACTCGCGGCGGCGTACGGGGCGACCGTGCTGCTCAAGGGGTCCACCACCCTCGTGGCCGACAGCGGGGGTGGGCCGGTGCGCGTGAATTCCACCGGCACCGCCTGGCTCGCCACCGCCGGGAGCGGGGACGTGCTGTCGGGGCTGACCGGGTCGCTGCTCGCCGCCGGGCTCGGGGCGCGGGACGCCGGCAGCGTGGGGGCGTATCTCCACGGGCTGGCGGGGCGCTTCGCGGCGGCCGGGGCGCCCGTGGGGGCGTACGACGTGGCCGACGCGGTACGGGAGGCCTGGCGGGATGTCATGGAGGGCTGAGCCGCTCCCGCGTGTCCGTCGCGGCTCGCCGGGTACGTGTTCCGCCCCGCCGGGTACGTGTTCCGCCCCGCCGGGTGCGTGGCCCACCTCGCCGCGTACCCCTTCCGCGTGCGCACAACGGGCGACCCTTCCGCGCGGCTGAACCCCGTACGCCGCCTCGGGGGTTTCGCTGGGGGCATGGTCCGTCAGAGAACCGTTGCCGTGTTGGTCGCCGTCATCACGGCGCTGTCCGTGCCGGGGGCCGTCGCGGAGCCTCCGCCCGCCCCCGGCGCTTCCGGGGTCCCCGCGCCGCTGAGCGAGCTGGTGCCCGGGGTGCCCCCCGGTCCGTCCCAGCCCTGGCAGTTGGACACCCCCGACCAGGCGCTGGCCCCGAAGGTCTACACACCGAGCGCCGACGAGGACGCCGTCGAACCGCCCGACGCCGCCGCGGAGAGCGACGAGCTGATCGAGTACGTACCGCTGAGTGACGCAGTGGAGCGGCAGTCGGGGGTCGTGGCGTGCAGCAAGCAGACCGGGCCGTACCAGCGGCAGGTCGAGGGGTGGCTGCGGCTCAGGGTGGACGGGAGGCAGTCGGCGAACGACTGCCGGGTCATCCGGGCCTTTCAGATCAGATACGGGATCCGGCCCGACAGCGGCTTCGCCGGGCCCGTGACCTGGGCGAAGATGCAGCTCCTGTCGGCCGCGAGGAACCCGAACGCCGCCGGGCGATGTCCCGTACGGGCCTACCGGGTCGCCTGTGTCGACCTCACCCGGCAGCTGACCTGGGTGCAGAAGGGCACGAAGGTCCTGTTCGGGCCGGTGCCGATCCGCAGCGGGAAGGCCGGGTACCGGACCAGGTCCGGCTGGCACCGCGTCTACTGGAAGCACAAGAACCACTGGTCGACGCTCTACAACACCCCCATGCCGTACAGCCAGTTCTTCAGCGGCGGCCAGGCCTTCCACGGCATCTACGGCAGCGTCTACAACCCGCCCGGCTCGATGGGCTGCGTGAACATGCGGATCGCCGACGCCCGCACGCTGTGGGGCGTGCTCTACAAGGGCGACAGCGTGTACGTGTGGGGCCGTAGGCCCGGTACCTGAGGGCTGTGTCCGACCCCTCTGAGACACTGGGCGCGATGACTGAAACTGCACCCGCGCGGGCCCGCGCCGAGATCGACCTGGCCGCACTGCAGGCCAACGTGCGGGCTCTGCGTGCCCAGGCGCCGACCGCCGCCCTCATGGCGGTGGTCAAGTCCGACGCGTACGGACACGGGGCGCTCCCGTGCGCCCGCGCGGCCCTGGACGCGGGCGCGACCTGGCTGGGCACGGCCACGCCCGAGGAGGCCCTGGCCCTGCGCGCGGCCGGACTGCCGGGCCGGATCATGTGCTGGCTGTGGACTCCGGGCGGGCCCTGGCGGGCGGCCGTCGAGGCCGATCTGGACCTGGGGATCAGCGGGTTGTGGTCGCTGCGGGAGGCCGTGGAGGCCGCGCGGGCGTCCGGTCGCGCGGCCCGCGTCCAGCTCAAGGCCGACACCGGGCTCGGGCGGAACGGCTGCCAGCCCGCCGACTGGCCCGAGCTCGTGGCCGAGGCCCTGCGCGCCGAGGCCGAGGGGCTCGTCCGGGTCACCGGTCTGTGGTCCCACTTCGCCTGCGCCGACGAGCCCGGTCATCCTTCCATCCAGGCCCAGCTCGGCAGCTTCCGCGAGATGCTGGCGTACGCGGAGGGGCAGGGCGTCCGCCCCGAGGTCCGGCACATCGCCAACTCGCCCGCCACGCTCACGCTCCCCGAGAGCCACTTCGACCTCGTGCGGACCGGGATCGCGGTGTACGGCGTCTCGCCCGGCCCTGAGCTGGGCACCCCGGCCGACCTGGGGCTGCGCCCGGTGATGACCCTGTCGGCGTCGCTGGCGCTGGTGAAGCACGTACCGGCTGGGCACGGCGTCAGTTACGGACACCACTACGTCACGGCGGGCGACACGACCCTCGGCCTGGTGCCCGTCGGGTACGCGGACGGCATCCCGCGCCATGCCTCCGGCACCGGGCCCGTCCTGGTCGCCGGCAAGTGGCGCACGGTCGCGGGACGGGTCGCGATGGACCAGTTCGCGGTCGACCTCGGCGGGGACGAGCCACCGGTCGGTGAGAGGGTCGTCCTCTTCGGACCCGGCGACCACGGCGAGCCGACCGCCGAGGACTGGGCCAAGGCCGCGGGCACGATCGCGTACGAAATCGTCACCCGGATCGGAACCCGGGTGCCGCGCGTTTACGTGAATACCGAACAAGCGGGGTAACCGCATAGATGCCGGGCACGGCATCGCGGGAACCGGCAGCCCGACCGGCACCGAGCACGACTGGTACCGAGCACGACTGGCACCAAGAGCGACACCCAAGAGCGACACCGACAACGGACGACATGGACAGCACCCCGGCGAAGAGGAGCGGTACGTGAGCGAGAGCAGTGCGGAGGCCGCCGTGGAAGCGGCCACGGCCGCAGCCTCGGCCGTCTCCGCAGCGGGGGGCGCGACCTGGCGCAGGGCCGGGATCGCCGGCGCCGCGATAGGCGTGGTCGCGGCGGGCGCCGCCGCCGGAGTCGCCATAGAGCGGCTCACGGTCGGCCGGGGCATGCGCAGGAAGGCCCGGCTCGCCCTCGACTCGGCCGGTCCGTACGGGGCGTTGCGCGGCATGCCCGGCAAGGCCGTCGCGGACGACGGCACGGAGCTGTACTACGAGGTCGACGAGGTGGAGCCCGACTCCACCCTCGCCCCGCGCCGCCGCCGGCTCTTCGGCCGCAAGGCCCCCGCCCCCGTCACCGTCGTCTTCAGCCACGGCTACTGCCTCAGCCAGGACTCCTGGCACTTCCAGCGGGCCGCGCTGCGCGGTGTCGTGCGGACCGTCCACTGGGACCAGCGCAGCCACGGACGCTCCGCGCGGGGCGTGGCCCAGGTCGAGGACGACATGCCGGTCACCATCGACCAGCTCGGCCGCGACCTGAAGGCCGTCATCGACGCGGCCGCGCCCGAGGGACCGATCGTCCTCGTCGGCCACTCGATGGGCGGCATGACGGTCATGGCCCTGGCCGACCAGTACCCCTCCCTGATCCGCGAACGGGTCGTCGGCGTCGCCTTCGTCGGTACGTCGTCGGGGAAGCTCGGCGAGGTCAACTTCGGGCTGCCCGTCGCGGGCGTCAACGCGGTGCGGCGGGTGCTGCCCGGAGTGCTGAAGGCCCTGGGGCAGCAGGCCGCGCTGGTGGAGCGCGGCCGGCGGGCCACGGCCGACCTGTTCGCCGGGATCATCAAGCGGTACTCGTTCGCGTCCAGGGACGTCGACCCGGCGGTCGCGCGGTTCGCGGAGCGGCTCATCGAGGGCACGCCCATCGACGTGGTCGCGGAGTTCTATCCGGCCTTCACCGACCACGACAAGACCGAGGCGCTCGCCCTCTTCGCCGAGATGCCCGTGCTCGTACTGGCCGGGGTCAAGGACCTGGTCACGCCGAGCGAGCACAGCGAGGCCATCGCCGACCTGCTGCCGGACGCCGAGCTGGTGCTCGTGCCGGACGCCGGGCACCTGGTGATGCTGGAGCATCCCGAGGTCGTCATAGACCGGCTCGCCGACCTCCTCACCCGCGCGGGAGCCGTCCCGGCAGGGGCTACCGTGGGTGGTTATGGAAGCACCAGCAGCACCGCGCAACCCGGCTGAGTCCTCGGGACCCTCGGAGCCTTCCGTGGCCGGCGTCACCACTGAGATCACCGTCAACTCACCCGAACAGATGCGGGAGTTGGGCCGTCGGCTCGCCAAGCTGTTGCGCGCCGGCGACCTCGTGATGCTCACCGGCGAACTCGGCGCGGGCAAGACGACAATGACCCGCGGGCTCGGTGAGGGCCTTGGAGTTCGGGGTGCGGTCACCTCGCCGACCTTCGTGATCGCACGCGTGCACCCGCCCCTCGGCGACGGTCCGCCGCTGGTCCACGTGGACGCGTACCGCCTGGGCGGCGGGCTCGACGAGATGGAGGACCTCGACCTCGATGTCTCGCTGTCCGACTCCGTGATCGTCGTGGAGTGGGGCGAGGGCAAGGTCGAGGAGCTGGCCGACGACCGGCTGCACGTCCTCATCCACCGGGCCGTCGGAGACACCACCGACGAGGTACGGCACGTCACGCTGACCGGGGTCGGGGAGCGGTGGGCGACGGTCGGGCTCGGCGTGCTCTCCGCCTGACCCGGCCTGGCCGCCTCTGATCTTGCCTGGTCCGGTCCGGTGCTCGTAGGTTCGCCCCAACATTCCGACATGGCGTCGGGAAGATGTTGCGTCGGGCGGCTTCGGCGTGTTCACATGGACGGAGGAGTTGGTTAGGTCTACCTAACCACGTCTGCTCCCGGAGACGCTTAGGAGGCCGCCATGGCGACGTCTGAACGTGACGTGTCGCGTCCGCGGGTTCCTGTGGAGCGGGAGCCCTCTGGGGTGGCCGGGGTGTCGATGCGGGAGTTGCTTGCGGCAGGGGTGTTTGCGCGGGCGGTTTCCACGCCGCCGACTCCACCGGCTTCGCCGGTGCGGGAGGAGCGGCGGCGTGCCGCGTAGGCCTGTTCGGACTCTGCGGGTGCGTCGTGGCTGGTCGCGCCGTTCCTCGCGCCCCTGAAAGATTGCGCAGTTCCCCGCGCCCCTGAGGAGCGCGCCGTTCCTCGCGCGCCTGAAAGACAAAAGATTGCGCCGTTCCCCGCGCCCCTGAAAAGACAAAAGACTGCGCCGTTCCCCGCGCCCCTGATGGGGCGTTGGTGTTGCGCTATTTGATCACTGTGACCCTTGTGCCGATGATGGCGAATTCCCACATGGCTGTGCCGTCCTCGCGGGATTCGCGGATGCCGCCTAGTTTTTTGGAGGGGGCGGGGGCGGAGGTCGAGCCGTCCACCGCGGCGCTGAAGCCGATGGCGATGCCGGAGACGTTGGTGAAGCGGACGACGTGTTCCACGGCGATGCCGTCCGAGCCGGTGATCTTGCCGGAGCGGGAGGTGACGACGTATGTGTCGGGCGTGGGATCCACCGTTCCGGGGGTCACCCTGAACGTCCGCTTGACCCGGTCACCCGCCCCGACGAGCCAGACGCGATCGTCGTCCACCGAGTAGACGACCCGTCGTCCCGTGCCCGACGCGGAGGGCAGTGCCGTCGGGTGCTGCTTGTCCCGGGGGGCCTTGGCGGCCGCGGTCTTCGAGGAGTCGGCGGGGCGGGAGGAGCCCAGGCCGCCCGGCACGTCCGCCGACGCCTGGTAGGCGAGGAAGCCGATCGCGGCGAGCGCCGCCGTGGTGAGCCCGGCCACGATTCCCGAGCTGCTCCGAACCACCTTGGGTGCCCACCTCTCGTACGGCATTTATGACTTCTGTGACGTTAGCAGCAGGTCTGCTATGGATTGGGGCGGCCGTGCTCCGAGCCCGGGCGCCGTAGGCTGTTCGCGTGCTCTTGCTCGCTCTGGATACCGCCACCCCCGCAGTCACCGTCGCGCTGCACGACGGGACGTCCGTCATCGCCGCCTCCAGTCAGGTGGACGCGCGCCGGCACGGGGAGTTGCTCCTGCCGGCCGTCGACCGGGTGCTCGCCGAGGCCGGGCTCCGGCTCGACGCCGTCACCGGCATCGTGGTCGGTGTGGGCCCCGGCCCGTACACCGGGCTGCGCGTCGGTCTGATGACCGCCGACACCTTCGGGCTCGCGCTCGGCATCCCCGTACACGGACTGTGCACGCTCGACGGTCTCGCGTACGCGGCCGACGGCACCATTGCCGACGGGCCTTTCGTCGTGGCTACCGACGCCCGGCGCAAAGAGGTCTACTGGGCGCGGTACGCCGACTCGCGCACCCGGGTCACCGAGCCCGCCGTCGACCGGCCGGGCGAGCTGGACATCGGCGGGCTGCCCGCCGTCGGCGCGGGTGCCCTGCTCTACCCCGACACCTTCCCGGACGCGCGCGAGCCCGAGCACGTCTCGGCTGCCGCGCTCGCGTCCCTGGCGGCGGAACGGCTGGCCGCGGGCGAGGAACTGGAGGCGCCTCGGCCCCTCTATCTGCGCCGGCCGGACGCCCAGGTGCCCAAGAACTACAAGGTGGTCACCCCCAAGTGACGACCGCGGTGCTGCGTGAGATGCGCTGGTGGGACATCGAGCCCGTGCTGGAGCTGGAGAAGGACCTCTTCCCCGAGGACGCCTGGTCGCGGGGCATGTTCTGGTCGGACCTGGCCCATGCGCGGGGGCCGGGGGCGACTCGGCGGTACGTCGTGGCCGAGATCCCCTCCGAGACCGGAGGCGGTGCGCGGATCGTGGGGTACGGCGGGCTCGCCGCGGCCGGGGACGTCGGTGACGTGCAGACCATCGCCGTCGCCCGGGAGCACTGGGGCACCGGCCTCGGCGCGCAGATCCTGACCGAACTGCTGCGGGCCGCGACCGCGTTCGAGTGCGCCGAGGTGATGCTCGAATGCCGCGTCGACAACGTCCGTGCCCAGAAGCTGTACGAGCGCTTCGGCTTCGAGGCCATCGGTTTCCGGCGCGGCTACTACCAGCCGGGGAACGTGGACGCGCTCGTCATGCGACTCAACGACCCTTCGACATCCGTATCCGCACAAGGAACCGAGATCAATGGCTGACGAACCGCTCGTCCTCGGCATCGAGACCTCCTGCGACGAGACCGGCGTCGGCATCGTCCGCGGCAGGACCCTGCTCGCGGACGCGATCGCGTCCAGCGTCGACGAGCACGCGCGCTTCGGCGGTGTGGTGCCCGAAGTCGCGTCCCGTGCGCACCTGGAGGCGATGGTCCCCACCATCGAGCGGGCGCTGAAGGAGGCGGGCGTCAGCGCGAAGGACCTGGACGGGATCGCCGTCACCGCCGGCCCCGGGCTCGCGGGCGCGCTGCTCGTCGGGGTGTCGGCGGCGAAGGCGTACGCGTACGCGCTGGGCAAGCCGCTGTACGGGGTCAACCACCTCGCCTCGCACATCTGCGTGGACCAGCTCGAACACGGGGCGCTGCCCGAGCCGACCATGGCGCTGCTCGTCTCCGGCGGGCACTCCTCGCTGCTGCTGTCCTCGGACATCACGAGTGACGTACGGCCGATGGGCGCGACCATCGACGACGCGGCCGGCGAGGCCTTCGACAAGATCGCGCGGGTGCTGAACCTCGGGTTCCCCGGCGGGCCGGTCATCGACCGGTACGCCAAGGAGGGGGACCCGGGTGCCATCGCCTTCCCGCGCGGGCTCACCGGGCCGCGCGACCCCGCGTACGACTTCTCGTTCTCCGGGCTGAAGACCGCCGTGGCGCGGTGGATCGAGGCCAAGCGGGCGGCCGGGGAGGATGTGCCGGTGCGGGATGTGGCCGCGTCCTTCCAGGAGGCCGTCGTCGACGTGCTGACGCGCAAGGCCGTACGGGCCTGTCGTGACGAGGGTGTCGACCACCTGATGATCGGTGGGGGAGTCGCCGCGAACTCGCGGCTGCGGGTGCTTGCGCAGGAGCGGTGCGAGGCCGCGGGGATTCGGCTGCGGGTGCCGCGGCCGAAGTTGTGCACGGACAACGGGGCGATGGTTGCCGCGCTGGGGGCGGAGATGGTTGCCCGGGGGCGGGCCGCCTCCGATTGGGATCTGTCTGCGGATTCGTCGTTGCCGGTGACTGACACGCATGTGCCCGGTCACTCACATGCACACGATCATGATCATGTGCATGAGGTCAGCAAGGGCAATCTGTACTCATGACTGTTGCGTTGATGTGGGAGGCGCGGGCCGCTGAGGGGCGCGGGGAGGAACTGCTTGCTTGGGTGAGGGGGCAGGACCTCCCGGCGCGGCCCCTGCGTCGGGAGGTCCTGCGGGCTCCGGGGGATCGGGTGCTCGTCATTACGTGGTGGGATGCCGCGTATGAGGATGAGCTGCCTGAATTGCCGGAGCCGGCTGGGGAGTTGGTTGCGCGGGCGGTTCATCGGTGGCGGTTCGAGTCCCTCGACGGATAGGGGGGCGGGCTGGTAACGCCGTTCCCCGTGCCCCTGAAAGACAAAAGATTGCGCCGTTCCCCGCGCCCCTAGGGCGCCTCCGTTTCCCTTGAAGCGCAGCGTAGGCGGCGGTTTGGGCCCAGAATTCGTTCCGGGCCCGTCAGGGTGATGTGTGTCGTGTGTCGTGTGTCTGCGCTGGACTTGGACAGGCGGAGTTCCAGAGCGCCCGGTTCCACTACCCGTTGGCCCTTGCCGTCCGTGAAGGCCGACAGGTCCGGGTGGAAGGTGAACGTGATGCGGCGGGCCCTGCCGGGGGGCAGGGTGAGGCGGTGGTAGCCGATCAGGCGGACGTCGGGACGGGTTACGCGGGCCACCGGGTCGTGGAGGTAGAGCTGGACCACCTCCGTGCCTTCTCGGGGGCCCGTGTTGCGGACCGTGACCGATACGTCGTACGAGTCGTCCGTGCCGATCTCCGTCGCCTCCCCGTCCTTCGCCCCGTCCTCGATGTCCTCCCAGGCGAAGTCCGTGTAGCCCAGGCCGTGGCCGAAGGGGTGGAGGGGGGTCGGGTCGAGGTTGCTCACCGTGCCGGCCAGGCCCAGTGGGGGCTGGAGGTAGGTCCACGGCTGGCCGCCGGGCTCTTGCGGGACGCTCACGGGGAGCCTGCCCGAGGGGTTCACGCGGCCCGACAGCACTCCTGCCACTGCCGGGCCGCCCTCCTCCCCCGGGAAGAACGCCTGGACGGAGGCGGCCAGTTGGCCGTGCCAGCGGCCGAGCGCGTACGGGCGGCCGGTGAGCAGGACCAGGACGACGGGGGTGCCGGTGGCGGTGAGTGTGTCCAGCAACCGGGCCTGTACGCCCGGGAGTTGGAGGTCGCCGACGTCGCAGCCCTCGCCCGATGTGCCCCTGCCGAAGAGGCCCGCCCGGTCGCCGAGTACCGCCACGCAGACGTCCGCCTCGGCGGAGCGTGCCACCGCCTCCGCGAAGCCCGAGGTGTCCGGGTCCGTGGTGTCGCAGCCCTCGGTGAACGTGACCTTGGCGTCGGGGAGTTCGGTGCGCAGGGACTCCAGGAGAGTGGGGATCTCGATGCCCATCGGCTGGTCGGGGTGGTTGATGCCCACATGCGAGGGGAACGAGTAGCAGCCCAGCATGGCCAGGGCGTCGGCCGCCCGCGGGCCGACCACGGCGATCCGGGTGTCGGGGGCGAGGGGGAGCAGGCCGTCCGGGTTGGAGAGCAGGACGACGGATTCCTCGGCGAGGCGGCGGGCCAGCATGCGGTTCGCGGTCGAGTCCAGGTCGATCGGGCCCGTCGGCTCGGGGGTCCAGTCCTCGTCCAGCAGGCCCAGTTCGCACTTCTGGCGCAGGACCCGGGCCGCCGCCCGGTCCACCAGGGACTCCGGGATCGTGCCCGCGCGTACCGCCTCGACCAGCGGGTCGCCGTAGCAGCGGAGGGTGGGGAGTTCGACGTCGATGCCGGCCGCCAGGGCCGCGTGGCCGGCCTCCGCCTTCGTGCCCGCGACCCGGTGCAGGGTCTCCAGGAAGCCGACGCCGTAGTAGTCGGACACGACCGTGCCCGTGAACTGCCATTGCTCCCGCAGGAGTTCGGTCAGCAGATGCGGGTCCGAGGACGCGGGCACGCCGTCCGTGTCGGTGTACGCGGCCATCACCGAGCGGGCCCCGCCCTCGCGCAGCGCGAACTCGAACGGCGGCAGGGTGATGTCGGCGAACTCGCGCACACCCGCGCGTACGGGGGCGAGGTTGCGGGCGCCCGCGGAGGACGCGTACCCGGCGAAGTGCTTGAGCGTGGCGACGATTCCGGCGGACTCCAGGCCGCGGACGTAGGCCGCGCCGATCGTGCCGACCAGGTAGGGGTCCTCGCCGATGGTCTCCTCGACGCGGCCCCAGCGCGGGTCCCGTACGACGTCCAGGACGGGGGCGAGGCCCTGGTGGACGCCGACGGAGGCGAGGTCCCGGCCGATGCGGTGGGCCATCTCCTCGACCAGGTCCGGGTCGAAGGTGGCGCCCCAGGCCAGGGGGACCGGGTACGCGGTGGCGCCCCAGGCGGTGAAGCCCGCCAGGCACTCCTCGTGGGCGACGGCCGGGATGCCGAAGCGGCCGGCCTCGGCGATGCGGCGCTGGGCGCGGGCCAGTGCCTGCGCGCCGAGCGCCGGGTCCACGGGGGACGTGCCGAAGGAGCGGGTCAGCTGGCCCAGGCCGTGGGGGATCAGCTCGTCCCAGTCGAAGTCCGAGGCCATCTCGTCCTGGTTCGGGGCGACTCCGTCGCCGTCCGTGGCGGCGCCCACCCACACGCCGTACAGCTGGGCGGTCTTCTCCTCCAGGGTCATCCGGGCGAGCAGGTCGTCGACCCGGGCCTCGGCGGGCAGGGCGGGATCACGCCAGGGGGCGGTGGTCATGAAACTCCTGTCGGGGTCTAGGGGGTTCATTTGCCGCCGACTCCCATCAGACCGCCGACCAGGGCGCGGCGGGCGACCAGGTACACGGCGAAGATGGGGATGCCGGAGAGGACTACCGAGGCGAGCAGGGCGGGGATGTTCACGCCGAACTGGCTGACGTAGTTGAAGAGTCCGAGGGTCAGGACGCGTGGGCCGTCGGACTGGGTGAAGATCAGCGGGAAGAGGAAGCCGTTCCAGGCCTGGAGCGCCGCGAAGATGACGACGGTGCTGATGCCGCCCTTGGCCAGCGGGACGGCGAGCTGGAACAGCATCCGCTGCGGGGAGGCGCCGTCCAGGGCCATCGCCTCGTACAGGTCCTCCGAGACGTCCCGCAGGGTGCCGACGAGGACGAGGACCGAGACCGGCATCGCGAAGGCCGCGGTCGGCAGGATGACCGCCAACAGGCTGTCGTACAGGTTGAGTTTGGCGATCAGGAGGTAGAGGGGGACCACGACCGCCTGGGCCGGGATCGCCACGCCGAGGAGGAACAGCCGGAAGGCGAGGCCCGACCAGCGGTTGCGGGTGCGGACGGCGACGTACGCGATCGGCACGGACAGGCCGAGGACGATGGCCACGACCGAGACGGCCACGATCGCGGTGTTGCTGAGCAGATGGCCGAAGCCGCTGTTCAGCACGGTGTTGTAGTTGTCGAGCGTCGGACTCGTGGGCGGGTTCAGCGGGTTGCCGGTGAGTGCCTTGTCCTGGCTGGTGAGCGAGGCCGACAGCATCGCGTAGATCGGGACGAGGACGATCGCGAGCCAGATGACCGAGCCGAGGCCCGAGACGGGGTTGCCGCGCCTGGTCCAGTGCTTGCGGCGGCGTTGCGGGGGCGGTGGCGTGGGACGCTCCTCGGTCTTCGCGGGACGCGGACGGGGCAACGTATCGTGTGACACTCCGTCACATCCCTTCGCGGGTGCTGCGCATGCTGCCGAAGCCGGTCAGCCGCACGAGGATCAGGGACAGCCCCGTGGCGGCCACCACCAGGAAGGACGCGATGGCGCTCGCGTAGCCGAAGTCGTAGCTCTTGAAGCCCGCCTCGTACATCAGGTACGGCAGGATCGCCGTGTCCGTGCCCGGGCCGCCCTTGGTGAGGATCAGCACGGTCTCGAAGTACGTGAGCGAGCCGACGACCAGCAGCACGGTGGACGTCGTGACGGTGTGCCGCAGCTGCGGGAGCGTGATCGAGAAGAACTGGCGGTAGCGGCCCGCCCCGTCGATCGCCGCCGCCTGGTAGAGCACCTCGGGTATCTGGCGGGCCCCGCCCTGGTAGATCAGGGTGTGGAAGGGGATGAACTGCCAGCCGCCGACGAAGACGATCGCGAGGAACGCGCCGTTGGAGGAGCCCAGGATGTTCTTCTGGATGATGCCGAAGTTCGGGTCGAGCAGGGCGTAGAAGAGCAGCGCGATCGCCGTCGAGGAGAGCAGGAACGGCACGAAGAAGATCGCGGAGAGGATCGCCCGGTTGCGCTGGCGGCCCGCCGCCCAGACACCGAGCAGGAGGGCGATCACCGTCTGGAAGACCCAGCTCGCCGCCGTCAGCAGGACGGTGAGCCACAGGGACTGGACCATCCGGTCGTCGTTGATCAGCTTCTGCCAGTTGTCCAGGCCGACGGGTTGCGGGTCGCCCAGGCCGTCCCAGCTGGTGAAGGAGAGGTAGAAGGCCAGGCCCATCGGGACCACGGCGAAGAACGCGAAGAACAGGACGCCGGGCAGGGCCCAGGCGGCGTGCGGGCGGCCGACCGTGGAGGACTTGGACGACCTGGCGGGCGGGGCGGACGTGGTGGCTGTCGGTTCGGTGGGGCGGGCCTTCGTCGGGCTCGTCGGGCTCGGTGCGCTCACTTCAGCTCCTTGAGCGCGGACACGAACTGGCTCGGCGAGGACTTCCCGACGAACAGCTTGTTGATCTCGGTGAGCATCGGGGTCGCGATGTCCGCGCCCAGCGCCTGGTCCCAGGAGAGCGTGAAGGCGGGCGCCTTCTCGACCATCTCGTACTGGAACGTGGCGAACTCCGGGTTGGGTGAGGCCTCCAGCAGCTTGGCCGCGTTGGCGGTCGTCGGGATGTCGCCGTTGGCCACCAGAGCCTTCGCGTACGCCTCCGAGGCGCAGTCCTTCAGGAAGGCGATCGCGGCGTCCTTGTTCTGCGTACGGGCGTTGACGGACCAGTAGTTGGTGGGGTTGCCGACGACGTTGCGGATGTCGCCCGTGCCGCCCTCGACCGTGGGGAACGCGCACCAGCCCAGGTTGTTCTTCGCGAAGGACGGGAACTTGCCGAGCTGCGTCGAGTACTCCCACGAGCCCATCAGGTGCATCGCCGCCTTGCCCTTGGCGAAGACGGCCGGGGCGCCGCCGTTGACGTACGACACCGAGCTGAACTTCGAGCCGAACGCGCCGTCGTCGATGAGTTCCTTGACGGTCTCGGCGGCCTTGAGGACGGCCGGGTCGCCCCAGGCGGACGCGTCGCCGCCCTGGATCTTCGCGAAGACCTCGGGGCCGCCGATGCGGTCGACGAGGTACTCCAGCCACATCAGCTCGGTCCAGGTGTCGGCGCCGCCGAGCGCGAACGGGGTGATCCTCGCGGCCTTCAGCTTGGCGTTGATGTCCTGCAACTCGGCCCAGGTGGTGGGCGGTTGGAGCTTGTGCTCGGCGAAGACGGACTTGTTGTAGAAGAGGATGACCGGCTGCATGCCGCGCATCGGTATGCCGTAGTTGCGGCCGCCGAGTCCGCCGGCCGCGAGCACGGAGGGCAGGAAACCGCCCTTCAGGACGGGGTCGCCCTCGATGGTCTCGGTCAGATCGATGAGCTGGTTGGCCTCCTGGTACGCCTTGATGGAGCCGCCGCCCCAGTTGAAGAAGACGTCGGGGGCGCTCGGGGAGCCCATCGCCGTGCGCAGCTTGGCCGAGTAGTCCGAGCCCGGGACCTTCTCCAGTTTCACCTTGCCCTTGGCCGATTTGCTCGCGGCGGACTTGTTGAAACGGTCGACGGCCGCCGTCTGGACCTTCACCGCGTCGTCCCCGTACACCATGGCGGTGATCGTGTTGCTGCCCCCGCCGGAACCGTCGCCGGAGCCGCAGGCGGTCAGACCAGTGGTGAGCAGGGTGGTGGCACCGGCGCCGAGGACCCAGCGCCTGCTGAACGTCCTGCTGTCGAACGTCCCGCCGCCCAGGCTCCCGGGGCTCTCGCCCGTGGGCTGCCCGCCCGTGGGCCGTCCGCCGTTGGACCGCCCGCTGATCGACTCCATGACAGCACCTCTTTTTGTACTCGTTTTGGACTCGCGAGACGAATGTTTCGGAAGACACTTCGAATGTTCCGGGAACGTATGGCTGCCGAAGGGCTTCGTCAAGAGGTTGCGCAGGGATACGATCCGGTCCATGACTCGCCCGAATCCCGCTGTAGCCCAGTCGGCGACACTCGCCGAGATCGCCCGCGAGGCGGGAGTCTCCGCTCCGACTGTTTCGAAGGTGCTCAACGGCCGTGCCGATGTGGCCCCCTCGACCCGCACCAGGGTCGAGGAGCTGCTGCGCAACCACGGCTACCGGCGCCGCCGGGCCGAGGCGTCCCGGTCGCCGCTGATCGACCTGGTCTTCCACGAACTGGAGAGCGCGTGGGCGATGGAGGTCATCCGGGGCGTGGAGAACGTGGCGCGGGACGAGGGGCTGAGCGTGGTCCTCTCCGAGAGCGCGGGCCGCCTCACGCCAGGGCGCACCTGGGCCGACCAGGTCGCCGCCCGCCGCCCGCACGGCGTCGTCCTCGTCCTGAACGGGCTGGACGAGTCCCAGCGGGCGCTGCTCACCAGCCGCTCGATCCCGTTCGTGATGGTCGACCCGGCGGGCGACCCGGGCGACGACGTGCCGTCCGTGGGCGCCACCAACTGGCAGGGCGGCCTCGCGGCCACCCGCCATCTCGCCGACCTCGGCCACCGGCGCATCGGCGTGATCAGCGGACCCTCGCGGATGATGTGCAGCCGGGCCCGGCTCGACGGCTACCGCGCGGCGCTCGACACGGCCGGGCTGCCGGCCAACCCCGCGCTCGTCCGTACCGGCGACTTCCACCACGAGAGCGGCTACCGGGAGGGTCTTGAGCTGCTGAAGCTCCCCGACCGTCCGACGGCCGTCTTCGCGGGCAACGACCTCCAGGCCCTCGGCCTGTACGAGGCCGCCCGCGAGCTGGGTCTGCGCGTACCGGAGGACCTCAGCATCGTCGGTTTCGACGATCTGCCGGTGGCCCGCTGGGTCGGCCCGCCGCTGACCACGGTCCGTCAGCCGCTCACGGAGATGGCCGAGGCCGCGGCCCGGCTCGTCCTCGACCTGGGCCGCGGCGAGCGCCCGTCGGCGGCGACCCGGGTGGAGCTGGCCACGAGCCTGGTGGTGCGCAGTAGCACGGCGGCGCCGGCAGGGGAGGGGCGGGCGGCGTACTTCGGGGCGCGGTGATCGAGTCGGCCCGTGAGCTGCGCCGGCCGGCCCTTCGAAACTTTCGAAGGGCTCTCGGCGGGCTGCGGTGCAGGCTGCCGGGCGGGGTGCCGGTGCGGGCTGCGATGTGAGCTGCGATGTGGGCTGTGTGCGGGGTGCGGTGCGGGCTGCTGTGCGGGGTGCCATCCGCCCCTGGTGGCAACTGAGAAGACTCAACGAAATATGAGAGTTTGACTAGGAAAACCGGGAAGTGGTTTCTCGTTGTAATAATTCGGACTTACGTTCCTCTCTGTGAGCGGAGAAGACGAGCACGGGGGCGGGGGCGCCGCGACACCCGGCGCGGGGCGGCAACGATCCAGACGGGCACGGCTGTTGAGGGCCGCGGGAATCGCGCTCGGCTGCGCCCTGGTCGTCTCGCTGGCCGGTGCGGCATGGGCGTACTGGCATCTGAACCAGAACATCAAGAGCGTCGACATCGACAGCGCGCTGGGCGACGACCGCCCGGCGAGGGCGATGACGACGCCGAGCCCCTACGGCGCGGCCTCCCCCTCCCCGCTCCCGAGCGGCGCGCTCAACATCCTGGTCCTCGGCTCCGACTCGCGGGACGGCAAGCGGAACAAGGAACTCGGCGGCGGCAGCAGCGGCGGGGCCCGTTCCGACACCGCGATGGTCATCCACCTCGACGAGGGCCGGACGAAGGCGACCGTCGTGAGCATCCCGCGCGACACCCTCGTCACGCGCCCCGCCTGCCCGCGGGAGTCCGGCGGTTCGACATCGGTGTCGTACGGCGCGATGTTCAACACCGCGTACTCGGTCGGCGGGCCCGTCTGTGCCGTCAAGACCGTGGAGTCCATGACGAACGTCCGCATGGACCACTACATCGAGATCGACTTCGCGGGTTTCGCCGATCTGGTGGACGCGCTGGGCGGGGTCACGGTGACGACGGACGAGGACATCTCCGACGAGGACAGCCACCTCGAACTGGAGGCGGGCACCCACCACCTCGACGGTACGAAGGCCCTGGCCCTCGCGCGCACCCGGCACGGCATAGGCGACCAGAGCGACCTCGGCCGCATAGGCCTTCAGCAGCAACTGGTGAAGGCCCTCCTCGACCAGGTCGACTCCACGAACCTCCTCACCAACCCCACCCGCCTCTACCGCGTCGCCGACGCCCTCACCGACAGCCTCACCACGGACACCGGCCTCAACTCCCTCACCGAACTGATGAGCCTCGGCCAGAGCCTGAACTCCCTCTCCTCCTCCACGACGGAGACGGTGATGATGCCGGTGCTCCCGGCCCCGTCCGACCCCAACCGGGTGGTCGCGAACGAGCCGGAGGCGAGCGAGCTTTGGGAGTCGTTGCGGTGAGGCGCATTTAGCAGGTGGGGAGGGGGCGTCGGGCAACACCGGTTGCTCTTCACCCCGTCGAGGGGCGGCGGCCGGATGTGGCAACCGCCGAGGCTCCCTCGGACCCATCATGCTGAAGTGCTCCGGGGACCCTCACGACGTTCGCGTCACCGACTTGTCCGAGACTCCGTCTTTGCTGCCGTGGGCCTGACCTTCGTCGGGCTCGCCACGACGATGCTGGTGAGCGGCAGTAGCAACGACGACAACCAACTGGCCACAGTGGCCAGTCTGTTCGTGGGAATCGCCTCCCTGCTCGTGGCACTCATGGACTTCTTCCGCCAGGAGCCGGCCCCCGCCGACCCGGCCGCGTACGCCGACGACCTCGCCCGCACGCTCAGAGCGCAGTGGCTGGAGGAGGCGGAGGCACGAAGACTGCGCGATCCGCGAGTGCTGCCGCTCGCATGGACGAGCACACCTCGGCCGGTTGCTGACGAACTCCGTGGGTCGGCCTCCGGGACGCGCATCCTGCGTGTGCACCTGGACGGCCGCCTTGACGGGCGCTTCGATGCGGTCGCCGGGCAACTCGCGGAAGGCTATACGCAGCTGCCGCAGGGCCGACTGGTCGTCATCGGTGAGCCCGGGGCGGGCAAGACGGTCCTGGCGATGCTACTGACATTGGGGCTGTTGAACGTCCGACAGCAGGGCGGACGTGTCCCGGTCCTGCTTCCCGTCTCGACCTGGGATCCGGTGTGTGAGCCCCTTGATGAGTGGATGGTCCGCACGCTTGCGGTCCCTTACTACAGTGGACGCCAGGAGATTCCGCGCGCCCTACTGGCTCACGGGCTGCTGCTGCCTGTCCTGGACGGTCTCGATGAGATCTCCGAGCCGGCCCGCCGCGGAGCCATCCGGGGCATCAATCACGCAATCGGCGGCGAACGACCGGTCGTCGTGACGTGCCGTGCCGTGGAGTACGAGGAGTTGATCCGAGGCGGGGCCCCGACGCTGCGGCGGGCCCCTGTCGTGGAGGTGTCCCCGGTACCGCCCCGTGACGTCATCGGATACCTGCGGGACGTGGACTGGCCGGACAACGAGGCCGGGTGGGACGGAGTCTTCGCCCGCCTGCGCGCCGAGCCGAGTGGTCCGCTGGCTGAGGCCCTGTCCACACCGTTGATAGTGACCACGGCACGGCTCGTTTACCAGCGCGGAGGGGGTGACCCGGCCGAACTCCTCGACCGGCAGCGGTTCGACTGCCGGTACGCGGTGGAGGATCACCTCACGCGCAGGGTGGTCGAGGCGGCGTACCAGCCGGATCCACACGTGCCGGACGGGGGCGATGGCCGGGGAGGGTGGGACTCTGAGAAGGCCCGGCGATGGCTGACGTTTCTAGCCCGCTATCTGCACGATCACCGGGAGCGGGATCTGGCTTGGTGGCTGGTGAGCGGCCGGGTATTGCCGGTGTGGGCGGGGCCGGTTCTGGCCTTCGGGCTGGGATTGCTGCTCGCCATCGGGGCCGTGGTGTGGACCACTGCGGCCAGGGGGTTCGGACAGGGGCTGTCGAGCAATGATGTCCTTGTCCCCATGTACATCGGCGGCGCCTTCGCAGTGATCAGCTGCCTCGTCTGGTATGCGGCAGGGACCCGTCCGCCGGGCCGGCTCTCCTTCTCGCTGCGGGGGTCCGCCGGGCGGTTGCGGCGTGGATTCCGGCTCGGTGTCGTGCTGGGAGCGACAGCCGTGGTGCCGGTGACCGCCGGGACGTGCGTCTTCCGAGTTCTTGCACAGACGCCTGGGCCGGGCTCGTTGTCGGCCGCGGCGGACGTGTCCGAGTCGCTGATGGTCTGCGTCACTCTGAGCCTGGTGGTCGGTGGGGCTCTGGCCGCGCACAACTGGCTCAACGCGCCTCCATCCAGGGCAACCCAGGCAAGTCCCATGAAGTCCTATGCACAGGACCGGTGGTCGGCACTGGCCGGAGCGCTGGTGGGAGGACTCGTCGTCGGAGTCACCGGACTGCTGGGACTGCACGTTGGTCAGTTGGCGGGAGACCTGGCTTTTCGCGCACTCACAGACTGGCCGGGCTTTCCCGGCACGGGTGATGTGTCGGATTCCGCGGCGCTCAAGTGGCGCCAGGACTATGAGTCGTTGGGCCTGGACTCCCACGGCTGGGGAATCCCCTTTGTTCTGCCCGGGGTGGCGTTCGCACTCTGCATCCTCCTGACGCGAGCGTGGCCTCGATTCCTGTTGGCGAACGTCTGGCTTGCGGCGAGTGGCCGACTGCCCTGGCGCTTGTTCGCCTTTCTCGGGGATGCGCGGCGACGAGAGATCGTCAAGCAGTCCAACAGCACCTATCAGTTCCGTCACATCCGCCTTCAGGAGGCCCTGGCTGGGGAGCCGACGTACGACGGAGGTCCGGCATCTGCCCGACCGGGTGTGACGGAGGGCGTGCGGCGCCGTCTGGTCCTCGGCGCGGGGGTGGCTGCGGTGCTGGGCAGTGGGGTGGCATTGGTCGGGCGGCATGACGATCGGGGGGAGATTGTGTACTCGGATCCCGATGAGGTGCCGATGACTGCGGTGGTGTTTCGGCCCGATAGCGATGAAGTGGTCTGGGGTGCGGAGGACGGGCGGTTGTGGCGGGGCCACCAGGGGTGGAATGAGCTGCTTCTGGGACGCGTGCGTCTCACCGGGCGGGAAAGAGGGGCCGGGGTCATTCGAGATGTCAAGGGCTTGGCGTTTCGCCCAGACGGCAGAGTGCTTGCTGTCGGCCGGAGAGAGCAGCTCAAGATCTGGAATGCGCAGGGGAAGCCGGAGTGGCGCACGTTAAGGAAGGAAGGTATACCGACCCGTGACCTTGCCTTCGGCGGCAACTATTTGTCGGGAAGTGCTGGCTATGGCAACTTCCATACTCTGCTGTGGGTCGATGAGGAAGGCCAGCCGAAGGAAATAGACATCGCAGGTGGATATCTGTACGTGGCGGCCACGGGCTGGCTGCATGGAAACAGTCTGGCACTGTTCAGGAAAGATGGGCAGATGCGGTTGCATGTGGCGCCGGAATTCACCGAGGGCCCTGGAGCGCCGTTGGTGGGGGCGCCACAGGGTGACGAATTACTGAATTCCGAGTTGGTCGTCAGTCCGCACGGCGAATGTCTGTACCTGAACTCCGGATCGGACCTGCCTGGGCGGAGCGGACTGTGGCGCCCCGATCCCCGTGACGGTAAATGGCGCCGGATCGGGCATGTGCCCCTCCCGTCCTCGATCGTCTTCCATCCACGAAAACCGTTTCTTGCGCTCAGTCGAACGTTCCCGGACGAGGAATGGTATGGCGACGGGAACATCGAGCTGTGGCGCACTGACGGCACCCCGTTTTGTTGGAAGACCTTCTATGGGCACATGGGCGAGGTCTACTCCATGAGTTTCAACTCGAAAGGAACCCAACTCGCCAGCGCCAGCATGGATGGCACCGTACGCCTGTGGAATGTCGGGCACCTGGCGTAGCCTCAAAGTGGCCATTGATGCCGGCAATGGTCGTGGCGTGGTTGCCCGCGTGGGTGGGCCGAGCCGGACGGTGTCCTGATGACCGTCGAGTCACCTCCCGTGTTCGGGACGCGAACAGCGTCACCGTGTACGCCGATCCGGAGAAGGGGGAGTACCGCTCGGTCACCAGCCGGGCCTTCGGTGTCGCGATCGACCTGCCGGACCCCGTCGGCTTCACCCTGGAGACCGACGAGCTCAAGGAGTTCGCTGACTGAGTCGAACCGATGTGCGTGCCTGGCCTCATGACCTGCGAGAACAACCTCGGCAGATAGTTTCTCCAAGAATTTCGGCGCGCGTGTCGATCCGGGTGTGGCCCGTTCGACGCACAGATGAAAGGGAAGGTGGGACGAGCCCCGCCCCCGTACCGAGAGACTCAGGAGTCACCATGCCCCGCTACCTGTCGATGATCCGTATCGATGAGCAGAACGCGCCCGCCGAGGGGCCGAGCGACGAGCTCATGGCGCGGATGGGGGAGCTGATCGAGGAGATGACGAAGGCCGGGGTGCTGCTGGACACCTCCGGGCTGAAGCCGACCGCGGAGGGGACGCGGGTGCGGTGGGAGGGCGGGGAACTGTCCGTCACCGACGGGCCGTTCACCGAGGCCAAGGAGGTCATCGGCGGGTACGCGATGCTGCAGGCCAAGGACAAGGCCGAGGCGGTCGAGTGGACCAAGAGGTTCCTCCAGATCCACGAGGCCCACTGGACGGTGACCTGCGAGGTACGGGAAATCGTCGAAGGCTGAGCCTTGGCCGTACGGCTCCGGGGGTGTCTGATGGTGGAGCGTGACACCAGAACCATCAGCGGACGCCCCCGCCCACGCCATCGAAACCGTCTTCCGTATCGAGTCGCCCCGCATCATCGCCGGGGTCGCGCGCATCGTGCGGGACGTCGGGATCGCGGAGGAGCTGGCGCAGGACGCGCTGGTCGCCGCGTTGGAGCAGTGGCCCCGGGAGGGGGTGCCCGGCAATCCCGGGGCCTGGCTCATGGCCACGGCCAAGCACCGGGCCATCGATCTCGTACGGCGGCGCGAGCGGTACGCGCGCAAGCTCGTGGAGATGGGGCGGGACCTGGAGGCGTCCGCGCCGCACGGGCACGTCGACGAGCCGGCCGATCCCGACGACATCGACGACGACCTGCTGCGACTCGTCTTCACCGCGTGTCATCCCGTGCTGTCCGCCGAGGCCCGGATCGCCCTCACCCTGCGGCTGCTCGGCGGGCTGACCACCGTCGAGATCGCCCGCGCCTACCTCGTCCCGGAGGCGACCGTCGCCCAGCGCATCGTGCGCGCCAAGCGGACGCTCGCCGCGAAGGCCGTCGCCTTCGAGGTGCCGTACGGGCCCGAGCGCGAGGCCCGGCTCGGGTCCGTACTCGAAGTCATCTACCTGATCTTCAACGAGGGGTACGCGGCCACCGCGGGCGACGACCTGCTGCGCCCCGCGCTCTGCGAGGACGCCCTGCGACTCGCTCGCGTGCTCGCCGAGTTGATGCCCAAGGAGCCCGAAGTACACGGGCTGGCCGCCCTGTTGGAGATCCAGGCGTCGCGGTCGGCCGCGCGCACCGGGCCCTCGGGCGAGCCCGTGCTACTCAAGGACCAGCAGCGTTCCCGGTGGAACCGGCTCCTCATCCGCCGCGGGTTCGCCGCCCTCGCCCGTGCGGAGGCCGTGTCCACGGGTGGTGGTCCTGGGCCGTATGTGCTGCAGGCCGCCATCGCCGCGTGCCATGCCCACGCCTATTCGTACGAGGGGACCGACTGGGCGCGGATCGCCACGCTGTACGGGCTGCTGGTCGGCCGGACCCCGTCTCCCGTCGTCGAGCTGAACCGGGCCGTTGCCGTGTCCATGGCCGAGGGGCCCGAGGCCGGGCTCACCATCGTGGATGCGCTCGTCGACGAACCGGCCTTGCGGGGCTATCACCTGCTGCCCAGTGTGCGGGGGGATCTGCTGGTGCGGCTCGGGCGGGTGGGGGAGGCGCGGAGGGAGTTCGAGAGGGCGGCTTCGTTGACGCGGAACGAGCGGGAGCGGGGGCTTCTGCTGGGGCGGGCGGAGGAGTGCGGGTAGCTCCGTCGGCTAGCTCCCCGGGTTCGCTGCGCTGGCTGGCTGCGTCGGCAGGCTGCGCCGGTTCGCTGCGCCGCTGGCTCCGCAGGTTCGCTTCGCCGGGCGGGCGGTTCGGAGTCTGCGGGTTTGTGTGTGTGGGGGGCTGGTCGCGCCCACGCGGCGGAGCCGCAGAGTGCCACAGCCCCGCGCCCCCTACGGGGCGGTGGTCGCCGCACCCAGTCAGGGGATTCAGGGTGCCGTGCCCCGTAAGGGGGCGCCCGGTGCCGTCGCCCGAACGGCCCATCCACCGAGAGCCTCTCCCGCTGCCGTGTCACGGTGGTGATACCTGTCGCCACCACCGGACCCGGGAGCGTCGTCATGGCAGATCTGCAGGACGAACTGCACGCAACCGCCGAGGTCGGCGAGCTGGATCGCCCCGATGTCGAGGGGGAGTTCGAGCCGGATGTTCTTGAGGACGAGCGGGGTCTCGCAGTCGATGCCGGACCCGAGGGGGACGAGGGGGACGCGGCCGACGACCCCCTCGTCCGCGCGCACGCCCTTCTCGCCGCCCACCCCGTCGCCGACGGCTACAGCGGTCTGCCGTGGGCGCTGCGGCACCTGCCCTGGTACGACCTGGAGCTCGGCGAGAGCACGATAGACACGGACGTGCCCAGGCTGAGGGAAGGGCACGTGGCGGCGTTGTTCTGGTCGCTGCATCTGTCCGAGGGCCTCGTCGGCGAGCGGGCGGTCGGGGCCACGCTGGAGCAGCTCGACCTGGTGAGGACCGTGGTGGAGGCCCATCCGGAGGGCCTGCGGATGGCCCACAGCGCGGCCCAGGTCACGGACGCCAGGAACTGCGGGCGGGTCGCCGTGCTGCTCGGTCCCGCGGCCGCCGCCGCACTGGACGACTCGCTGGGCATCCTGCGCGCGCTGCACGCCCTCGGCCTGCGCGTCCTCACCCTCTCCGGCGCGTCCTGGGCCGGCGAGAAAGGGCTGACCAGGTTCGGCGAGGAGGTCGTACGCGAGACGAACCGCATCGGCGTGCTCGTCGACCTGTCCGGCGCCTCCGACGCGACCGTCCGCCGCGCCCTCACCATCTCCAAGTCCCCGGTCGTCTTCACCCGCTCCGCCGCCCGCGCCCTGCGCCTCCACCCGGCGAACCTCCCCGACGACGTGCTCGTCGAACTCGGCATCACCAAGGGCCTGTGCCTCGTGCCGCTGACCGCCGAACAGACGGGCCCGTCGGTACGGGACGTCGCGGACCACCTCGACCACGTACGCGCGCTTGCGGGCCCGGAGTGCGTCGGCCTCTCGGGGACGTACGACTCCGGGGCCGCACACCCCCAGGACCTGTCCGACGCCTCGGGGTATCCGCGCCTCGTCGCCGAACTCCTCGGCCGCGGCTGGTCCGAGTCCGACCTCGCCCTGCTCACCTGGGGCAACGTCCAACGCGTCCTGCGCAGCGCGGACTTCATTGCTCGCGCGGCCCGCAGCCGCCGGGAGCCGTCGACGGCGAAGATCGCCGAGATGGACGGGTAGCCCCCGGCGGTCGTTCGTCGGCTGCGGGCGGGTGGGGACAAAAGACAGGGCGCAGCCGCGTCTTTCAGGGGCGCGGGGAACTGCGCGACCAGCCCCCACTCACCCGCACATCACACGATTCCGCGGCCCGAGGCCCCGTTGTGCCTCAGCAGGCGCAGAGGCAGAACGGGTGCCCGGCCGGATCCGCGTACACCCGCCACCCCCGCCCCCGATCCGCCGCTTCGAGCACGGTCGCGCCCAGCGCCAGGACTTCCTTCTCCGCCGAGTCCAGGTTCTCGACCGTCAGGTCCAGATGGAACTGCTGGGAGCCGTCGGGCGCGGGCCACTTCGGCGGTACGTGGCCGGGGGCGGCCTGGAACGCCAGCGCCCGTCCGCCGGGCAGCCGCAGGTCGACCCAGTCGGCCTCCCCCTCGGTCTCGACGGTGCCGCCCAGCACTCCGGCGTAGAACGAAGCAAGCGCGCGGGGGTCGGGACAGTCCAGAACGACGGTGCCCAGTTCGGCGACAGCCATGACTTCCTCCTCTGATGTCCATGCGTGATGTCCATACCTCGATCGTTACCTGCAAAGCGGCTCAGTAGGTAACGGTTACTGCATACTCCCCCATAAGAGGTAACGTCGCAACCATGAATGACCGCGCGCCCGCACCCGGCGGGCTGGCCCTGCTCCAGTCCCTGGTGAACACCCTGGACATCGAGTCGGGTGCCGACTCCCTGGACACGGTGGAGGGTCGCGCCGGGCTGGGCCTGGCGGAGGCCGACGTGGAGGCCGCGCGGGAACTGCGTGAGTCGCTGCGGGCCGTCTGTCTCGCGCACGCGGGCCATCCGGCACACCGGGAGGTACGCCCCCTCGACGAGCTGCTCGCCGCGGCCCCGCTCGTCGTCACGGTCTCCGCGGCGGACGGCTCGGCGGCCCTCAGGCCGGCGGACCCGGCCGCCCTCACCTCCCGGGTCGCCGCGGCCGTCGCCGAGTCCCTCGCCGCCGGCACCTGGCTCCGCCTCAAGGCCTGCGAGGCGCCGGACTGCCACTGGGCGTACTACGACCGCAGTCCGGCGGGGCGTGGCCGCTGGTGCTCGATGTCCGTCTGCGGGGCTCGGGCGAAGATGCGCCGCTATCGCGCGAAGTAGCCGGAGCCCGGGGCCCCGGGCCGCCCCTCCACTACGGCTACGGGGTGTCCTGTTTCTCCCTCGCAGCCGAGCGCGAACCCACCAGCAGCAGACACAGCACGGCCACTCCCGCCACCACTCCCGCCAGGACGAGCAGGCCGTCGAGGGGGCGGGAGGAGGCGGTCGGTTCGATGGCCTGTGGGGTCGTCGCCGGACCTGCCGCCGAAGGTGCCGCCGCGGCCGCCGGGGCCGAAGTGGGCGGTGCGGACGGGGACTTGGTGGCAGTCGGCGACTTGGAACGCCCCGCCGGAGAGGCCGCCGAAGCCGTCGGAGCCGTGTGGTGCCCGGTCCCGGTCCCGGTCCCGGTCCCGGACCCGGTGCCCGTTCCGGCCCCAACCCCAGCTCCCGTTCCGGACCCGTGATCGTCCGACCCCGAATGCGTATGAGCCGGTGCCGCGGGAGTCGGTGCCGCCCGGACGACGATCCGGGCCGTCATGTCCGGGTGCACGGTGCAGTAGTACCCGTACGACCCGGCCGTCGTGAACGTGAAGCTCCAGCTCTGCCCCTTCTGCAGCATCGGCGAGTGGATGGAGGCCGGGCCGGAGGTGGTCTTCACGTCGTGCGGGGCCGTGTCCTGGTTGGTCCAGGTCACCGTGGAGCCCACCGGGACGGTGAGGGCGGCGGGGCTGAACGCGTACCCCTTCATCGCCACCCGGTAGGTGGCCGCCGACGCGGGCCCGGGCGCCGCCCACAGCAGCAACACCGGTACCAGCAGGACGAGTACGGAGAGTGCCGAGAGCAGTGGGGAGAGTGCGGAGCGTACGGCGAACGCGGCGGGTCCCGGCGGCACGCGCCGCCCCCGCCGTCCCGCGCTCACGCGAACTCCGCGGCGATCAGCAGCCGCAGCCGGGTCGCCGGGCGGGGCCACGGCAGCCGGAAGCCGGTCGCGCGCCGGAGCAGGCGGTACGAGAGCCGGGTCGAACCCACCACCAGTAGCCGCCCCTCGGCGCACCTCACCACGCGCAGGCGCATCAGCACCGGGAACGCGACACCCCGTACGTCGAGGTCGGCGAGCAGTTGCAGGTGCCGTCCGTCGGCCAGGGGTTCCACGTGCTCGGAGACCAGGGAGGCCTTCATCGTGCCGGCGAGGTCGAAGCGGAACACGGGCCGCGCGCCCTCGGATTCGGACGCGGCCTCGGCCGCCGATACCGCCTCGGACACGGACACAGCCTCGGAATCGGGGACCGTGAGCGACGCCCCGGTCAGGGTGACGCGGCGTCGCAGGGTCGCCAACGGGCCGTAGTAGGCGGTGAGTTCGGCGAAGGAGCGGCCGGGTGCGACGGCGTACCGGCCGGGCGGTGGGGAGACGGTGGGCAGGGTGACGGTCGTCATCCTGGTTCTCCTTCCGAGGAGAAACAGAGCGGGGGAGAATGAACGCCGGACGCCGGGCCGGCCGACTGAGCCTCGGCCGGCCCGGCGTCCTCCTGTGGCGGCGGTACCGCATGGATCAGCGGTCCGCCCGGATCGGCGGTGCCGCCGGTGTCAGCAGCTGCTGGTCAGATAGCCCGTCGTGGGGGCGAGCATGTGCTCGGCCCAGACCGTGTGCATCTTCACGTAGCTGTCGACGTCGAGCAGATCGGTGATCTGCTGGCCGAGCGACTCCTCCAGATGTGCCGAGTTGATGTGCTGGAGCAGCACACCGAGGGTGTCGTCGACGACCGCGCCCCCGCCTTCCGTGGCGGGCGTGAGGATGCTCTCGACCCACACGGTGTGCATCTTGATGTACGAGTCGAGGGCCAGCGCGTCCTGCACCTGCTCACCCGGAGAACGCTCCAGGTGCGCGGCGTTGAGGTGCTGCAGGATCGGCAGCAGTACGTCCTGGACGCTGGCGCACTGCTCGTCGCCGCCGTCCCCGCCGCCTGTGCTGCCTCCCGTACCGCCACCGGTGCTGCCGCCCGTGCTGCCACCGCTGGTTCCGCCGGAGCTGCCTCCGGACGTGCCGCCGGTGTCACCTCCGCTCGTGCCGCCCGAGCCGGAGCCCCCGGTCGAGCCCCCCGACGTACCGCCGGTGGAGCCGCCCGTGGAGCCGCCCGTGGAGCCGCCGGTGGACCCGCCCGTGGAACCGCTGTCGTCCGCGACGACCTTCACGGACGCCACCATGTCCGGGTGCACCGCGCAGTAGTACTCGTACGTCCCCGCCGTGGTGAAGGTGTATGACCAGGAGTCGCCCTTCTCAAGGGTGCCCGAGTCGAACTTCTTCGGGCCCTTGGTGGTGGTGACGGTGTGCGGGGCCGTGTCGTGGTTGGTCCACTGGACGGTCTCGCCGACCTTGACGACCAGCTGCTTCCCGTCGCCGAACTTGTTGCCCATGATGTCGACCTGGTGGTCGGCAGCGGCGGCTGCCGCGGGCTTGGCCTCGGCCGCCGCGGCTGCGGGCGCCTGAGCCGCGCCCGCCGCCGTGTCGGTCGTCGACGCCGAGCCGGCCGTCGCCTGAAGCAGCCCCAGGCTGAGCACCGCCGCGAAGGCGGCGCCGAGCCCGGCGACGAGCAGGGCCCGGTTCCCGGCGGGCGCGCGGCGGCGCCGTTCACCGGTGTCTTTACTGCGCATCAACGTAACTCCCTTGTCTGTGAGGGGATTTCGGGGTTTTCAGGGGAGGTCAGCGGCCGGGATCGGCCGTGACCAGGAGACTCGTCACGGCGAGCACGACGAGGACGAGCCCCGTCTCCGCCGCGACCGAGTAACCGAAGGGCCGCACGGTGGCGGCCTCGCCGCGCAGCAGCACGGCGAGTTCCAGACGCGTACGCACCCACTGACGGCTGCGCCACGCGGCGAACAGAACGAGGGCCAGCACACCGGTCTTGACCAGCAGCAACTGCCCGTACGAGGTGTGCAGCAGGGCGTCGTACGAGCCCACGACCTGCCAGGCAAGCACCAGCCCGGCCACGGCGATCGCGGCCACCGACGCGCCCGCCAGCTTCGAGTAGCCGGGCACGACCAGCGCCAGCTCGGCGGGGTCCCGGCGCGGCAGCACGGCCACCGCGAGCATGGCCAGACCGCCGATCCACAGACTCGCCCCGAGCAGATGCACCAGGTCGGCCAGCGCGCCCCAAGTCGGCTCCGTGCCCTCGGAGTTGTGGCCCGTCATCCCGGTCGCCCGCAGCAGCCCGAGCGACACGGCGAGGGCACCCACGCGCCAGCCGGGCGAGCGGGCCGTACGGCCGCCGCCCTGGAGCAGCGCGCTCAGCACCACGGCGGCGAGCACCCAGAGCAGCCCGCGGGCGGCGAGTGCGAGGCCGGGCCCGGTGCTGAGCACGTTCGCGTACGCCGACGCCGAGAGCGCGTCGCGAAGGCCGCCCAACTCGGCGTACGCGCCCTGCAGTCCGAGCGCCACGACCGTCGAGAGCAGCCCGACCGTCCAGGCGAGGGTGAGCATCGCCCGGGCCCGCGGCTCAGTCGCCCCGCGTGGCCAGAGCAGCGCGACGAACGCGATGCCGCCGATGAACAGGGCCAGCGAGAGATAGCCGGCCCAGCGAGCGGCGACGAGGCCGTGCCGCACCGAGGGGGAGGGCGCGGGGGCGGCCTCGTCGCCGCGGTCCTGGGCGGCGGCGGGCGCCGCCGTCGTACCGATGCCGAACGTCAGCCGGCCGGAGGACGCGTGCCCGTCCTCCTCGTCGATGACGGACCAGGTGAGGGCGAGTTCACCGCTCTTCGGAGCCACCTCGGGGAGCGCGGCCCGCACGGTGTCGCCGCCCCCGCGCGGGGCTCGGGAGACGGGGAGCCGGTCGCCGTCGAGCGTCATCACGCGTACGTCGGACAGCTCGACGGGCTCGTCGAAGGTGAGGGTGAGATGGGCGGGCGCCCTGCCGAGTTCCGTGCCGTCCTTGGGAGTCGAGCGGACCAACTCGGTGTGGGCGGAGGCGGGCACCGCGCCGACGAGGACGTACAGGAGGGCGGCCGCGAGGAGGACGAGGAGGGCGGCCGGGCGGCGGGTGAGGGGGCGGGGGCGCGTTGTCACGGGGTAGCCTCCGCGTCGTCCGGGGCGGAGAGAAGGTCCGGCGTGGCGACTCCGACGCAGAGGGAGGGTGTCGGTTCGGGGGTGGGTTCCGTGCCGCCGACGAGACCGAGGGCCTGGCCCGTGAGCCCGGCGATCCCGGTGAGCAGGGGCTGTACGAGGTGTACGTCGCCGTCGTCGCAGGAGTCGTCGCCCGGGGGATTCGTGGGGGAGGGGGTGGGAGTGGGCGTGGGGGAGGGCGTGGTTTCCTGCCCGCCGTGACCGTCATGGCCGCCGGCGCCGGACTCCCCGCTCCCGCTGCCGGTGCCGCTTCCCGTTCCGGCCCCGTGCCCGGCGTGGCCGCCGTCCCCGATCGGCACGACGCCGGTGCCGATCGGCAACTCACCCGCGCCGACCGGGACTTGGGGCACGGGCGCGGCCCCCTCCGGCGCGTCCTCGCCCGGCGCCGGAGTCGTACTGGGCGGTGCCGTCGCCGCGGGCGGTGACGCGGGTGGCACGGCGGCCTGCGCCGACCCCGACGACGGCGGGGCGCCGATCCCCGAGGCGTAACCGAGCACGATCAGCACGGCGCCGACGAGCGCGCCCGCGACCACCTCGTCGCGGTGATCCCTCGGCCAGTCCGCCCTGTTGAACAGGGGCATGATCACTCCTGGCATGGTCCGGTCATTCAGATCGGTGAATGCGGACCAGTGGAGTGGGAGCCGAATTCCGCGCGGCTACGCGTTGGTTAATCGCCTGTTGCCTGCCTCTCCTTCAGGGGTGCCCCTGCTGTGAGAACGGGCTACAACGACGTCATTCCGTGCATTGCGACTGTGAAGATGTGGCGCGCAGGGCACGGCAATTCCACCACATTGCTCGAATGTGATTCGAACCAATTGGAAAGATGAAGTGCAGGGCATATGCCGCTCAGGCGGCCGGCCGCCCCATCGCCCGGTACGTCCAGCCCGCCGCCCGCCACACGGCGGGGTCGAGCGCGTTGCGGCCGTCCAGTACGACGCGGTCCGTCACGGCCTCGCCGAGCGCCGCCGGGTCCAGCTCGCGGAACTCGCGCCACTCGGTGAGGTGCAGGACGACATGGGCGCCGCGTACGGCCTCCGCGGCGGTGTCCGCGTACCCGAGCGTCGGGAAGAGTCGTCGCGCGTTGTCGAGGCCCTTGGGGTCGTAGACCGTGACCTGACCGCCCTGCAGATGAATCTGCCCGGCGACATTCAGCGCGGGGGAATCCCGGACGTCGTCCGAATCCGGCTTGAACGTCGCGCCGAGCACCGCGATCCGCTTCCCGAGGAACGATCCGCCGCCCAGGGCCTCACGCGTCATTTCCACCATCTGACCGCGGCGCCGCATATTGATGGAGTCGATCTCGCGCAGGAAGGTGAGCGCCTGGTCGGCGCCCAGTTCACCGGCGCGTGCCATGAAGGCGCGAATGTCCTTGGGGAGGCATCCGCCACCGAAACCGATGCCCGCGCGCAGGAACTTCTTGCCGATCCGGTCGTCGTGGCCGATCGCCTCGGCGAGCTTCACGACGTCGCCGTCGGCGGCCTCGCACACCTCGGCCATCGCGTTGATGAAGGAGATCTTGGTGGCGAGGAAGGAGTTCGCGGCGGTCTTCACCAGCTCGGCGGTCGGGAAGTCGGTCACCACGAAGGGCGAGCCCTCGGCGATCGGCGTCGCGTACACCTCGCGCAGCAGCTTCTCGGCGCGCTCACTGCGGACACCGGCCACGATGCGGTCGGGGTGCAGGGTGTCCTGGACGGCGAGGCCCTCGCGCAGGAACTCGGGGTTCCAGGCCAGCTCCACGTCCTCGCCGGCGGGGGCGAGCCCGACCAGCGTGCGGCCCAGCCGCTCGGCCGACCCCACGGGCACGGTGGACTTGCCGACGACGAGGGCGGGGCCCGTCAGATGGGGTGCGAGCGAGGCGAAGGCGGCGTCGACGTACGACATGTCGCACGCGTACTCACCGTGCTTCTGCGGGGTGTTCACACAGACGAAGTGGATGTCGCCGAACTCCGCGACCTCGGCCCAGTCCATGGTGAACCGCAGCCGCCCGCTGGACCCCTCGATCCCGGCGACGTGCTTGGCCAGCAGCTCTTCGAGCCCCGGCTCGTACATCGGGACCTCGCCCCGCTGGAGCATCTCGATCTTCTCGGGTACGACGTCGAGTCCCAGCACCTCGAACCCGAGCTCGGCCATGGCCGCGGCGTGCGTGGCGCCGAGGTAGCCGGTGCCGATCACGGTGATCTTGAGGGCCATGGATGCTCCAGTAGGTGTCCGTCAGGTATCCGTCAGGGGTGCGCCTGCAGTGCGCCTTGAGTGCGCTGACCGAGCATAGTCGGGGCTTGTTCGAGTGCTTCACCGGGCAGTTTTCCTCTTGTCGCCAAGCTCACGTATCACTCCCGTGGGCAGGCCCCTAAAATTTGAGTTACTTAACGGTAATTAGCGTCAGCATCACAGCGTCTTTGGAGCGTGAGAGACCTTGGCCGGATCGGCTGATTTCGACCTGTACCGCCCGTCCGAGGAGCACGACATGCTCCGCGACGCGATCCGCTCACTGGCCGAGGCGAAGATCGCGCCGTACGCCGCGGCGGTGGACGAGGAAGCCCGTTTCCCCCGGGAGGCCCTGGACGCCCTGGTCTCCTCCGACCTGCACGCCGTGCACGTACCGGAGACGTACGGCGGTGCCGGCGCCGACGCGCTGGCCACGGTCATCGTGATCGAGGAGGTGGCGCGCGTCTGTGCCAGCTCCTCCCTGATCCCCGCGGTGAACAAGCTGGGCTCGCTCCCGGTGATCCTCTCCGGCTCCGAGGACCTGAAGAAGAAGTACCTGGGCCCGCTGGCCAAGGGCGACGCGATGTTCTCGTACGCCCTCTCCGAGCCGGACGCGGGCTCGGACGCGGCGGGCATGAAGACGAAGGCGGTCCGCGACGGCGACTTCTACGTCCTGAACGGCGTGAAGCGCTGGATCACCAACGCGGGCGAGTCGGAGTACTACACGGTGATGGCCGTGACCGACCCCACGAAGCGCTCCAAGGGCATCTCGGCCTTCGTCGTCGAGAAGTCGGACGAGGGTGTCTCCTTCGGCGCCCCGGAGAAGAAGCTCGGCATCAAGGGCAGCCCGACCCGCGAGGTCTACCTCGACAACGTTCGCATCCCGGCCGACCGCATGATCGGCGAGGAGGGCACGGGCTTCGCCACCGCGATGAAGACCCTGGACCACACCCGCATCACGATCGCGGCCCAGGCCCTCGGCATCGCGCAGGGCGCCCTCGACTACGCCAAGGGCTACGTCCGGGAGCGCAAGCAGTTCGGCAAGGCGATCGCCGACTTCCAGGGCATCCAGTTCATGCTCGCCGACATGGCCATGAAGATCGAGGCCGCCCGCGCCCTGACGTACCAGGCCGCGGCGAAGTCCGAGCGCGGCGACAGCGACCTCACCTTCCAGGGAGCGGCGGCCAAGTGCTTCGCCTCCGACGTCGCCATGGAGGTCACCACGGACGCGGTCCAGCTCCTCGGCGGCTACGGCTACACCCGCGACTACCCGGTCGAGCGCATGATGCGCGACGCCAAGATCACGCAGATTTATGAGGGCACGAACCAGGTCCAGCGCATCGTGATGGCCCGGAACCTGCCGTAGGGCCGCCGCCGTACAGTGAAGAGGAGCCCCCGGCACTATGCCGGGGGCTCCTCTTCTCGCTGCGCTGCGCTACGTGCCCGGGGTCGGCTCAGTTCCCCGACACCGTCACCTTCTCGTCGTTCTTCAGCTCGTTCACCAGGGTCTTGACCTTGGCGGTGTCCCACTGGAGGTTGCCGTTGGCCGAGTTGCCGGAGATCGGCATGTTCATCGACTTGCCGTCGCCGCCGGTGATGCCCTTCATGGCCCAGAACATCGAGGCGAGGTCCCAGAGGGACATGTCCTTGTCGACGGTGAGGGTGTCGAGGCCGGCGCCCATGGTCGGGTAGAGCTTGAAGGGGTTGAGGACCGTGGACGGCGTCGCCGTCTGGCTCGCCAGGGCCGCGAGGAACTTCTGCTGGTTCTTCGTACGGTCCAGGTCGCTGTTGGCGAACGCGTACCGCGTACGGACGAAGGCGAGCGCCTCCTCGCCGTTCAGGGTCTGCTTGCCCGCCTGGAAGTCGGCGCCGGACTTCTCGTCCTTGAACGCCTTGGGGATGTCCAGCTCGACACCGCCCACCGCGTCGACGATCTTGGCGAAGCCGGCGAAGCCGATCTCCGCGTAGTGGTCGATCCGCAGTCCGGTGTTGGCCTCGACGGTCCGCACGAGCAGCTCGGGCCCGTCCTCCGCGTACGCCGCGTTCAACTTCACCTGACGGCCGGTGCCCGGGAAGGTCTTGCCGGACTCGGAGCCCACGAACGTGGGGATCGTCACGTTCGAGTCGCGCGGCAGCGAGATCATCGTGTTCCCGTTGTCGCCGACGTGCAGGATCATCATCGAGTCCGTGCGCTTGCCCTCGGCGGAGCCCGTGCGGAGCTTCTTCTTCTCCTCGGCGGACAGACCCTCGCGGCTGTCGGAGCCGACGATCAGGTAGTTCGTGCCCTCGCCCGCGTCGGGCCGGTCGATCACCTTCGACAGGTCGACCTCGCGCTTGAGCTTCGAGTCGGCCCAGAAGTACGTGCCCACGGAGACCACGACCAGCACGGTGACCACCGTGATCGCGGTCCACTTGATCCGCTTGCGCCAGTTCGGCGCGGGCCGCGGACCCCGTCCATGGCCGCCGGGAGGCTCCTGCGGACCGCCTCCGCCCGGCGAGCCGTACACCTGTCCGGTGTTGTAGCCGCTGTCGTAGGCGTCCTCGCCGTAGCCGTCCGTGTACGTCGGCTGGGGCGGGACTCCGCGCGTCGGCGCCGAGGGGCGTGGACCGGCCCCCGAGCCGCGCTGCACCTGCCGCATCACACGGGCGCCCTCGGGCTCGGCGCCTGTGCTGCCGCGGCCCTGCCGGTCGCCGCCGTTGTATCCCTGGGGCCAATCGCTCATGGGCCCCAGTGTGCAGGGTCCCACTGTGTGCCATACAAGAGTCTTCGGAAAATCGCACCAGGGCTGTTGCAGAGCTGATGCAAAGCAACCCTTGCGAGTGCCCGGCATAAGGTGGGCGGCATGACAGACCAGGCCCGTGCCCCGGAATCCGATATTCCGGGCAAGCCGACTTCGGCGTCCCGAACCACCCTGAGCCACATCATGAGCCACAACGACACCAACCTTCTGGGTACGGTGCACGGTGGCGTGATCATGAAACTGGTCGACGACGCGGCCGGCGCGGTGGCCGGGCGGCACTCCGGCGGGCCCGCCGTGACCGCCTCCATGGACGAGATGGCGTTCCTGGAACCCGTACGCGTAGGCGACCTCGTGCATGTGAAGGCACAGGTGAACTGGACGGGTCGTACGTCGATGGAGGTCGGCGTCCGCGTTCTCGCCGAGCGTTGGAACGAGTCGACGCCGCCTCAGCAGGTCGGCTCGGCCTACCTGGTGTTCGCCGCGGTGGACGCCGACGGGAAGCCTCGGAGGGTACCTCCGGTGGTTCCGGAGACCGAGCGTGATCGGCGCCGCAATCAGGAGGCGCAGATTCGTCGTACGCATCGGCTTGCGCGGCGGCGGGCGATTGTGGAGTTGCGGGAGAAGCGGGCTTCTGAGGGGCTCGACGACTAGGCGGTTTGGCGGCTGCGGGTTCGCTGTGGCTGGTCGCGCAGTTCCCCGCGCCCCTAAAACGGGGCGCCCTCCTGGGCCGGGGGATGAAGGCCCAGCGGTGATCTGGACGGCCACCAGGTATTCGTAGGCGAGCCCCCGCCGGATTGGTTCGTTACGGGCAGACCACCTGGTCGCCCGTGACCGTTTCGAACTTGCCCTGGGGCGGGTCCTCCGCCCGGACCCTGTGGACCTCCCTGAAGTCCGCGCCGGCGATCACCTTCATGAGGGGGCCCTGGCCGTTCACCGGGCGTAGCTCGCTGCCGGGCAGGGCGGTGGCGAGGGACTTCGCGGAGCGGTCCCAGCGGGGGTCGTACTGGACGATCGTGCGCGGGACCGAGCGGTCGGGGGCGTTCACGGGGGCCCGGGTCGTGCGGAAACCGGTGGCCGCCAGGCCGCTGTCGACGCGGCGGCCGAGGCCGGCGGTCATGGTGCCGTTCTCGACCTGGACCCGGATCTGCTGCGGGGCGACATCGACGCGCAGGGCCTTGGAGCGGACCCGGTGCGGGGCGAGCGGCTTGTCGTCGCGCAGGGTGCGGAAGAGCCGGTCCGCCTTCTGCTCGTCCCACTTCAGGGTCGAGCCGATGCCCTTCACGGCGTACCCCATCTTCCCGATCGGGACCGTCGTGAACTCCGAGGAGGACGGTGAGAAGGTCCGCATCGCCCGCCCCAGGTCGATGAGTTCGTCCGAGCCGAGGCCCTTGTCGGCGCGCACCGAGCCGAGCACGGCCCCGGTCACCTCCCGGAACTTGATCGGGTTGAGCAGCACCCCCGACGAGGTGGCCCGCTCGATCAGCGCGGCCAGGAAGCGCTGCTGGCGCTGCATCCGGCCGAGGTCCGAGGCCCCGTCGATGTGCCGCGAGCGCACGTACTGCAGTGCCTGCCCGCCGTTCAGATCGTGCACACCGGTCGGCAGGTCGAGCCCGGTGTAGGTGTCCTTGAGCGGCTTCACCGTGCAGATCCGGACCCCGCCGAGCACGTCCACGGTCTTGATGAAGCTGGTGAAGTCGACCTCCAGATAGTGGTCGATCTTCACATGGGTCATGTTCTCCACGGTCCGCACGGTCAGCTGCGGACCACCCTCCGCGTACGCCGCGTTCAGCTTGACCGGGTGCGGCTGGTGCCGTCGGCCGGTGGTGCGGTCGATGTGGGCGGGCGTCTCGGCGTACGAGTCGCGCGGCAGGCTCACGATGCTGGCCCGCTTCCGGTCCTCGGAGAGGTGCACGATCATGATCGTGTCGGTGCAGTGGCAGGGGGCGCCGCCGAGCCGGTACTTCTCCTTCTCCTCCGGGGTGATCCGGTCGCGGCCGTCGGTGCCGACGAGCAGGACGTTCATGCCGTGGCCGTGCGCGGGCCGGTTCTTCATGTCCTTGAAGGGGTCGATCCGGTCGATGTCGGAGCCGAGACCGGTGAGCAGCGCGTGCCCGATGCCGGCCGCCGCGAGCACCGTCACGGACACCGAGGTCGTCACCCGCATGGCCCAGCGCGGCCGCCTGCGCCGTACGGGCGGCCGCGCTGGGCGCTGCCGCTGCGGGCGGGCGGGGGAGCGGGGCGGCGTGGGCAAGGCGGACACCTCCGCGTCGGCCGGGTGTGGGGGTCCGTGAGCACCGTAGGCCCATACGATCTGCGGCCCGGCGCAGGGACCGGGCGGCGCGCGTCCGTGTCCCCCGTTCGCGGTAACGTAATCCGCGATGAACGACAAGCCCGACGTGCAGCTCCCCGCCGTCTCCGTGATCATGCCCGTCCTCAACGAGGAACGGCATCTGCGCGGAGCCGTCCAAGCGATCCTCGCCCAGGAGTACGGGGGCGAGATGGAGGTCGTGATCGCCATCGGTCCCTCGACGGACCGTACGGACGAGATCGCCGCCGAGCTCGTACGAGAAGACTCCCGTGTGCACACGGTGCCGAATCCGACCGGTCGCACCCCCGCCGCGCTGAACGCCGCGATCAAGGCGTCCCGCCACCCGATCGTGGTACGGGTCGACGGGCACGGCATGCTCTCGCCGAACTACATCGCGACCGCCGTCCGCCTCCTGGAGGAGACCGGCGCGCAGAACGTCGGCGGCATCATGCACGCCGAGGGCGAGAACGACTGGGAGCACGCGGTCGCCGCGGCGATGACGTCGAAGATCGGCGTGGGCAACGCGGCCTTCCACACGGGCGGCGAGGCCGCACCGGCCGAGACCGTGTACCTCGGGGTCTTCCGCCGGGAGGCCCTGGAGCAACAGGGCGGCTACAACGAGGAGTTCATCCGCGCCCAGGACTGGGAGCTGAACTTCCGGATCCGTGAGGCGGGCGGCCTGATCTGGTTCTCGCCCGAGCTGCGGGTCTCGTACCGCCCGCGCCCCTCGATGCAGGCCCTGGCCAAGCAGTACAAGGACTACGGGCGTTGGCGTCATGTCGTCGCCCGTTACCACTCGGGTTCGATCAACCTGCGCTATCTGGCCCCGCCGACCGCGGTCTGCGCGATCGTCCTCGGGCTCGTGGTGGGCGCGGCGGTGACGCCCTGGGGCTTCGTGGTCCCCGGCGCCTACCTCGCGGCGATCGCCCTCGGCTCCCTCCCCGCGGGCAGGGGGCTGCCGCCGAAGGCACGGCTGTGGATTCCCGTCGCCCTCGCCACCATGCACATGTCGTGGGGCATCGGCTTTCTGACCAGCCCGAAGGCTCTGGCGAAGAAGGTCATCGCGTCACGCCGGCCGGCGGTGCTCAGCGAGAACTGACCGCCTCTGCGGCAGACATGACGAAGGCCCCTTCCGGACAGGGAAAGGGGCCTTCGTCGTCCGCGGGATCAGCCGCAGTGGACCTTGTAGTTGACCTGGATGTAGCTCGCGTTGCCCGCGGTGCCGCCGTAGTCGATGCAGGTGTCCACGGCCTTCAGGTAGACGGGACCCGCGTAGTAGCTGAAGTTGCCCGAGTCCACCTCGCTGGCCTTCCACACGGTGTCGGTCCGGTGGATCCGCAGCCGGGCGTCCAGATACATCGGCGAGCCCGGGGTGTCGCTGACGGTGACGACGCAGTTGTAGCCGTTGGAGCTGTTGTACGTGATGTAGGCGTTGCCGTCGCCGACGTCCCTGGAGCCGATCACGCTGTAGCCGGACCCGCAGCCGCCGTTGTAGGAGGCGGCCGAGGCGGTGCCGGTGGCGGCGACCGTTCCGGCGACGGTCAGCCCGAGGACGGCTGCCACCGAACCAAGTCGCTTGGTGTTGAGCATGCTTGAGTTCCCATCAGGTCAATTTCAGAACCGAAGTTGATCATTCCGAGGGGGTTGCGTGTACGCAACCGATAAAGGCGTGACCCGTGTCACCGCCTCGGTCCGCGCGCGTGTTCGCGGGCGGCGGGAGTCAGCCGCAGTGGAAGTAGCCGCTCGGCGGAACGTGGTCCTGGATGATGTTGTTGCCGCTGAAGTTCCACATGTCGGTCTCGACCGCGATACAGCGGTCCTTCCCGTAGAACTTGAAGCTCGCGTAGTAGAGGTACTGGCCGTCGTCCCCCGGCGAGACGTAGCCGTCCTTGTTCGTCCAGGCGTCCACGGCGATACGGGACTTGACGCCGTAGTACGAACCGCGCTTCACGGCCGCGACGCAGTTGTAGGTGCCGTCCCAGAACAGATAGGTCGTGGCGTACGTGGTGCCGTTGTACGTGTTGTTCCAGCTGTCGATCTGGGAGCCGTTGCAGCCGTACGTGGCGGCGCTGGCGGCAGGGGCGGTGACGAGCGAGTAGCCGGCGATGCCCGACAGCATGAGCGCCATCGAGGTGGCGTAGCGGGCGACTTTGCTCCTGGACTTCACGTTGCTCTCCTGAGAGGTTCGACGGGGAAGGAAGATCGTCGAGGGCGATCTCATCATCGAACTGCTCTTCGACAGCTTAGGTGATGTGTACATGTCCATTAACGGACATGGAATGACTGATTCCGGGCGCTTGGAGTCCGGTCGGGCGGCCGCTCGGGACCGCCCCACCGGGACGGCTACCAGCGGTAGGGCTTGTACACGTCCATGCACTGGCTCTTGTCCGACCCGTTGATGGCGTCGGCGTTGTCGGGGACGTCCCCGGCCTTCGGTGCCGACTTCTTCGGATAGGCCGTGCCCGTACGCCAGTCGGCGCCCACGACGAGGGTGACCCCGGAGACGTCGGTGCTCCGCTTCACCGAAGTCAGCGGAATCCCCAGCGACTTGGCGACCCGCTGGGCGTCGCCCTCCAGGTCCGCACTCGGGTAGCGGACGACCGTCGTGTCCTCGCTGAGCGCCGCCGAGCGGTCCGCCACCGCCTGGGTGAAGCCCTTGCCGACGAGCTGATCCGTGATCGCGCTCGCCCGCAGGGGCGCCGCCCCCTCCGTGCCGGTCCGCGTGCCGTTCTGCACCTGTACGGCGATCTGGCCGTCGGCCGCGGCCGGGTCCTTGGAGGTCTTCTCCTCGGTCTTCTTCTTCGCGTCCGAGTCCTTGCCGTTGCTGTCGAACGGCACGTCGTCGCGGAGCATCGACCACAGCTTCTCGGCGTCGGCACCGGCCGGCACCACATGGTTGGCGTCCAGCGGGTCCGGGACGTTCGGCATCGTCGTCATGGTGATGCGGTTCGTCGGCACCGTCTTGAGCTGCATGCCCAGGTCGTACAGCTTCTTGACCGTGCCGATCTCCTCGGAGACCTTCAGCGACTTCGTGGCGGATTCGGCCAGACCCATCAGCCGGCCCGTGTCGGTGAAGACGTTCTGCTCCTTCAGGCCGCGGATCATCGAGTTCATGTACATGTGCTGAGCCCTGGCCCGCATGAGGTCACTGCCCCAGGCGTGGCGCGTGCGCAGCCACTGGAGCGCCTGCTTGCCCTTGACCTTCTTCGTACCGGCCTTCAGCTTCAGGCCGGAGCCGCCGGGCACACCGGGCAGCGGGCCGTCCTTCACGTTCTGTCTCACACAGACCTCGACCCCGCCGATCGCGTCCGCCATGCTCACGACGCCCGCGAAGTCGATCGTCATCCAGTGGTCGATGTAGACGCCGGTGAGGTTCTCCCAGGTGGCCAGGGTGCAGCCGGCTCCGCCGCGGGACAGCGAGGTGTTGATGATGGTGTTGGTCGCCGGATAGGTCTTGCCGTCCTCCGGGTCCGTGCACTTGGGGATGTCGACCCGGGTGTCGCGCGGGATGGTCACCACCGCGGCGCTCTTGCGGTCCGCGGACAGGTGGATGAGCATCTGCACGTCGCCCAGGGGTGGGTTGCCGCGGTTGTCCCGGCTGCCGCCCAGCGCCACGTTCGCGTCGGAGGCGCGGCTGTCGGAGCCGACCAGCAGGATGTTCAGCGGAGTCTGCCCGGCAGCGTTGGGCGCCGTCTTCGGCGCCTTCGAGTCGCCGCTGCTGCGCTCGCCCTTCTCGATGTTGCCGTTCAGGTGCCGGTAGTACAGGTATCCCGTACCGGCGGTCCCGAGTATCGCCACCGCCAGGACCGTCGCCGACCAGCGGAGCGCCCGCCGTCTGCGGCGGGACCGGTCGGTCCCCTGGCCTCCTGGGCGCCGCTTGTTCCCGCCGTGCCTGCCCGGTCCGGCCGCCGTGCCCTTGCCCTGCGGTGCGAGGGACATCGTGTCCTCGACCGCGGGCACCTCCCCCTGCACACTGCTCTGACTCAACTCCCTGCCCCTTCCCCACCCCTGTTGCCCGACACAAGGCCGCGCCCGCGTGCGGCCCTCCCTGGCCGGTGCGGAGCGAACCCTGTCAGGCCACCCTGTCCGACACTGGTCCGCCACCTGTCAGACCCCCGTGGGCCCGAACCGGGTTGGCTACGCATCGGCAAAATCAGCGACTGGCACGGCCGCGTGCTGTCGGCCCGGCATGCGGCCGACGTCGGACGGACGTGCAGTCGACACAGCGGTGCCCCACGTCAGACCAACGTGGGCCCCGCACGGTTGTGTTCCAAGCCGGACAACTCCGAGCCGAATACCGGCCGACCGCACCTGACACGGCCAACTCGGCACCTGGCACCGGTCAACTCCGCACCCGGCACCGGCCGATCCTGTACCTGGCACGGGCCGATCCAGCACCCGGCACGGGTCAATCCCGCATCCGGCACCGGGCGAACCCGCACCCGGCACCGGCCGAACCGGCCCCTCCGGGAGCTGGCTCCGTATCCGGCAAAGGCCTGTCGCTCGCCCCGTAAGACGTGCGACAGGCCCGTCAGGTCACCCGCGTCAGCGAATCAGCTGGCGCACTGGACCTTGTCCGCCGTGGACTTCTCCACATCCGGAGTGGCGGCCGAAGCGGAGTTCAGCTTCACCCCGGCGCCCTTGAAGTCCTCTCCCAGCGTGAGTGTCATCGTCGGCAGTCCCTGGGAGTTGGTGACGCTCTTGCCCGGCTTCATCGCCGAGCCGCTGAGCCCCATGATGTCGGCCAGCCTGCGGGCCTGGTCCGCCTGATCTGGCGCGTACTCCAGCGTCGTCTTGGCCTGTGTGGCACCCGAGTTGCCCGCGTTCTCGGACTTGGACACGCCCGCTTCGAGCTGCAGCCAGTTGAGCTGGGCCTGCGCGCTGCCGGCCGGGGCGCCGCCGTTGAGGATCTGGACGCGAACCTCCGAGGCGTCGGCCTTCGTGCCCTTGAGACGGGCGGCGACCGCCGCCTTCTCCTTCGCCTCCTTCTGCTTCACCGCGGTGAAGGAGGTGTCACTCTTGATCATCTGGAAGACCTGGGGCGCGCGCGACTCGTCGACGACGACTGTCGCCTTGATCTTCTCGGCCGGGTTGTCCTTCACCGGCACCGTGGTGAAGGTGATGTTCTTCGGCGGCACCTTCTTCAACTCCAGCGCCACGTCCTTGAGCGTGCTGACCTTTCCGATGCCGGTGTCCACCGTCAGTGCCTTGGTGGCGGCCTCGGCGAGCTTCAGCAGCTTGCTGGGGTTGGTGAGGGTGTCGCTGGACGCCATCTTGCGCATCAGCGAGCCCAGGAACTGCTGCTGCACCTTGATGCGGTCGAGATCGCCCTGGTTGCCGAAGCTGTGCCGGGTCCGAACGAAGGCCAGCGCCTGCTCGCCCTCGACCTTGGACGTACCGGCCGGCAGCTTGAGCTTCGACTCCTTGTCGTTGACGGCCTTCTCCACGCAGACCTCGACGCCGTCCACCGCAGTGGTCAGGGTCTTGACGGCGTTGAAGTCGGCCATCATGAAGTGGTCCGGCTTGATGCCGGTGACCGCCTCGACCGTACGCATGGTGCAGCCCGCGTTCCGGCCGCCCTGTCCCAGGCTCGTGTTGAAGCGCTGGTTGAGCGTCCCCGCAACGATCTTTTCCGAGCCGTCCTCCTGCTTGGTCGGACAATCCGGAATGTCGACCATCAGGTCACGCGGAATGCTCATCGCGGTCGCGTTCGTACGGTCCTTGGAGACGTGCAGCAGGATGTTCGTGTCGGCGTGCCCGACGCTGCCCTTGTCGCCGTAGCCCTCGTTGCCCGCACCGGTGCGCTTGTCCGTACCGATGATCAGGATGTTGAAGGCCTCGTCCTTGCTGAAGCCGCTCGAACCCGCGCTGCCGACGTCCGTCGTGGCGACGTTGCCCTCAAGGTGCTTGATGTAGGCGTACGCCGCCGCCGAGACACCGACCAGCACGAAGGCCATGCCGCCGCCGGTCCACAGCAGTATTTTCTTCGCCCGCGACTTCTTGGGTTTCGTCCGGCGGCGGCCCGGAGGCGGCTCGTCCGGCGCGCCACGGCGCCTGCGCGGTCCCGGCAGATCGGTGCCCGGAATCCCACGCTCACGGCCCGGCGCGGTACGCGGGCGTGTTGCCGCCCCTCCGGCGCGGGTGGCGGTTCTCCGGGGACCGGGAACCGCCGACTGCGGTGCGGAACTCTGCAGTCGCAGTTCGTAGTCGCCGGTGTTCGGGTTGAGTACCCACTGGTCTGCGGGATCGATATCGTCCGCCCGCCCACGGCCTTGCGCGTCCACGGTTGCTTGAGTCCTCCGTCGGGGCCACGCGGCGTCTTTCCCCCTCAAAAGACGCTCGGTCAGTCGGTCCAACCAGTGCGCGACCTCAGGACAGACCTCAGGACCGGGTGCACCGGATCGCTCACACTATCCGCCCAGTTCGGCGTCGAGCGACGACGGTGAGAAATTCCACTTCCCTACAACCGGGCAATCCACCCAATTCTTTGAACGTACGTTCCCCGTCTTGGTGTGCTCTTTACTCGGAGGCCTGTTCGGCCGTTAACCGCAGGCGTCCTCGGCGGCCGTGTTCCCGCGGAAAGTCGGCGCGGGACTCGGCGTCAGTGAGGGGTCTTCGGGCCGCTTTGCGCCCGATTTGCCATCTTCCTGGCCGAATCCCTGATCGGGGCCCCGCTCCCGTTCCTCGACGCGCCCGTCATAACTGCCGTCATAGGACTCGTAGTTGTGCGAATCGCCATACGCGTCCCTGTCGCCGACCGACTCCGCGCTGCTCCTCTTTGTGCCGGAATCCTCCGGAAGTTCCTTCGAGACCTCCAACGGAGCGTCCATGCGTAGCCGTTCGAAGAGTTTCTCCGCCTCGGGTTCCACGAGCTGGTCGCGATTGGCGTTGTATGCGTACGACTCCCGCGGCACCGTAAGGAATTGCACACGTTCGGTGGGGATGTTGCGCATGCCCCGGACCAGGTCGTACAGGCCCCGCAGGCTCGCGAGCCCCGGGTCGGTGGTGAGCGAGGAGGTCGCCGCGTCCAGCACCGGATAGAGCTTCACCGGATTCAGCAGTACGTCATTGCTGCGCACCTTGTTGACGAGGGCGCCCAGGAAGCGCTGCTGGCGGTCCATCCGGTCGGTGTCGCTGCCGTCGCCGATGGTCTTGCGGGCGCGTACGTACCCGAGGGCCTGCTCGCCGTTGAGCTTCACCTTGCCCGCGGGCAGCCGGAGCTTGGCGGCGGGATCGTCGATCGGCTCCTTCAGGCACACCACGACCCCGTCGACGGCGTCGACCATGTCCTTGAAGCCGTGGAAGTCCACGACCATGTGGTGGTCGATCCGGATGTCGGTCAGCTTCTCGACGGTACGGATCGTGCACGCCGAACCGCCGCTCTGGAAGGCGTAGTTGAACATCGCGAACACCGGTGCGGTGCGGCTGCCGTCGGGCCGGCGGCAGCTCGGTACGTCCACCATCAGATCGCGGGGGAGGGAGACCGCGGTCGCGCTGCGCCGGTTCGCCGTGAGGTGGAGCAGGATCGTGGTGTCGGACCGCTCGGTGCCGGAGTCCCGTCCGTACTTCTGGTTCCCGTCCCCCGACCGTGAGTCCGACCCGATCAGCAGGATGTTCTGCGCGTCGTGCACCAGCGAGGTGGGCCGCTCCTTCTCGTACCGTGCGAGTTCGGCGGCGGTGTCGTCGTCCGACGTGATGTTGCCGTTCAGCTTCTCGTACAGCACCCAGCCGGCTCCCGCGGCGCCCACCACGACCACGACGACGCCGATCGCCGTGTACCGCAGCCACCGCCGCCGACGCCTCCTGGCCCCGGCCCCGGTGGGAGACGCACCGACCCCGGGCCCGACCGGCCCCGGCGCCGCGCCCCGCGTCCCTCCGGTCTCGCTCACGTGAGAATCCACCCCTCATGCCGCACGAACCTGCTCCTACGACCATGGCCCGGGTGGAGGCGGAGGGCTTCGGGGGCTGGGCTGAACGGGGGAAGGGTTTGTCGGGTGCGGGTTGGCTGCGGCTGGTACCGCAGTTCCCCGCGCCCCTAAAGACCTAGGGGCGCGGGGAACTGCGCAGTCTTTCGGGGGTTCGGGGGCGAAGCCCCTGAAAAGGGACGGGAATGGGTAGGGGAGGCGGGGGCGAAAAAAGGTCCCCTACCCGGGAGGCCCGCTCAACGAGCCGTAGCCGAAACCCGCTCGCTCTCGATCCGCTTCGCCAACGCATCCTCCCCGACCTGCTCAAGGTTCCGGCACAACACCACGGACCCACCGACAGCCAGCGGAGCGAAGAGGCCGGCACTCAGCCCCTCCCACGTGTCGTACGAAAGAGCGGACAACAGCCGAGCCCCTGGCCCCGTCAGACCCAGCGCGGGCGCATCCGCCCGAGCCCGCTCGACAACCTCCGCCCCCGTCAGCTCCGCCCCGGCGACAACAACCGCGGGCGCCTCCGGATCCACAGGCCCGTACGCCTGGAAGACGTCCCCCTGCCCGGGCACCTCGACGGCGTAGTCGGCGTACCCGGCGGGCACCTGGGCGAACCGCCGCCCGAGCGGCGCGAGCGACAACGCCACCCGCTCCCCGGAACACGCGAGCCCGGCCTCGAACTGCCCGGGCCCGGCCACCACATGGTCGGCCGCACCCGCATCGCCCCCGACATCCGCCACGACCCCCACGGAGGAACAGGCGAGCAGCCACACCGCCGTCTGCCAGTGCGCGGGCAGCAGCAACGCGACCCGCTCCCCGGGCTCGGCGGCCAGCTCGCCCTGGAGCAGGTTCGCGGTCTTGGCCACCCAATTGGCGAAGGTGGCCACGGACAGTTCGACACGTTCACCCGTGGCGTCGTCGTAGAAGGTCACCAGGGGGCGCGCGGGATCCGTGGCGAGCGCGGATCGCAGCAGGTCGGCAGGGGTGCGGTCGGTGGCGTTCACGGGACGCAAGGGTACGCGGACACCCGCCCGGGCGGGGGAGCGAGGGCCACCGGTTCGGCGGAGTCCGGCCGACGGTCCGTCAAATCCCAGATGGACAGATAAGTATGACTATGTCCAGGATCAGGGGCATGCGCGGATATCTTGCTTCCTCGATTGCCGTCACGTGTGCGGCCGCCCTGGCCTTCCCCCTGGCCGTGTCCACCGACGCCGCGGCCGCACCCCCGGCGGCCGAGAGCCCGACCACCGACCGGGCGACACCGGACAGACCGGCATCCGAACGAACGGCCAGGGCTCGACCGGAATCGCCGAGCACCTCGACGACATCGGCCGAAGCGGCCACATCTGCCGAGGCGGCAGCCGGAGCCGCCGTCTCCGCCCCCGCGGCCCCCGCCGGCTCCGGCCCCGCGACCGACCGCTCGATCCCCGGCAGCACCCAGTCCCTCCCCCTCGCACCCCTCGCCCCTCCCTCCGGCGACCGCACCCTGCCCCCCACGTCCGCCCCCTCTTCCCCCTCCGCCGCCACGCAAGGCCTCCCGCGACGCGACGTACGCCACTTCTCCCTGGTGGGCGTCGTCTGGGACAACCCGGACACGGAACTCCAGGGCCGGGTCCAGGTCCGTACCCGCGCGAGCGGCACCGCGAAGTGGTCGCTCTGGCAGGACGTGGACACGCACAACCACGAGCACGCGGCGGACCCGGACACGGCGGAGCGCGCCTCCGGGCGCGTACGGGGATCCACGGCCCCCCTGTGGGTCGGCGACTCGGACGGTGTGGAGGTCCGCGTCCAGGCGGAGGCGGACGGCAGGCCGGGAACGGACGGCCGGGCCGTCGCCGGCGATGCCCTCCCCACGGGCCTGCACATCGAACTGATCGACCCCGGCGTCGATCCGGCCGCCGAGCCCCCGCCGCAGACCTCCGGGGTGGACGCCCCGCGGGGCAGCGTCCTGTCCCCCGAGGCGGCGGCCTCCTCCGCCGTCAACGCCGACCTGGCCCCCCTCGGCGCCACCGTGATCCCCGCCCTGAGCCAGAAGCAGACGGAGGCCGACCTGCTGGCGACCCGAGGCGAGACGGCGGAAGTGGCGAGCCCGAAGGACAAGCCGGGGCCGAAGGACAAGCCGGGTACGACAGGCAAGACCGGCACGATCGGCAACGCCGACGCGGCGGACCCGGCGACGGGCCAACGCCTGAAGCCGTACATCGGTGCACGTCCGCGCATCGTCACCCGCCGGGGCTGGGGTGCCGACGAGACGCTCCGTGAGCGGAACTTCAGCTACACGAAGACCGTGAAGGCCGCCTTCGTCCACCACACCGCGTCGGGCAACAACTACCGCTGCGCGCAGGCACCTTCAGTCATCCGCAGTATCTACCGCTACCACGTGAAGAGCAGCGGCTGGCGGGACATCGGCTACAACTTCCTCATCGACAAGTGCGGAAACATCTACGAGGGGCGGGCCGGAGGCGTGGCCAAGCCCGTCATGGGCGCACACACTCTCGGTTTCAACACCAACAGCATGGGGATCGCGGTCCTCGGGAGCTTCGGTACCACGAACCCGCCCGCCGCCTCCGTGAAGGCGATCGCGAAGCTCACGGCGTGGAAGCTCGGCCTCTTCGGGGCGAACCCGAAGGGCAAGACCTACCTCAAGTCCGGGGGCGGAAATCTCTACCGAAAAGGAAAGAACGTACGACTCAATGTAATCTCCGGTCACCGGGATGGTTTCGCCACCGAATGCCCGGGCGGCCGACTCTACGCGAAGCTCGGCAAGGCCCGTGCGACTTCGGCCCGCTACCAGGGACGATGAGGTCCGGTCGGCGGGAACGGTGAGCCCGGCAAGCCGGGGCCCCAGCCCCGGCGGCTCCCCACAGCCAAACCTCCCCCAGAGGCGCCCCACAGCCATCGAAACGGTCTGCATACACTGGCCGGTCGAAAGACAGTTCGACCGGCCCCATCAGGAAGCAGAGACGACAGGTGACAGAAGCGATCCTCCTGGTCGGCGGCAAGGGCACACGGCTGCGCCCTCTCACGGTGCACACGCCGAAGCCGATGGTTCCGGCGGCCGGGGTACCGTTCCTCACGCACCAGCTGGCACGGGCGAGAGCGGCGGGGGTCGAGCACATCGTGCTCGCCACGTCCTATCTGGCCGAGGTCTTCGAGCCCCACTTCGGCGACGGTTCGTCGCTGGGGCTCCACATCGAGTACGTCACCGAGGAGGAGCCCCTCGGCACCGGCGGTGCCATCCGGAACGTGGCCTCCCGGCTGAGATCGGGCCCCGACGACCCGGTCCTGATCTTCAACGGGGACATCCTGACGGGCCTGGACATCCCGGCCCTGATCAGTACGCACCGCTCCTCGGGCGCGGACGTCTCCCTGCACCTGACGAGGGTGACGGACCCGAGGGCGTATGGCCTGGTCCCCACGGACTCGTCGGGCCGGGTGCAGGCGTTCCTGGAGAAACCCCAGACCCCCGAGGAGATCGTCACCGACCAGATCAACGCGGGAGCGTACGTCTTCCGCCGGTCGGTGATCGACGCGATCCCGGTGGGCCGCCCGGTCTCGGTCGAACGGGAGACGTTCCCGGAGCTCCTCGCCTCCGGCGCCCACCTCCAGGGAATGGTCGACTCGACCTACTGGCTGGACCTGGGCACTCCGGGCGCCTTCGTACGCGGCTCGGCCGACCTGGTACTCGGCCGCGCTCCGTCCCCGGCCGTCCCGGGCCGCTGCGGGGACCGCCTGGTCCTCCCGTCGGCCACGGTCGCCTCCGACGCCAAACTGACGGGCGGCACCGTCGTCGGCCACGGCGCCACGGTCGGCGAGGGCGCCCGTATCTCCGGCAGTGCCATTCTCGACGGCGCGGTCATCGCCCCGGGCGCGGTCATCACCGACTCCCTGATCGGCGCCCGCGCCCACGTCGGCGCCCGCTCGATCCTCACCGGAGTGGTGGTGGGCGACGGCGCCTCGGTAGGCCCGGACAACGAACTCCGCGAGGGCGTACGCATCTGGTGCGACGCCCAGATCCCAGCCGCAGCACTCCGCTTCTCATCGGACCAGTAGCACCAAGATCACCAAGGGGGGAGCAGAGCCTGCGCACACAACCGGCGCAGGCTCACTTCTTGAGCCGGCCGTACTCTTCAGTCCGGCTGGCTCATTCCAGCCCGTCCGGCGTTTGAGGACGAGCGTTCAGCGCGATACGGGGGTTCGGGGGCGGAGCCCCTGAAAAGGGACGGGAATGGGTAGGGGCGGCGGGGGCGAAAAAACTCAAAGCCGCCCAATATCCCCCCGAGGCATCCGCGGCTGACGCCGCCCCGGCGTACGCCCACTCAACAGAATGAGCCGAGCAGCCCGATGCCGCTGCCCCGCATAAGGCTCCAGCAACGACAACATCACGGCATCATCCGCATCCCGGTCCCCGGCCAGCGCATACCCCACGATCCCGGGAAGGTGCAGATCCCCGACGGTCACCGCATCCGCCGCCCCATGACTCCGCTGCACAACCTCCGCCGAGGTCCACGGCCCCACCCCCGCCACCACCTCAAGCCGCTCCTGGGCCCGCCCCACCTCGAACCCCACCGCCTCCTCCATCCGCCGAGCCACCCGCACGACCCGCAGAATCGTCGACGCCCGCTTGTTGTCGACCCCGGCCCGATGCCACTCCCACGAGGGAATCAACGCCCAGACCCGGGGCTCGGGCATCACGAACATCCCCCCACCGCGACCCACCAGAGGCCCGGGCCCGGGCGCCGGCACCCCGTACTTCCGCACGAGCAACCGCCAGGCCCGATACGCCTCGTCCGTCGTGACCTTCTGCTCGAGAATCGACGGAATCAACGACTCCAGCACCAGCCCGGTACGCGTCAGCCGCAACCCGGGCCGCCGGTGCCGGGCCACCGCCACCAGCCGATGCCGCGGCTCGAAGGCATCGGGATCGTCCGACTCCCCGAGCATCCGAGGCAGCTGCTCCAGCAACCACTCGGCCCCGGGCCCCCACGCCTTCCCTTGGACGACACCCGCGCGCACGGACACCCGCAGGGTCCCGGGCCCGACCGGCGTGAGACTGGCCCGCCACACGGCCCCGTCCGGCGTCGTACGGAAGGTCGGATCCGCGGGCCCCCGCCGCAACGGCCCGAGCACGAGCCCGAGATCCAGCGGCCACGGCGGCACCCAGCTGCGCGTACGCCCGCCGAGTCCGGCCGACCGGTCCGCCCGAGCCTGCCCGGGCACGACGACATGCCCGCCGCGCACGGTCGTACGCGTCGGCCGAGGATCAAAACGTCCGGCCACGGTTGAGGTCCTAGGGCTGCTCGCGGTGCTCAGGATGTCCGAGGCGCTCAGGGCGCTCGGGAGTGCCGTACGAGAATGCCGTACGAACCAGGGCTGATGTGAACGTCGGCGCTCAGCGCACCTCGATGAACGCCCCCGCATCCCGCTCGGGCCGAGCCTTCGGCTCCTCCGCCGCGTGCCCGACGGCGACGGCCCCCATCGGATCCCATCCCTCCGGCAGCCCGAGCACGTCCCGCACGACCTCGCGGCAGAACATCGTCGACGACACCCACGCGGACCCGAGCCGCTCACCGGCGAGCGCGACGAGGAAGTTCTGCACCCCGGCGCCCGCGGCGACCACGAACATCTCCCGCTCGGCGCCGTCACGCCGCTCGTCCCCGTAGCTGTGGGACCCGTCCATGACGAGGCACGGCACGACCAGATACGGCGCGCCCCGCAGCACGTCCCCGCGCCGCACGCGCTTGGCGATGGACTCCGGGCTGTTCCCGTCCCGCTCCAGATCGGCGATCCAGGCGTCCCGCATGGTGTCGAGCAGCCGCGTCCGCGACTCGGCCGACTCCAGGAGTACGAATCTCCAGGGCGTCGTGTGATGCGGCGCGGGCGCGGTCACGGCGGCGGCCACCGCACGCCGTACGGCATCGGGGTCGACGGGCTCGTCGGTGAAGGCCCGTACGGTACGCCGCTGGGTGACGGCCTCCCGGACGGCCTCGGAGGTGCCGAGCCGGAACATGTCGTCGCGCGCGCCCCGGACCATGCCTCGCGTCCCTTCGTCCTTGCCGTCCTCGCCGTACGTGCCCACCACGTGGGACAGTCCGCGCACGACGGCGACGGGCAGCCCAGCCGCCTTGCCCTTGACCAGGTCACCGGCGGAGGCGAGCTCGTCGGCGGTGGCGACGACGGTCGCGCTCAGCGGATTCCCGTGCGCGTCCGTGCCGCCCCGCAGATCGTCGAGGACGCGCACTCCGGCGGCCCCGATGGCGACATCGGTGAGGCCGGTGCGCCAGGGGCGCCCGAACGTGTCCGTGACGACGACCCCGACCTCGACCCCGAGCGCGTCCCGCAGCCCGTCGCGGATCGCGCGCGCGGAGGCGTCGGAGTCCTCGGGCAGCAACAGCACGGTCCCGGAGGGTGTGTTGGAGGCGTCGACGCCGGCGGCGGCCATGATGAGCCCCTGCCGGTTCTCCACGATCCGCAGCGGCCCGCGCCGCGCCACGACCCGCACGGTCTCCGCGTCTATGGCGGCTTCCCGGTCCGCCGCCTCGACGATCCGCCCCTCGGCCTTGGAGACGATCTTCGAGGTGACCAGCAGCACGTCCCCGTCGACCAGGCCCGGCTCGGCGCCGGCGATCAGCTTGGCGAGATCGTCCCCCGGCCGAACCTCGGGCAGTCCGGGCAGGGCCCAGACCCGGAAGCCGGGCACACCGGACGGCAGCCCTTCGTCCCCGGCCGGAGCCGGACTCGCGAAAACCCCGCCGCTCATGTGCCCCGTACTCCCGAACTCGTCACTCCCGAACTCGTCACTCCCGAACTCGGCGCTCCCGAAATCGTCGTCGTTCAAGCGCCCCGCACCTCCTCCGCCAGCGCCAGTGCCTGACGGGCCATCTCGGCCGTCGCGGCGAGGTCGGTCATCATCAGGGGCACGGCCCGGCACCGGATGCCGGCGGCGGCGACCTGCTCCACCGTCCCCGCGTCCACGGTGTCCACGAGCCAGCCGTCGAGGAGTCCCGAGCCGTAGTGCTCAGCGACCGCGGCGGCCGTGGACTCGACGCCGACGGCCGAGAGGACCTTGTCGGCCATGCCGCGCACGGGCGCGTCACCGACGATGGGGGAGAGGCCGACCACCGGGACGCCCGCCTCGGCGATGGCCTCCCGGATGCCGGGCACGGCGAGGATGGTGCCGACGGACACGACCGGGTTGGACGGCGGGAAGAGGATCACGTCGGCCGAGGCGATCGCCTCCAGCACTCCGGGCGCAGGCTTGGCCTGGTCGGCGCCGACGGGCACCACCGCGTACGCGTCCACGGAGGCCCGCAGCCGCACCCAGTACTCCTGGAAGTGGATGGCCTTGCGCTCGCCGTCGATCTCGACGGCCACATGGGTCTCGACGCGGTCGTCGGACATGGGGATCAGCCGGACGCCCGGCTGCCACCGGTCGCAGAGAGCCTCGGTGACGGCGCTGAGGGGATACCCGGCGCCCAGCATCTGCGTCCGCACGATGTGCGTCGCGAAGTCCCGGTCGCCGAGCCCGAACCACTCGGGCCCGACCCCGTACGCCGCGAGCTCCTCCTTGACGTGGAAGGTCTCGTCGGTCCGCCCCCAGCCCTGCTCCTCGTTGATACCGCCGCCGAGTGTGTACATCACCGTGTCGAGGTCCGGGCAGACCTTCAGCCCGAAGAGGTGGATGTCGTCCCCGGTGTTGCCGATGACCGTGATGTCCGCGTCCGGCGCGGCCTGCTTGAGACCACGCAGGAACCGGGCACCACCGATGCCGCCTGCCAGAACCACAATGCGCATGGATTCAGTCTTGCAGGCGGCTACGACAACGCGTCAGCCGGTTACGAGACCTCGGCCGTCGCGCACCGGACGGCGTGCATCGGCATCTCCGTCAACCCGGGGTAGTACACGTGCAGGCTTATGGCCGGATCGAGCGAGTCGTTGACGACCTCGTGCACGTACCCGGGCGCGAACACACGCTGGGCGCCCGCGCCCAACGCGCGCGTGCCCCGCTCGGTGCGCTCGGTCAACGCGCCCTCCAGAACGGTGAGTACGCCGGAGGAGCGGCCGTGGTCGTGCAGCCCGCTGCCCTGTCCGGGCACCCAGGAGAGCAGCCACACCTCGTAGCCGGGCCCGGTGCGCAGCCGGTGGTACCAGCGGGAGGCCGCGTCGTACTCGACGAGGTGCTCCCACTGGGAGCGGTCGGCCGCGATGGAGCGGGCGAGGCCGACGAAGTCGGCCACGGTGGCCGGGTGCTCGCGCGGCGCCTGGAGGAGGTGCGGTACTTCGAGGATGTCGCCGGCGATCTGGAGGTCGCTGTCGCTGTTCATGGGTGCGGTGGGTTCCTCGGCGGAAGAGAGTGCTGGAGGACTGGGGTGTCACGTACCGTCCGCCCGGGTCGCGGGCATGAGGTGTGCCCTTGGTACGGGCGAGGGGACCAGCGGCCGGGTCCCGGTCAGGGAACTCGGCGTCAGCCGGAGCGCGGTGGGCTCAACAGCTGTGACAGCAACAGAAACAGCTACAGCGAGCGTGGGCAGCACCGAGGGACCCGGCGGTGCGGGTCGAGGTGAGTGCCAAGTTCGCGAGCATGCCCACTAGGACACCGGTTCACACTCGGACTGTCAACTTGATGTCCGGTATGTGGGCGATGTTCACCTCATCCGGTTCACCTCTGTGGCGAAAGGTTTGTGCAGGAGCTTGCGAGGACACATGGCGCACAACCGGGCGCACGAACCTCGTCGCGATCCCGTGATCCATGGGGCATCCGTGTGATCCACATGTGATCCGGTTCGCTTCGTCGTTCGTACAGGAACGAGATCGAACTTCTGAGCGTCCTTCTTCGTACAGGTCCTGCGCGGAGACGGAGCCCGGCCGGGTCCCTATTCGGCTGTCAGGGTTTATGCCGATTTGAACACTTTCCGCAAAGCCTTGGTTCCGCAGAGTGAATAAGGGGCCCAATAGCAGATCTCGGCTTGACTGGCCCGGATCGGCACACTTGTAATTTCACTCGTGTCGTTCAGCCGAAATCGGTAACGGCAGCATCACGGGGACGCGAGACGGACGAGGGGCGCACATGACCGAGCTGTTTCAGGAACTGCTGGTCGACGAGGCCGAAGAGGAGCTCGGCTGGCAGGAGCGGGCGCTCTGCGCGCAGACCGACCCCGAGTCCTTTTTCCCCGAGAAGGGCGGCTCCACCCGCGAGGCCAAGAAGGTCTGCCTCGCCTGTGAGGTCCGCTCCGAGTGCCTCGAATACGCGCTCGCCAACGACGAACGTTTCGGCATCTGGGGCGGCCTGTCCGAGCGTGAACGGCGTCGCCTGAAGAAGGCCGCCGTCTGATCGTGGCTTGATCACGACCTGATCGCCGGCTGTGCGCCGTCCGACCGAACGGCGCACACCCCTACGTTCCGATACGTAACGAACGGCCCGTCGCAGGTGGGTTATCCACAGGCGGCGGGCCGCTTTGCTGCCCAGCCGTTAGTGTGGGCCTCCGTCCGAGACGCCCCGCTGTCCTCCGGGGACACAGGCGTCCACCGCAGTCCATCGAACCGGGGCCCGTACCTCGATGTCCGTGCACAGCCATTCGGCAGGTCAGTACGACACTGCCACGCCCGAGTTCCCACGGCACGTGGTCACCGCAGTGCTCGTCTCGCACGACGGTGCCCGCTGGCTGCCCGACGCCCTCGCCGGGCTGCTCGGTCAGGAACGCCCCGTACAGAACGCCGTGGCGGCCGACACCGGCAGCGCGGACGACTCCGCCCGGCTGGTCACCGACGCCCTCGGCGCCGACCGGGTGCTGCACCTCGCCCGGCGCACCGGCTTCGGCCAGGCCGTCGAGGAGGCCGCCCGCACGGCCGGCGTGCTGACCCCGGACGACCTGCCGTACCTCAAGCGCCCCAGCGGCTGGGACCCGGTCACCCGCACCTGGCGCGACGACGCGTACGACATGCCGGAGCTGCCCCACGGCGAGCCCGAGCAGTGGCTGTGGCTCCTGCACGACGACTGCGCCCCCGAGGCCGACGCCCTGGCCCAGCTGCTGCGGGTCGTGGAGAACGAACGGGAGCTCGGCAAGGAAGTCGCGATCATCGGCCCCAAGCTGCGTGGCTGGTACGACCGCAGACAGCTCCTGGAAGTCGGCGTCACCATCGCCCACAGCGGCCGTCGCTGGACCGGCCTCGACCGGCGTGAACAGGACCAGGGCCAGCACGACCACGTCAGGCCCGTGCTCGCCGTGTCCACCGCCGGCATGCTGATCCGCCGCGACGTCTTCGAGGAACTCGGCGGCTTCGACCGCCGGCTGCCCCTGATGCGCGACGACATCGACCTGTGCTGGCGCGCCCAGGCCGCGGGCCACCGCGTCCTCGTCGCCCCGGAAGCGGTCGTGCGGCACGCCGAGGCGTCCTCCCGCGAGCGGCGCACCGTCGACTGCGTGGGCCGCACCTCCGCCTCCCCGCACAAGGTCGACAAGGCCGGCGCGGTCTACACCCTCCTCGTCAACAGCCGCAGCGCGGCGCTCCCCTGGATCCTCGTACGGCTCGTCATCGGCACACTGCTGCGCACGGTCGCGTACCTCGTCGGCAAGGTCCCCGGACAGGCGGTCGACGAGATCCGCGGCCTCCTGGGGACGCTGCTGCGCCCGGAGCGCATCCTCGCGGGCCGGCGCAGGCGCGGCCGCCCCCAGGTCGACAAGGGCGAGCTGCGCCCGCTGTTCCCGCCGCCCGGCGCGACCGTGCGGGCCACGATCGAACAGGCCGCGGGCAACCTCACGGGCAGCTCCGACCCGGAGCTGAACGCGGCAGGACGGCACGGCAGCGCCGTGGAGTCCGGGCCCGGCGGTGACGACGCCGACTTCCTGGAGGTCGAGCAGTTCGCCCGCCTCAAGCGCGTCGCCCGCAAGCCGGGACCGATGCTCTTCGTGGCGCTCCTCCTCATCTCGCTCGTCGCCTGCCGTGAGCTCCTCGGCGGCGGCGCGCTCTCGGGCGGCGCGCTGCTGCCCGCCCCGGCCGACTCCTCCGAGCTGTGGTCGCGCTATCTGGACGCCTGGCATCCGGTCGGCGCCGGCGGCACCCAGTCCGCGCCGCCGTATCTCGCACTCGTCGCGATGCTCGCGAGCCTGCTGTTCGGCTCCACCGGGTTCGCCGTCACCGTGCTGCTGGTCGGCTCGGTGCCGCTGGCCGGCTTCACCGCCTACTTCGCCTCCCGTCCGCTCGTCCAGTCACGCGTGCTGCGCGCCTGGGCGTCCGTGGCGTACGCCTTCCTGCCCGCCACCACCGGCGCGCTCGCGGGCGGCCGCATCGGCACGGCCGTGCTCGCCGTCCTGCTGCCCCTCATCGCGCGCGCGGGCATCGCGGCCAGTGGCCTGGCCTCGGAGACGGCCCGCGGCAGCTGGCGCGCCACCTGGGCGTACGCGCTGCTGCTGACCCTCGCCACCGCCTTCACGCCGATCGTGTGGCCCATCGCGCTCGTGCTGGGCCTCGCCCTGCTGGTGGTGCGCCGCGGCGAGATCACCGCCTACGGGCCGCGCTTCCTGGCGCAGCTCGGCACCCCGCTGCTCGTCCTCGCCCCCTGGTCGCTGACGCTGCTGCCGTTCGGCTTCTTCCAGGAGGCCGGGATGGAGTACGGGCCGGGGGCGGCCTCCGCGCTCGACCTGCTGGGCGGCAGCCCGGGCGGCCCCGGGACCGTCAGCGGGCTGATGCTCATCGGCATCGTGTGCGCCGCCGTGGCCGCGCTGGTGCGTACAGAGCGTCAGTTGGGAATCTGGACCGCCTGGGCGGCCGGCCTCGTGGCGCTCGTTTTCGCCGTCCTGTCCAACAGCTCCACCTGGGCCGGACCGGCCACCCTCGTCTACGGGCTCGCCTTCCTCGCCGCCGCCGCGCTCGGTGCCGACGGCGCGCGCTCGCGCGTGGCCGAGCAGAGCTTCGGCTGGCGCCAGCCGCTCGCCGTGCTCATCGCGTTCGCCGCGGCCGCCGGACCCCTGCTCGTCGCCGCCGGGTGGATGATCCGCGGCGCGGACGGCCCCCTGGAGCGCCGCGATCCCGTCCAGGTGCCCGCGTTCGTCGCCGAGGAGAGCGGCACCCGCGACCAGGCCCGCACCCTCGTCCTGGACAGCGCCTCGCCGGCCGAGGTCGGCTACATGCTCGTCCGGGGCTCCGGCGCCCGCCTCGGCGACGCCGAACTGGCCGCGGCGGACGGCGAGAACAAGCCGCTCGACAAGGTCGTCGCGAACCTCGTGGCGGGCTCCGGCGCCGACCAGGCCGACCAGCTCGGCGGCTTCGCCGTGCGGTACGTCCTCGTGCGCGGCGGCGCGCCCCGCGAGGTCAGCCGCGTCCTGGACGCCACCCCCGGCCTGAGCCGGCTGAGCCAGCAGGACGGCAGCGCCCTGTGGCGCGTCGACCGGCAGGTCGCGCGCGCGGCCATCGTCCCCGGCTCCGGCGACCCGCAGCCCATCGCCGCCGGTCCCGTCGAACTGCACACCAAGATCCCCGCCGGTGCCGACGGCCGCGTCCTGCGCCTGGCCGACACCGCCGACGAGGGCTGGACGGCCACCCTCGACGGCAAGCCGCTCACCAGGACCACGGTCGACGGCTGGGCGCAGGGCTTCGAGCTGCCCGCCACCGCGGGCCGGCTGGACGTCACGTTCGAGGCCCCGATGAGCCACACCGGCTGGCTGTGGGCGCAGGGCGCGCTCGCCGTCGTCCTCGTGGTGCTCGCCCTGCCCGGCCGCCGCCGTGAGGTCGACGACGACCTCCCCGAGGAGCCCGTCGTCCCCGCCCAGGCCGTCTCCGGCGAGGGCCGCAGGGCCCGCAGGCTGCGCGCCCAGGCGGAGGCCGAACAGGCGGACCGGCCCGACGAGTTCACCCCCGACGCCCCGCCGTCCACGCCTCCTCCTCCGGAGGAGGCTCCTGTTCCCGCCCAGGTCCCGCAGCAGCAGACCTACGGAGAATGGGACACGACGACGTACGCGGGCGCCGAGTACGGCACCTACGGCGGCGAGCAGCAGTACCAGGGCGCCCCGCAGTACCCGGCGGGCACCTACGACCAGCAGCAGTACCAGGCGGACCAGTACCAGACGGGCCAGTACGACCCGTACGCGTCCTACGGCACGGGGAACGCGGCGTACGACCCGACGCAGACGTACTCCCAGGGCTACGACCCGGCGTACGACCCGGACCAGCACCCGCAGCCGCCCCACGGCACCGACAGTGAGCGCCCCGACGGGAGCCAGCAGTGAACCGCACCACCGTGTCCCTGATCGCCGGCGTGGCCGCGCTCGCCGCCGTCACCGGATTCGCCTCGATGTCCGAACCGGAAACCGCGGGCACGGCCACGGCGAAGGCGGCGGCCCAGCTGCCCGTGGAGCGCACCAGCCTGCTCTGCCCGGCTCCCAGCACCTCGGACCTCGCGGAGACGGCGTACACGTCCTTCACCCCAGTCGCCGAGGGCACCGGTGACGACGGCGCGGCCGAACTCACGGCGGCGGGCGAGGAGTCGGCGGACGGCAAGACCGACGCGTCCAAGGACGACAAGAAGGACGACGGCAAGGACGGCGAGGAGAAGGCGGTCCTGACGCCGAAGGAGCCCGGCAAGCCGGTCACCGGCGAGGCCTCCGGCGCCGAGTCGCCCGCGCTCGTCGGCACCGCCGAGGGCAGGTTCGCGCCCGGCTGGACCGTCCAGCAGACGACGGAGATCCCGGCGGGCAGCGGCCGCGGCCTGCTCGGCACCAACTGCACCGCTCCGGACACGGAGTTCTGGTTCCCGGGCGCCAGCACCGCCAAGGAGCGCACGGACTACGCGCACCTGACCAACCCGGACGACTCCGCCGCGGTCGCCGACATCGAGCTGTACGGCAAGGACGGCGCCCTCAAGTCGACGGTGGGGGAGGGCATCCAGATCCCGCCGCGCTCCAGCGAGGCGGTGCTGCTGTCCACGCTCATCGACGAGCCGCAGACCAACCTCACCGTGCACGTCACGGTCCGCAGCGGCCGGGTCGCCGCCGCCGTCCAGGCCGTCGACGACAAGCTCGGCGGCGACTGGCTGGGCCCCTCCACCGACCCCGCGGGCAGCCTCGTCCTGCCGGGCATCCCGAAGGACGCCACATCCGTACGGCTGGTCGCCTTCGCGCCCGGTGACGCCGACGCCGACCTGAAGGTGCGGCTCGCCTCTCCGAACGGGCCGATCACCCCCGCCGGAAACGAGACGCTGCACATCAAGGCCGGCATGACCGCCGCCATCGACCTCGGTGACGTCACGCGCGGCGAGGCGGGATCCCTGATGCTGACGCCGACCGGAGGGCCCACCCCGGTCGTCGCGGCCCTCAAGGTCGTCCGCGGCAAGGGCGACAAGCAGGAGACGGCGTTCATCCCGGCGACCGGCCCGGTGGACACGCGCGCGACGGCCGCCGACAACCGTTCCAAGGGCTCCACGCTCTCCCTGGTGGCCCCCGGCCGCGCCGCGAAGGTCAAGGTCACGGCCTCCGCGGGCAGCGGCGGCGGCACGGCCGCGGAGAAGACGTACACGATCAGGGGCGGCACCACCCAGAACGTCGAGCTGCCCGTCCCCAGCGGCCTCAAGGGCACCTACGCCCTCACGGTCGAGCCGCAGTCCGGTGGTCCCGTCTACGCGGCGCGCATGCTCGAAGAGGCCAGTGGCGGCGTACCGATGTTCACGGTGCAGACCATGCCGGACGACCGGGGAACGGTGGAGGTACCGGACGCGGCGCAGGACCTCTCGGTGCTGCAGAAGTAGGACGCCGTGCTGCGGATGTAGGACGCCGTGCTGCGGATGTAGGACGCCGCACGCCTCCGGGAGTGCGGTCAGTCCTCCCCGTACCGGGGATCAACCGTCTCCGGAGTCAGTCCCAGCAGCTCGGCGACCTGTTCCACCACGACCTCGTGCACGAGTGCGGCCCGCTCGTCGCGCCCCTTGGTGCGGATCTCGACCGGGCGGCGGTAGACGACGACACGGGAGGGCCGGCCCTCGCGCGCCGGGATCGTGCCGCCCAGGGGGACCGTCTCGTCGGCCCAGCCCTCGTCGCGGGCCGGGTCGAGCCGAGGCACCTCCAGCACCAGGAACTCGATGTCGGCGAGCTGCGGCCAGCGCCGCTCCAGCCGCTCCACGGAGTCCTGCACCAGATCCGCGAACACCTCGGCCCGAGGCGCCGAGAGGGGTACCTGCGGCGGCGCCACGGGGCCACGCATCCCGCGCCCGTGTCGATCACGACGACGGGGCCTGGGCTCGGCGGTACGGGGCGGTACGGGGTTGTCCATCACTGACGAAGAGTAGTCCCCAGACCCTTCCCCCGCCTGCACGTGTCCACCGACGCTCACCCCCGCGGGGGAGCGGCTCCGGGGCGTCCCACGGCTCCCGCCCCACGGCGCGACCAGCGCCCACAACCGGCAGCGACTCACCAACCGCGTACGCCACTTGATGACCATTCCAGCCAAGGTTGGGCTCGTTTCCATATGCCTCTAGGACCACAGAAATAACGGCAATTGACAGCTTTCGCACCAACTCGGGATCACTCCTGGACCCGTCCGAAATTTCGCCAACACCCGTACCCGCAGGTCAACAAGGCGCGCCAGGAACCACCTGTGTCAGGAGTCACACCACGACACGGTGGAGTGACCCCGGGGGGAGTCGTCGCGGCCCGCTCAAGAGTGCGGTACCGTCCAACGTCGTGAGCCCTGTACGTCGCTGTTCGCGCACCGCTTGCGGCCGTCCCGCCGTCGCGACGCTGACGTACGTCTACGCCGACTCGACCGCGGTCCTCGGCCCGCTCGCCACCTACGCCGAACCCCACTGTTACGACCTGTGCGCCGAGCACTCCGAGCGCCTCACCGCCCCGCGTGGCTGGGAAGTCGTGCGGCTCGCCGACGCCTCCGCTCCCTCCCGCCCCAGCGGTGACGACCTGGAGGCGCTCGCCAACGCCGTGCGCGAGGCGGCCCGTCCGCAGGAGCGCGCCGCGCAGGCGGGCGGCGGCAACGCCCGCGGCGCGGACCCGATGGAGGTCGCCCGTCGGGGCCACCTCCGGGTGCTGCGCTCGCCGGACTCCTGATCGTTCGCCGGACTCCTGAACCCCCTTCCCGCGAACGGGACTTCACCTCGTGCATATTCGGTGCACGTTTCACTCGGTGACGCACGACCATTGACGTGAGCTTGTCGCGGACACGACCATTCCCCCGCCCGTGAGAAATCGCTTTCCGCATCGCGGAATCCGGGGAGGCTCCGTGTACATCCAGGAACTCGAGCCCGTGGCCGACTCGCTCGGCCTGTCCGCACTCGTCGCGACCCTGCCCCTCGTCATCGTCCTCGTCCTGCTCGGCGGCGTCCGGATGAAGGCGCACCTGGCGGGCCTCATCGGCCTCGCGGCCGCGGCCCTGGTCGCCTGGCTCGCGTACGGCATGCCCCTCGGCCAGACGCTCTCCAGCGCCGCCCAGGGAGCCGTGTTCGGCCTCTTCCCCATCCTGTGGATCGTCGTCAACGCCCTCTGGGTGTACCGGATGACCGTCCACACCCGGCACTTCGACATCCTGCGCCGCTCGTTCGGGCGACTCTCCGACGACCCGCGCATCCAGGCGCTCGTCGTCGCGTTCTGCTTCGGCGCGCTCCTGGAGGCCCTCGCGGGCTTCGGCGCGCCCGTCGCGATCTGCTCGGTCATGCTGGTCGCGCTCGGCTTCGATCCCGTCCGCGCCGCGGTGGTCGCACTGGTCGCCAACACCGCGCCGGTCGCCTTCGGGGCGATGGGCACCCCGGTCGTGACACTGGCTCAAGTCACGGGCCTGCCACTGGATTCCGTCGCCTCCGTGGTGGGCCGGCAGACTCCGCTGCTCGCCCTGGTGGTGCCCCTGGTGCTCGTCTTCCTGGTGGACGGGCGACGCGGTCTGCGCGAGACCTGGATTCCGGCCATGGCGTGCGGATTCGCCTTCGCCGTGGCCCAGTTCGCCGCCTCCAACTACGTCTCCGCCCAACTCGCCGACATCGGGGCCGCGCTGGCCGGCGCGGGCGCCCTGATGGCGGTGCCCCAGGCACGCAAGCCCGCCGCCGAGCCCGTACGGGCCGCGGTCCTGACGGGCGTACGCAGCGAGGACCTGGACGAGGAGGACCCGCGCCCCGAGGTGCTGCGGGCCTACTCGCCGTACGCGCTGATCGTCGTGATCTTCTCCATCGCCCAGATCCCGGTGGTGAAGGACCAGTTGGCGAAGGCGACCCGCACCTTCGACTGGCCGTTCCTGAACGTCGCGAACGCGGACGGCGACCCCGTCGGCGGCAACGTCTTCACCTGGCCCATCGTGTCCACCGGCGGCACGCTCGTGCTGCTCGCCGGGGTGTGCACGGCCGTCGTACTCGGGGTGCACGCGCGCGTGGCGGTCAGGGAATGGGCCGCCACCGTCCACGAGTTGAGGTTCGCGATCCTCACCGTGACGTCCGTCCTGGCGCTCGCCTACGTCATGAACCTCTCCGGACAGGCGGCCACGATCGGCCACTTCGTGGCGGCGGCGGGCGCGGGACTCGCCTTCCTGTCGCCGGTCCTGGGCTGGTTCGGCGTGGCGGTCTCCGGATCGGACACCTCCGCCAACGCGCTCTTCGGCGCCCTTCAGGTGACCGCGGCCCGCGAGTCGGGACTCTCCCCGGAGCTCCTCGCGGCCGCCAACAGCTCCGGAGGTGTCCTCGGCAAGATGATCTCGCCGCAGAACCTCACCATCGCCTGCGCGGCGGTCGGCCTCGCCGGCCGCGAGGGAGACCTGCTGCGCAAGGTGCTCCCATGGAGCCTCGGACTCCTGCTGGTCATGTGCCTGATCGTCGTCGGGCAGAGCTCGCCCGTCCTGGAATGGATGCTTCCGTAAGGCCTTGCGAAGTCCGTGCGAGGTCCGTGCGCGATGTCCGTATGTGCCCTCCCGGGTCCCGGACGGCCGAGTGTCAGTTCGTACGGGTAGTTTGGGGCCACCGTTGAGGACTCAAGGAAGGTTGGCCGTGACCGCTGATCTGTCGCAGCTCGTTAAGGCGTACGACGTACGCGGGGTGGTCCCGGACCAGTGGGACGAGACGCTGGCCGAGCTGTTCGGCGCGGCCTTCGTGCAGGTCACGGGCGCCGACGCGATCGTGACCGGGCACGACATGCGCCCCTCGTCCCCCGGTCTGTCGCGGGCCTTCGCGCGCGGTGCCGCGGCGCGCGGCGTCGACGTGACCGAGATCGGGCTGTGCTCGACGGACCAGCTGTACTACGCGTCGGGGGCGTTCGGCCTCGCGGGCGCGATGTTCACGGCCTCGCACAACCCGGCGCAGTACAACGGCATCAAGATGTGCCGCCCGGGCGCCGCCCCGGTCGGCCAGGACACCGGCCTCTCGGAGATCCGCGAACTCGTCGAGTCCTGGATCGACTCCGGAGCACCGACGTCGGACGCGACACCGGGCACGATCACCCGGCGGGACACCCTGGAGGACTACGCGGCGCATCTGCGCGGCCTCGTCGACCTGACCGCCATCCGCCCCCTGAAGGTCGTGGTCGACGCGGGCAACGGCATGGGCGGACACACCGTCCCGACCGTCTTCGCCGGGCTGCCCCTGACCCTCGTCCCGATGTACTTCGAGCTGGACGGCACGTTCCCGAACCACGAGGCGAACCCGCTGGACCCGGCGAACATCGTCGACCTCCAGAAGCGCGTCCGCGAGGAGGACGCCGACCTCGGCATCGCATTCGACGGCGACGCCGACCGCTGCTTCGTCGTCGACGAGCGCGGCGAGCCCGTCTCCCCGTCCGCGATCACGGCCCTGGTCGCCGCCCGCGAGCTGGCCAGGAACGGCGGCAAGGGCACGGTCATCCACAACCTGATCACGTCCTGGTCGGTCCCGGAGGTCGTCCGGGAGAACGGCGGCACGCCGGTACGCACGCGCGTGGGCCATTCCTTCATCAAGGCCGAGATGGCCACGTCCGGCGCGATCTTCGGCGGCGAGCACTCCGCGCACTACTACTTCAAGGACTTCTGGAACGCGGACACGGGCATGCTCGCCGCCCTCCACGTCCTCGCCGCCCTCGGCGGCCAGGAAGGCACGCTCTCCGCCCTCGTCGCCCAGTACGACCGCTACGCCGGCTCCGGCGAGATCAACTCCACGGTCGACGACCAGGCCGGCCGCCTCGCCGCCATCAAGGCCGCCTACCAGGGCCGCGAGGGCATCACCCTCGACGAACTCGACGGCCTCACCGTCTCCGCCACCGACTGGTGGTTCAACGTCCGCCCGTCCAACACGGAACCCCTCCTCCGCCTCAACGCGGAGGCACGCGACGAGCCGACGATGGCGAAGGTCCGGGACGAGGCACTGGCGATCATCAGAGGCTGAAGCCGTGTCGGCCCGGGCCGACATCTTCAGCCCGTCCGGCGTTTGAGGACGAGGCCGTTCAGGCCGATCAGCGGGGGTCTGGGGGCGCAGCCCCCAGGAGACGGGAAGGGTAAGGGCGGCGGGGGCGAACTCCTCCGACGCCCACCCACCCACAGCGGTACCCTGACCAGGCCACATCACCCGCACGACCCCGCCCCCGAAGGGACCCGACATGCCGCTCGAAGCCGGCCTCCTGGAGATCCTCGCCTGCCCGGCGTGCCACGCCCCGCTCAAGGAGCAGGAAACCGAGCTGATCTGCACCGGCCAGGACTGCGGCCTGGCCTACCCCGTCCGGGACGACATCCCGGTCCTCCTCGTGGACGAGGCCCGCCGCCCCGCATAAGGCCAGCCGCCCAGGCGACCCGCACAGGGCCCGCCGCCCAGGCGACCCGCAAGGCCGAGCCCCAAGGAAGAACCGGCGACCGGAGGCTGCCGCCCATGCTCGACGAATCGCTGCTCGACGCCCCCGAGGCCCTCGCGGAGGCCGACCGCCGCGGCCTGCTCCGCGGCGCCGCCGAAGCGGGCGCCCGAGTCCGCACGGCGGCCCGGCACGCGGCCGAGGCGGGCATCCCCGATCTCAAGCCGGACGGCCGCCCGCGCGCCGTCCTGATCGCGGGCCCCGGCGCCGCCGCGATCAGCGCCGCGGACCTGCTCGGCACCCTGGCCGGGGCGGGCTCCCCCGTCATCCGCCTGGCCCCCACCGGCGTGGCCCCGGCCGCGGGCGCACTCCGCTGGGAGCTGCCCGGCTGGGCGGGCCCCGTCGACCTGCTGCTGATCGCCACCCCGGACGGCAGCGAGCCCGGCCTCTCGCTCCTGGTCGAGCAGGCCTACCGCCGCGGCTGCACGGTCGCCGCCGTGGCCCCGGCCCGCTCCCCGCTGACCGAGGCGGTGGACGGCGCCCACGGCCTCTTCGTACAGATGGCGACCGCCCCGTACGAGCCGGGGGCGCCCTCCGCCGCGTCCGCCCCCGGAGTGCTCTGGGCGCTGCTCACGCCGCTGCTCGCGCTCCTCGACCGCACCGGTCTGGTCACCGCGCCGCCCGAGGCCCTGCAGAAGGTCGCCGACCGGCTCGACCAGATCGCGGAGCGCTGCGGTCCGGCGATCGCGACGTACAGCAACCCCGCCAAGACCCTCGCGGCCGAGCTGGCCGAGGCGCTCCCGGTGATCTGGACCGAGGGCACGTCCGCGGGTCCGGCCGGCCGCCGTTTCGTCGGCGCGCTGGCCGAGCTGGCGGGCCGCCCCGCACTCGCCGCCGAGCTGCCCGAGGCGCTCGACGCGCACAGCGTCCTGCTCTCGGGCGCGCTGGCCGCCGGCGCGGACCCGGACGACTTCTTCCGCGACCGCGTCGAGGAGGCACAGGTCATGCACGCGCGCGTGGTCCTCCTCCGCGACCGCCCGACCGGCGGCCTCAGCGCCGCCCCCGCCGCCCGTGAACTGGCCCTCAGCCACGACACACCGATCAGCGAACTCGAACCGGAGGACGGCGGCGACCTGGAGACCCTCGCCGAGCTGATCGCCATCACGGATTTCGCCGCCGTTTACCTGGCGCTCGCCTCGGGAGCCTGACCTTGAGCCACGCCTGGTGACCAGCGCCCGCTGAGCAGCGTACGTACGGAGAAGAAAACAGAGCATGGACCGCCTCGACAACACGATCCGCCCCTACGCCTGGGGCTCCACCACGGCCATCCCGCGCCTCCTGGGCGCCGAGCCGACCGGCGAGCCGCAGGCCGAGATGTGGATGGGCGCCCACCCCGGCGCCCCCTCGCGCACCCTCCGCGGCCCGCTCACCGAGGTGATCGACAAGGCTCCCGAGAAGGAGCTCGGCCGGGCGGCCGTCGCCAAGTTCGGCCCGCGCCTGCCGTTCCTCCTCAAGCTCCTCGCTGCGGGCGCCCCCCTCTCCCTCCAAGTCCACCCCGACCTCGCCCAGGCCAAGGAGGGGTACGAGGACGAGGAGCGCCGGGGCGTCCCGATCGACGCCCCGCACCGCAACTACAAGGACGCCAACCACAAGCCCGAACTGATCTGCGCGCTCACCGAGTTCGACGGCCTGTGCGGATTCCGGGCCCCGGCGGAGGCCGCCGACCTGCTCGCGGCTCTTGAGGTCGACTCCCTCAAGCCGTACGTCGATCTGCTGCACGCCCACCCCGAAGAGGCCGCGCTGCGCGAGGTGCTGACGGCCGTGCTGTCCGCGGACCGCGAGCAGATGGCCGCCACGGTCACCGAGACGGCCGCGGCCTGCGCCCGCCTCGGCGGCGCCCACGCCCCGTACGCCGAGCTGGCGCACCACTACCCGGGCGACCCGGGCGTCATCGCCGCCATGCTGCTCAACCACGTCCGACTGCAGCCCGGCGAGGCGCTGTTCCTCGGCGCCGGCGTGCCGCACGCGTATCTGAACGGCCTCGGCGTCGAGATCATGGCCAACTCCGACAACGTCCTGCGCTGCGGCCTCACCCCCAAGCACGTCGACGTCCCCGAACTCCTGCGGATCGTCCGCTTCGAGGCGAGCGACCCGGGCGTACTGCGCCCCGAGGCGTCCCCCGACGGCGAGGAGGTCTACGAGACCCCCATCGACGAGTTCCGCCTCTCCCGTTACGCCCTCGTGGCGGGCGCCCCGGTCCACGACCTCACCCTCGGCACCCCGCAGATCCTGCTGTGCACCGCGGGTTCCGTACAGGCGGGCGAGCACGCGCTCGGCCCCGGCCGGTCCGTATTCGTACCCGCGGGCGAAAGGGCGGAGGTGTCCGGCGAGGGCACGGTCTTCCGGGCCACCGTCATCGCCTGAGCCCTGGCGGCCCTCCCCATGGAGTGACCCTCCCCATGGCCTGAAACGGTCACTGTGGCGACCCGGCGTACCGATGTCGGCCCGGGCTGCAACAATGGCCCACCGCAAAGGGCGGGCAAAGCCCGGGACGGCAGCCGAGCGGGCAGACGGCCGGCCGGGATGGCAGACGAAGGGACATCGGGAACACATGAGCGCGTCAGGCGGCACCAAAGCGATCGTGGCGGCACTCGCCGCGAACCTCGCGATCGCGGTAGCGAAGTTCGTGGCGTTCCTCTTCAGTGGTTCGTCGTCGATGCTCGCCGAGTCCGTGCACTCGCTGGCCGACTCGGGGAACCAGGGCCTGCTGCTCCTCGGCGGCAAGAAGGCCCAGCGCGAGGCGACCCCGCAGCACCCCTTTGGCTACGGCCGCGAGCGGTACATCTACGCCTTCCTCGTCTCGATCGTCCTCTTCTCGGTCGGCGGCATGTTCGCGATCTACGAGGGCTACGAGAAGATCAAGCACCCGCACGAGATCACCCACTGGTACTGGCCGGTGGGCGTCCTCGTCTTCGCGATCATCGCCGAGACCTTCTCCTTCCGGACGGCCATCAAGGAGTCCAACACCATCCGCGGCAAGCAGTCCTGGAAGGAGTTCGTGCGCCACGCCAAGGCCCCCGAGCTCCCGGTCGTGCTCCTTGAGGACCTGGGCGCCCTCGTCGGTCTGATCCTCGCGCTCATCGGCGTGGGCCTGGCCCTGGGCACGGGCGACGGCGTCTGGGACGGCATCGGCACCCTCTGCATCGGCATCCTGCTGATCGCCATCGCGATCGTCCTGGCCGCCGAGACCAAGTCGCTGCTCCTGGGCGAGGCCGCGGGCGTGGAGGACGTCAGGAAGATCGAGGCCGCCATCGTCGACGGCGACACGGTCCCCGCCATCATCCACATGCGCACGCTCCACCTCGGCCCCGAGGAACTGCTCGTCGCCGCCAAGATCGCCGTCCGGCACGACGAAACGGCCACCGAGGTCGCCGCCGCCATCGACGCCGCCGAGTCCCGCATCCGCGAGGCCGTCCCGATCGCCCGCGTCATCTACCTCGAACCCGACATCTACAGCGAGACCGAGGCCGCAAAGGGCCCGGACACCGAGGCCGCCCCGGGAGGCCCGGTACCCACCGCCGACCACTGACTTCCCGTACGAGGATCCCGTACGAGGAAGGGGGCGCCCTCTTCCTCGTGTGCCTTCCTCGTACGAGACCGGGCCCGCCGAACGATTCGGCGGGCCCTTCCGCGTACAGGCGCCTGTACGTCCGTGCCGCGCCACCTACGGGTGCACGGGCCAGGGCGGCGCCGGAGGCACCGACCGGCGTCGTACGACCCTGGCCGCGATCCCACAGCCGAGCCCGACCAGTGCGAGCACCAGCCCGAGCGCCGCGGCCAGCAGCGCGAACAGAGCACCGCCCAGGCCGTCCACCACCCGCCCCCGCACGGCCCCGGCCGACACCGCGCCCGCCGTGTCGCCGCTTCCGTAGAACCGGGAGTCCAGCGAGTCCACCCGGTGGTCGCCGAGCAGGAACAACTGCCCCTCGGGCACCTTCAGGTCGTACGGCCGCCCGATGCCGTCGGCGACGCCGTCCCGCACGTACGACTCCTTGAGCGGCCGCCCGTTGAGCGTCACCCGCTCCTCCGTGCCACTGCCCTCGCAGCACGCCACCCGGTCGCCGCCGACGCCCACGACCCGCTGGAGCACGGGTCCGTCGACGTCCGGGCGGGCCGAGTCGACGAGAACGACATCACCCCGGCGCACCTGGTCCCCGTCCACCAACTCCACGACCAGCCGCTCCCCGGCGGTGTACGTGGGCGACATGCTCGAACTCACCACCGTGACCCCCGTATAGGCCGACCGCACATACAGCACGGAGCCGATCAACAACACGAGCCCCAACGGCCCCAACACCCAGGCCGTGAGCGCCAGTCCGCGTCCCTTGCGCATCCCCGTTCCCCTCCCCTCGCGGCACTTCCGCGCGTGCGGAGAGTAGGGCGTCCCGGTGAACGGCAGGGGCCTCGCGCCTCCGAGAGGTGCGAGGCCCCGGACGGGATCCGAGCGGCTACCGGATCTCGCGCAGCACGTCGAGCACCGCCGCCTCGTCGGCAGCCGTCATCAGCCGCTCCCGGAACCCGGTGTCCATCAACTTCCGGGACAGCAGCGCCAGAATCCGCAGATGCTCGTCCCCGGCGGCGGCCTCCGGCACGGAGATCATGAAGACCAGCTTCGCCTTCGTACCGTCGAGCGAACCCCACTCGACACCCTCCGCCGACCGCGCGAACCCGACGACGGGCGCCGTCACCGCATCGGTCTTGGCATGTGGGATGGCGATCTCCTCGCCGAGCCCGGTCGTACCCTGCTCCTCGCGCCGCAGCGCCGCCGCCACCAACTCCTCGACGTCCGTGACCTTCCCGGTCGCGGCCAGCAGCCCGGCCATCTCCCGGATCGCGGACTCCTTGTCACCGGAACCGAGCCGAACCTTGACGGTCTGCGCCGTGAGATATCCGGAGAGAACTTCGTCGTCCGAGTCCGAGTCCGAGTCCGAGTCCGGGGCCGAGTCCGAGTCCGGGGCACCGGCGGGCCCATCCGCGGATGCGTCGGGAGAGGCGTCGGCCGCCGAGCCGGCGGATGCGGGAACCGATTCCGTCCGCTGTGCGGGAGCGTGCGCGGTGGCCGTTCCGCCGCCGGCGCCGAGGACATCGCTGCTGGCGCCCGCGCCCGCGAGGGCGAGTTCGGGCTGCGGTGCGAGACCGTCGACCATCGGCCGGCCCCTCCGCCTGCGCTCACCGACATCGATGAGCGCGACCGTCGTCAGGGCCGTCACCACGGTCCCGATCACCACGGCCACGAAGAACATCGGTACGCCGCTGACGGCGCCCAGCACCGCCACGATCGGCCCGCCGTGCGGCACCGCGTCCTCGACCCCGGCAAGGCCCGCGAGCGCTCCGGCCACCGCACCACCGAGCATGTTGGCGGGGATGACCTGCGCCGGCCGTGCGGCGGCGAACGGAATGGCGCCCTCGGATATCCCGAACAACCCCATGAACAGCGAGGCGAGACCCGTCTCACGCTCCTGCTCGGTGTAGAGCCGCTTCCGGATCAGCGTGGCGAGCCCCTGCCCGAGCGGCATCACCGGGATCGCGGCGGCGCACATGCCCATGACCTCCTGGTTGCCGGTCGCGATGAGCCCCGCACCGAAAAGGAACGCCGTCTTGTTGACCGGCCCGCCCATGTCGAACGCGATCATCAGCCCCAGGATCGCGCCGAGCAGCACCGTGCTGGTCCCGGTCAACCCGCCGAGCCAGTCCGTCAGATGCTCGAAGACCCAGGAGATGGGCTCGCCGATCACGTAGATGAAGAACAGCCCGAGAGCCGTCGTCGCCACGATCGGGATCACGATGATCGGCATGATCGGCCGGACGAACTTCGGAACCTGGACCTTCTTGATCCACAGCACCAGATAGCCGGCGAGGAACCCGGTCACGATCGCCCCGATGAAGCCCGCGCCCGCCTCGGAGTCGTACAGCGAACCGGTGTTGGCGATCCACCCGCCGACCATGCCCGGCACCAGCGCCGGCCGGTCCCCGATCGCGTACGCGATATAGCCGGACAGGATCGGCACCATCAGCTGGAACCCGATGACGCCGATGTTGTTGACGTCCATCCAGAAGGAGCCCTTCGGGATGACCAGGCCACCGGACGGATCGGTGTGCCCGCCGAGCGACAGCGAGATCGCGATCAGCAGCCCGCCGACCACGACGAACGGGATCATGTAGCTGACGCCGTTCATCAGCGCCTTGTACCCGACGCTCCGCTCCCTGCCGCCGCCACTGCCGCTGCCGGCGGCTGAGGACGTACTGGCCCCGCCCCCACCCCCGCCGTGCACGGGCGCGGTCCGCACCTGCTCGATCAGCCGCTCGGGGTGGTGGATTCCCTCGGCGACACCGACTGTCACCACCCGCTTCCCGGCGAACCGGCTCAGGTCCACATCCTTGTCCGCGGCGATGATCACGCCGTCCGCGGTTCTGACATCGTTGTCAGTGAGTACGTTTTCGGCCCCGATCGAGCCCTGGGTCTCCACCTTGATGTCGACGCCGAGCTGCTCCGCCGCCTGCGAGAGCTTCTCGGCCGCCATGTAGGTGTGGGCAATGCCGGTCGGGCAGGCGGTCACCGCGAGCAGCTTCAACCGCTGCCGCGCGTCACTGCCGCCGCCCGTGGGGGGAAGGCCGGCCGGACTGGTCACGTCGATCTCCTAACGCCTTTGTTGTGGGGGATCGCGATCCGCGAGCTGGCGCACATGGTCCCGATCCCCGGCATCCTGCAACAGACCCCTGCACAGGACCAAAAGTTCAAAAGTCCCGGATTGTCCGGGCTTGTTGGCCCCTGGGCCCGGCCCGGCGGACGCGCGGACTCCGCTTCTTTCTGTCCGGAGGCGGACTGGGGCCCGCTGAGCCGATCGGTGTAGATTCGTAACCGAGCCAGACGTCGCTGCTGATGGCGGTCGGGCGGCCCCGTACGGGCCGACCGAGGGAGAGAGGGCCTCCGACGGACTGCGCTGCGCAAGGCACCGGGCATTCGTGTGCCCCGTGGACGCACGTCCCGCCCCGCCGCCGCGCAGACCAGCCCAACCGACCTCGCCCAACCCGAGGAGCAGCTCGTATGACCACTGTCGACAACCGACAGGACTTCAAGGTCGCCGACCTTTCCCTGGCCGACTTCGGTCGCAAGGAGATCACCCTCGCCGAGCACGAGATGCCCGGCCTCATGTCGATCCGCAGGGAGTTCGCCGACGCCCAGCCGCTGGCCGGCGCCCGCATCATGGGCTCGCTGCACATGACCGTGCAGACCGCCGTCCTGATCGAGACCCTGGTCGCCCTGGGCGCCGAGGTCCGTTGGGTGTCCTGCAACATCTTCTCCACCCAGGACCACGCGGCCGCCGCCATCGCCGTGGGCCCGAACGGCACGCCCGACAACCCCCAGGGCATCCCGGTCTTCGCCTGGAAGGGCGAGACGCTGGAGGAGTACTGGTGGTGCACGGAGCAGGCGCTGACCTGGCCGAACACCCCCACCGGCGGCCCGAACATGATCCTGGACGACGGCGGTGACGCCACCATGCTCGTCCACAAGGGCGTCGAGTACGAGAAGGCCGGCAAGGTCCCGTCCCTCGACACCGCCGAGTCCGACGAGCACCGCGTCGTCCTGGGGCTCCTGACCCGGACGATCTCCAACGGCTCGCAGAAGTGGACCCAGGTCGCCTCGGAGATCCGCGGCGTGACCGAGGAAACCACCACCGGCGTCCACCGCCTGTACGAGATGCACCGCGACGGCACCCTCCTGTTCCCGGCGATCAACGTGAACGACGCCGTCACCAAGTCGAAGTTCGACAACAAGTACGGCTGCCGCCACTCCCTGATCGACGGCATCAACCGCGCCACCGACGTCCTCATCGGCGGCAAGACCGCGGTCGTCCTCGGCTACGGCGACGTGGGCAAGGGCTGCGCGGAGTCCCTGCGCGGTCAGGGCGCCCGCGTGATCGTCACCGAGATCGACCCGATCTGCGCGCTGCAGGCGGCGATGGACGGCTACCAGGTCACGACGCTCGACGAGGTCGTCGACAAGGCCGACATCTTCATCACCACGACCGGCAACAAGGACATCATCATGGCCTCGGACATGGCCAAGATGAAGCACCAGGCGATCGTGGGCAACATCGGCCACTTCGACAACGAGATCGACATGGCCGGCCTCGCGAAGATCCCGGGCATCGTCAAGGACGAGGTCAAGCCGCAGGTCCACACCTGGAAGTTCCCCGACGGCAAGGTGATCATCGTCCTCTCCGAGGGCCGCCTGCTGAACCTGGGCAACGCGACCGGCCACCCGTCGTTCGTGATGTCCAACTCGTTCGCGGACCAGACCCTGGCCCAGATCGAGCTGTTCACCAAGCCCGAGGAGTACCCGACCGACGTCTACGTGCTGCCCAAGCACCTCGACGAGAAGGTCGCCCGCCTCCACCTCGACGCGCTCGGCGTGAAGCTCACGACGCTCCGCCCCGAGCAGGCCTCGTACATCGGTGTCGAGGTCGAGGGCCCGTACAAGTCGGACCACTACCGCTACTGAGCAGCCGAGCCCGGCGCTCAGCCAACGGTTGTCAGCAGGCCCCCGTCGTCACCGGCGGGGGCCTGCCCCCTACGAGGACCCGAGCCACCATGCCCCGCGGCCGATATTCGCTCCATGATCCGCACGACCACACCCCCCTTGCCGAAGAACACTTCCACTGCGCGCCCGGCCCCTCCGGCTGGCGCTACGTCTCCCAACTGACCACCCCCTCCGGCGACCCGGCCGGTTCCGTCGACCTCGCCCTCGACGACCTCGGCCGCCCCATCCGTCTCGAACTGCACGCCTCGGGCTGGCAGGTCCGCGGCGCCGCCCTCGACGGCGTCACCTGGGTCCGCACCGACCCCACGGGAGTTCACGCCACCGAAGGCAATGTCCGCGCCCACGCCTTCACCGGCACATCCCCCGCGTTCCTCATCGCCACCGCACGTCTGTTGCGCCTCACCCCCGATGCCTCCGCCACGCGTGTACGCCTCGTCGCCTTCACGGATCCGGTCCTCGCCCCGCGCACCCTCGACCAGTCCTGGGCCCTGATCACGAGAGAAACACACGCCACTGACAACGGCCCCCTGACCGTGGAGGAATACCAGGTCACAGCCCTGGACACCGGCGAGCAGCACGCCGTGCACCTCTCCGGCGACGTCATCCTCTCCGCGCCCGGCATCGAGCTGGAGGACCTGGAATCCCCGCCGTCGGTGTTCGCCTGAAGAAGGTGCCGGGGGGAGCCCGGGAGCCCGGAGGCTACGCGGGCGGGGCGAAGCCGGTGGCGGGACGCTCGGCGCCGGCGTCCTGCGGTGCCGCTCTCGGTGCGGGCGTCGGTGTTGGCGTCGGCGCGGGAGCCGAGTAGCCGACGGGCGGCGAAGCCGGTGGGTACGGATGGGAGGGGCGGGCTGATTCCGGCGAAGGCGCCATCCCGTACGGCATCACGGGCCCGCTCGTACCTGGCGTACCTGGTGTTCCTGGCGCGCCTGCCATCGCCCCGCCTGCGGCAGGACCACCGACAGCGCCCCCGCCACTGAACGCCCGCCGGGCCTCCCGAGCCTGCCGCTCCTGCATCACGGCCGCCAGATACGCCGCAGGCGGCACCCCCTGCGGCGCCGGTGCCCCGGTGCGTTCCGCGACATCGGCCGCGAGCCGCTCGGCCATCGCCCAGCCGACCTGCGGATCCAGCTGCTGCATCCGAGTCAGGTACTGCCGCACAGCCAGCCACAGCGCATCAGGAACCCCGGACAGATCAAGGCCGGAGAACCGCCCCGCCAGCCAAGGCGGCGGCGGAGGCACGAAGGCCGTACGCCCGGCGGGAATCCGTTCCCGTACGACCAGAGTCCCCGCGAACACATCACCGAGCCGCCGCCCCCGTGCGGACACCAGAGACGCGATGCACGCCACGACCCCGAACGTCATCAGGATCTCGACCACGCCGACCGCCCCACGCACCAGCGCGTGCCGGAACCGGATCGGCCCGCCGTCGTCCCGCACCACCCGCAGCCCGCACGCCAGCTTCCCCAGCGACCGCCCATGACTGAGCGTCTCCACGGCGATCGGACCGCCCACCAGCAGAAGAATGAACGCGGCGATCGACACCGCCATCTGAGCCGCCTCGTCGAGCGCGGACGTGGACGCCACCAGAGCAATGGTCACCGCGACATAGGCGGCCACCGCCACCGCCAGGTCGAGCACCACGGCCAGCACCCGGCTCGGCAGCTTCGCGGGGCGCAACTCCAGCGCCACCGCCTCGCCCGTCACAAGCTCACTCACGCCCGCCGTCCTTCCCCGAACTGCCCCGAGGACAGCCAGTCTGCCAAGCTGAGGGCACATCGCGCCGCAGTGCGACAAGCTGACCACACGACGAGCAGCCGAGGAGCAGCCAACCCGATGGACCTCGACGTCTTCGTGTCCGCCCATCGAGCCGAATGGGACCGGCTCGACGCACTCCTCGGACGCCAAAGGCGCCTCACCGGCGCGGAGGCCGACGAACTCGTCGCCCTCTACCAGCGCACGGCGACCCACCTCTCCCTGATCCAGTCGAGCGCCCCGGACCCCCAGCTGACCGGCCGCCTCAGTCAACTGGTGGCACGCGCGCGTAGTGCCGTGGCAGGCACCCGCCGCGCGTCCTGGCGCGATGTCACCCGCTTCCTTACGCACGGTTTCCCCGCCGCGGTCTACCGCTCACGCCACTGGTGGGTCCCCACCGCGCTGCTCTCCACGGCCGTCGCCATCGTCCTGGGGTGGTGGATCGGCACCCACCCGGAGGTCCAGTCCTCGATCGCGGCCCCGAGCGAACTGCGGGAGCTCACACGCCCCGGCGGCGAGTACGAGACCTACTACTCAAGCCATCCGGCGACGTCCTTCGCGGCCCAGGTATGGACGAACAACGCCCAGGCCGCCGCGATGTGCCTGGTACTCGGCGCCTTCCTCTGCCTGCCGGTCGTCTGGATCCTCTTCCAGAACATGCTCAACGTGGGCGTCGGCATCGGCCTGATGTCCTCGGCCGGCCGCCTCGACACCTTCCTCGGCCTGATCCTCCCGCACGGCCTCCTGGAACTGACCGCCGTCTTCGTAGCGGCCGGTACGGGACTACGCCTCGGGTGGACCGTCATCGACCCGGGTCCCCGCAGCCGCCGATCCGCCCTCGCCGAGGAGGGCCGAGCCGCCCTGGGCATGGCGATAGGCCTGGCCCTGGTCCTCTTCGTCTCGGGCGCCATCGAAGGCTTCGTCACCCCGTCCGGCCTCCCGACCTGGGCCCGCATCGGCATCGGCATAGCCGCCGAGCTGCTGTTCCTCGCGTACGTCTACATCTTGGGCGGTCGTGCGGCGCGGGCCGGCGAGACGGGCGACGTCGAGGAAGCCGAACGCAGCGCCTCCGTACCGACCGCCGCCTGATGTGCAGGCACGCCGACTGAGCTGCTACTCTCCTCTTCGCCCCACAAAAACCGTTGACACGGGACGTGTGGGGAGGTAGATTTGAACAGTTGCCTGGAACTGGACAAGTTCGGTGGCGGCGGTTTAGCATCTGTCAGCTTCCTGGAATTCGGTTCCGGAGAGGCACTTCCCGATAAATCAGGAACGAGTGGCCGGTCAGGCCGGTCAAAAACTTCTGATAAAGTCGGACTCGCCGAAAGAAAGCCACTAGGCAATCGAATAGGCAAAGGCCCCCCAACTGGCCACCGGAAATGAATTCCGACCGGAAACGGAACGGAAAACGGATCTGGTAAGGTTGGAAACACGAAGGGAAGCGCCCGGAGGAAAGCCGCGAGAGAGTCTCTCGGGTGAGTACGAAGGAAGCGTCCGTTCCTTGAGAACTCAACAGCGTGCCAAAAATCAACGCCAGATATGTTGATACCCTGTCTCCGGCCGTCACGGCCGAAGATGAGGTTCCTTTGAAAAAGTCCTGCCGGGCATTGTTCCGGCAGGCGCACAGCGAGGACGCTGTGAACAGCCGGGCTTATTCCGCCCGACTGTTCCGCTCTCGTGGTGTCATCCCGATTACGGGAATACATTCACGGAGAGTTTGATCCTGGCTCAGGACGAACGCTGGCGGCGTGCTTAACACATGCAAGTCGAACGATGAAGCCCTTCGGGGTGGATTAGTGGCGAACGGGTGAGTAACACGTGGGCAATCTGCCCTTCACTCTGGGACAAGCCCTGGAAACGGGGTCTAATACCGGATAACACTCCTGCCCGCATGGGTGGGGGTTGAAAGCTCCGGCGGTGAAGGATGAGCCCGCGGCCTATCAGCTTGTTGGTGAGGTAGAAGCTCACCAAGGCGACGACGGGTAGCCGG